>JAZKHN010000246.1:0-19515 GCA_040385325.1 Pseudomonadota bacterium
TACACCTACGGCCTGCACGGTACGCCCACCACCTTCACGCTGGAAGAGCGCATCGCCACGCTTGAAGGCGGCAAATGCTGCACGCTGGTGCCCAGCGGCCTGGCGGCTGTGGTGCTGGTGGGCATGGCACTGCTCAAGGCCGGGGACGAGCTGCTGATTCCCGACAACGCCTATGGCCCGAACAAGGCCTTTGCGCAGGGTGAACTGGCAGCCTGGGGTATCACCCACAGGGTTTATGACGCGATGAACCCGGCAGACCTGGCCGCCAAGCTGGGACCGCATACGCGTCTGGTCTGGCTGGAGGCGCCGGGCTCCATTACGCTGGAATTTCCCGATCTGCCTCAACTGTTGGCCGCGGTCAAAAACCATGGCGACCGGCATCCGCTGGGCGTGGTTACGGCGCTCGACAACACCTGGGGCGCCGGGATTGCCTTCAATGCGTTTGAAATGGGCATAGACATCTCGGCCCACGCGCTGACCAAATACCCCAGCGGCGGCGCCGATGTACTCATGGGTTCTGTGGTGACAAGGGAAGAATCCCTGCACCACCTGATTCATTTCTGTCACATGCGCACCGGCTTTGGGGTTTCCGGCAACGATGCCGAACTGGTGCTCCGGGGCCTCAACTCGGTCGCCCTGCGTTATGCCGCGCAGGACAGCGCCACGCGCACACTGGCCACCTGGCTGCAGGGGCAGCCGCAGGTGGAAACGGTTTTGCACCCGGCCTTGCGAGGCTCGCCCGGGCACGAGGCCTGGAAACGCGATTGCACAGGCGCCGCCTGCCTGATGAGCGTGGTGTTCAAGCCCGGGTACAGCCAGGCGCAGATTGACCAGTTCTGCAACACCCTCAAGCTCTTCAGGCTGGGCTACAGCTGGGCGGGGCCCATGAGCCTGTGCGCGCCCTATGACATTGCGGCTATACGGACAACCGGCTGGCCGTACAAGGGCGGGCTGGTGCGGTTCTCAGTGGGACTTGAGGGTGTGGCCGACCTGCAGGCAGACCTGGAGCAGGCGCTTGCAGCGATGCAGTACAGTAAGGCGTAGAACCGGTTCTCAGGACTTGCCTCCGGCAGGCCTCAACATTCACGAAAGCATCTAGTGGCAACTCCCAACTACTCGTACGAAAAACGCCAGAAAGAGCTCGCCAAAAAGCGCAAAAAAGAAGACAAGCTCAAGCGCAAGGCCGAAGGCAAGCCCGACGAGCCTGAAGACGGCAGCGAAGAAGGCACAGAATCCACGGAAGGCCAGCCGACACCGCCTGCAGATCCAGCAGCCTGACAGCCTGAAACAAAAAGCCCCTGACGATGCAAGTCGTCAGGGGCTTTTTTATGGACGATACAGATTAATTTATTTGAGCAGTTTCTTCAGTTCTGGCCAGACATTGGCCAGCATTCTTGCCTGCGACTGCTCGTTGGGGTGAATGCGGTCCACCTGGAAGCGGCTGGCCGAATCGTCGACATCGGCAACACCCTTGAGGAAAAATGGCACCAGCGCGACCTTCTCGGCCTTGGCCACCTTTGTAAACAGGCCAGAGAAGGTCGCCGCGTAAGCGCCGCCGTAATTGGGCGGCACCTGCATGCCGACGATGAGCACCTTGGCACCAACCTTTTTCGAGGCCTGAACCATGTCCGTGATGTTTTTCTCGGTCATGTCCAGTGGCAGGCCGCGCAGCGCGTCGTTGCCGCCCAGCTCTATCACCACGATGTCCGGCTTGTGCTGCGTCAGCAAGGCGGGCAGGCGGGAGCGGCCACCCGAGGTGGTGTCGCCGCTGATGCTCGCATTGACCACTTTTGCCGATTTTTTATCCTGGGCGATCTGTTTCTCGAGCAGCGGAACCCAGCCTGTCCCGCGTTTGAGGCCATATTCGGCGCTCAGCGAGTCGCCAACGATGAGCACGGTATCTGCGCCTTGGGCCCATACAGGCGCAGCAAGGGCCAGCAAGGCGGCAGTCAGCGGTCCGGACAAGGGCTTTGCCAGTTTTGCCCGCAATGCCCCGACAAGCTTGGTAAAGTTGCCGTGACTGAGTTTCCAGTTGATTGATAAGGCGGACATGTCTGAACCTGTGGTTGCTTCAAGAAGTGTGGATGTGGACGGGGCCAGCCCTTCAATTATTTCCGTTGAGCACGTTTTCAAGTCCGTCACCGACTCAACCGGAACATTGACCATTTTGCGCGATATCGATTTTTCGCTGGCGGCCCGTGAAACAGCGGCCATCGTCGGTGCATCGGGTTCGGGCAAAAGTACGCTGCTTTCCATCATTGCGGGGTTGGATACACCGACGCAGGGAACAGTTCACCTTGCCGGGCAAAACCTTTTTGGCATGAACGAGGACGACCGGGCCGCGCTCAGGGCGGAAAAGGTCGGTTTTGTTTTCCAGAGCTTTCAGCTGATGGGCAATCTGTCAGCACTTGAAAACGTCATGCTGCCGCTTGAACTTTCTGGCGCTCCCAATGCAAGGGCGCAGGCGACAGAGATGCTGAAGCGTGTCGGCCTGGGCGAGCGGCTCGGGCACTACCCCAAGGTGTTGTCGGGTGGTGAGCAGCAGCGCGTGGCACTGGCCAGGGCTTTTGTGGTGCAACCCGCCGTTCTGCTGGCTGATGAGCCTACCGGCAGCCTCGACTTCGCCACCGGCGAAAAAATCATGGCCCTCATGTTTGAGCTGAATCAGGAACTGGGCACCACACTGGTCCTCGTGACGCATGACAGGGCTATTGCCTCACGCTGCGAGCGGCGCATCACCATTGAAGCCGGGCAGGTCGTCGCAAATCTCGATTGATCAGGATCGGGAATGACCTGTCAGCGCGAAGCGATCATCTTCTGCATGAAAGCCAGATACTTGCTGCGATCGGCCGGCTTGTCGATATGCAGCGACAGTGCAGGCAGCAAGGCCTGAAGCGTCAGGTGACGTGACGCTTCTTTCTTGATGATCATCCTGGCCATGGGGCCGATGTACTGGCTCAGCACTTTTTCAAGCATGGCCAACTGCTCAAGGCTCAGGTTCTGAAGCGGCATGGATGCCGGCTGTGAATCCCCGAAACGCGATACGGGACGGCTGTTGGCATCAAGCGGCCTGCTTATCGGCTGGCTCACATCAGCACGCGTGCGGCTGGCCGGGCCGGTTGAAGGCATGCTGTTGGGTCGGCTCAGGGAGTTCGCATGGGCATGGCTCTGGCCGGGCAGGTTCGCACTTGTAGAGCTTTTGACTTTCACAAAAGCCTCGCGCACCGCAGCATCCGGAATGGATATCGACAGCAGGTCGCGCAGGTTTTGCGCACTGTTGGCACGCGACATGGCTTTTTTGACCAGCACTTTGGCCAGGGGGCCTATCAGGCGCGCCAATTCGTTTTCGATATCGCCCGCCATCTCGGGTGTGAGGGAATTGAGGGGTGTCGAAAATGAGGCCGTATCGTCAAAACTTCTGTCACTCTGCGCAACAACACCTGCCTGTGCGGCATGAGGGTCCAGCACGGCATAAATGTCGTGCGAGCGCATGTGTTTATCCAGGTGCGGGCCCATGGGGCTGAACAGGCTGGCGGCTGTGTCTGTGATGCGTGACACCACGTCGTAGTAGGCGCGTGACACCACAATCTGATTGGGCTGGGCGAAGTCCATGATGCGTTGCGCGACATTGATGCCGTCGCCTATAACATTGACCCGGTTGTTGATGTCAAACACCATGCGCATGGGGCCAAGATGCAGGCCTATGCGTACTGAGAGGGCCTTGCCGTACTTCTGCATCAGCAAGCCGCGCAGCAGCAGCGCTGATTGAAGTGCCTCTTCAGGGTCACCCAGAAAACACACGGCTGCGCCATCTCCGGTATCGATCACGATGCGGGACGGCTCGGCCACACCCTTGAGCGCCTTGCCTATCAATTCGTTGAAACGTGCTTTTGATTCGACCTGCTGGTCTGTCGAGTATTTCGAATACGACACGAGATCCATGAACATGATGGTGCCCAGCACATTCCTGCGGAGGCTGTCGGCCTGACTCTGGGGTATCGATTGGGAACTGGCGGCGAAAGCCAGCACGTCGCTGTTGACTGAACTGCTGCGGGGCTGGGCCTGGTCCCTGAAACGCTGTGTGTTGGGTTGCGTCAGCGTTTTGGTGTTGCTGTCTTCCAGGCCTGTCAGTGCAGCGCGGAACTCGGCCACGCTTTGCGGCCTTTTGCCCTCGTCGGGCGTGATGGCCCAATCGATGGCCTTGAGCAGCGACGCACTGAAAAATGAATGGCCAGCATCGACCGCGCTGGGCATTTTGTCCTGCTTGACGCGCGATGCAGATTCCAGCGGTTTGTGCCCGGTGACCATCCAGTACATCACCGCACCCAGGGAGTAGATGTCTGTCCACGGCCCCTGGTTGCCCTGGCTGTGATATTGCTCGAACGGCGCAAAACCCGGGCTGATGATATTTGTCATGTCCCTGTCTGCCGTGACCCGGCGCGCCGCACCAAAGTCCAGCAGTACGGGCGAACCGTCGGCACGGATATAAATGTTGTCTGGCTTGATGTCTCGGTGCAAAAAATTGAGCTTGTGTACGGCTTCCAGCCCGCCCAGCAGCGGATAAACGATGTTCAGCAGGCCTTGCTGGTCCAGGCTGGACTGACGCGCCAGCCAGCGTTTGAGCGGATCGCCGGTTTCGTACTCCATCACAATGTACGCGGTGCCATTTTCCTTGAAGTAACGCAGCACACGTACGATGTTCGGGTGACGGAAGGAGGCGAGGGCGCGCGCCTCGTCCAGAAAGCGCTCCAGCCCCCAGGTGAACTGTGATGTGCCTTCTGCCGCCCGAACGTGCACTGAAGAATCAGCAGATCGCGTTGCCAGGTCGCCGGGGTAATACTCTTTCAGCGCAACCGGTAGCTCAAGATTGATGTCATGGGCCAGATAGGTCAGGCCAAAGCCGCCACCACCCAGCATCCTGTCGATGCGGTATTCAAAAACGCGATGACCCGGCGGTAATGCTGCGGCGTCAACTCGCGGCCTGGCCGGAGGCGGGGCCGACGGGCTGCCCATGTTGGGGTCATCAAGATCTATCACGGCAAAAGCCCTGTAGCAGCTTAATCACCAATCATCTGCATGGCTTTCTGGAGACTGCGACGCATGCGGTTGAAGGAGCTTCCGAGAACCGACATCTCGTCTTTGCCACCGTCTGCGAATTCGGGCACATCGAAATCGCCCGTGCTGATTTTGTCGGCGGACTGGCTCATCCTGCGGATCGGCCTGACGATGAGCCAGCTCAGCATCAGGTTAAGCACGACAAAAACAACGGCAAACACTGCGGCCAGCGAGATCATGAAGGTCTTGAAGGCGCGGTCAGCGTTGCGGATGGGTATTTCCATGGGGACGGTGACGACTTGCGCGCCGACGATCTCGTTGTGCTTCCAGCCGAAACCGTTGGCCTCGCCGTAAATCTTGATCATGCTGGCAGGTGCGTTGGACGGAACGCTGTGGCACACCAGGCAGGCCGCATTGGTGATCTGGATGGGCTTGGCGATGTAGAGGATGCGGCCCGTGCCGCCGTTGCGCTCGGACACCAGCTCTTTTGATTCGGAGTTCTGGCGGAACTGCTGGACCAGATCGGCTTCCCAGTCGGTGGCGCGGTCACGCGGGTTGGTGGGGTTGAGGGTGGCTTCCTTGTAGCCGTAGTCCCGGTATTTTTTCTGGATGTTGTTGAGCGTTTCGGTTGCGGCGAAAGCCGGCACCGTTTGTGGAAGGAACACCTCCTCAAGCTGTTTGTCCAGGTGGGGCTTGATCTGTTCGACGGTATAGGCGCGAACGGAAAGCGCGGTGTCCATCAGCAAGCGTGCGTTGCGTAAGACCTCTTCCCGCGCGTTCTCCTGCAGCAGTTGCCGGGTGATAAAACCGGCGGCGGCAAAACCGGCAAGGAAAACGACAATCAAGACCAGATTGAATTTAAGCCTCAAGCCCATGGGAACCCCTCATCGATAAGTTGTTTTTTGTTCGTTAACGCAACTAACTTTTGCTTACTATTTTAGGCTCAGACGCGCTTCCGGCGGTCTGATTGTTTGCGCCTGTCGTCGGCGGGCGCTGCAGCGATAATCCTCCCATGTCTTCTTCCCCCAAAGTGCTTTTTGGCTTCCATGCCGTCGGTGTGCGGCTAAAAACCGCACCCCAGTCTGTTTTTGAAGTGTTTTACGATGTTGCCCGGCGAGATGCGCGTATGCGGCAATTCACGGATCGTGCCAGGGAAGCGGGCGTTCGCCTCATTGAATCTGATGGCCTGCGGCTTGCCAAAATGTGCGGCAGTCACGGGCATCAGGGGGTCGTGGCGCGGGTTGATTCCCTCGCGCAGGTCAAATCTCTCGACGAACTTCTCGAGCAGCTTGAGGAGGCTGGTGCGGATCAACCCCTGTTGCTGGTACTGGATGGCGTCACGGACCCGCACAACCTTGGTGCGTGCCTGCGTGTGGCCGACGGTGCTGGCGCTCACGCCGTGATAGCCCCCAAAGACCACGCGGCAGGCATCAATGCCACCGTGGCAAAAGTTGCCAGCGGTGCTGCCGAGACAGTGCCCTATTTCATGGTGACCAACCTGGCCCGCACGCTGGGCGAGCTCAAGGAGCGCAACATATGGTGCATTGGCACCAGCGATGACGCTGAAAAAACGATTTACGACGTTGACCTGAAAGGCCCGGTTGCGCTGGTTCTTGGTGCAGAAGGCGAGGGCATGCGCCAGCTCACGCGCAAGACCTGTGATGAACTGGTGCGCATTCCGATGCGCGGGGCGGTCGAGAGTCTGAACGTGTCCGTCGCCAGTGGCGTGTGCCTGTATGAGGCACTTCGCCAGCGTGCCGGGGCCGCTTGAGCGGCTTTCCTAAAAGATCCCGGAAGATCTAGAAGAGATAGCCGCCCACTTTCTGCAGCAGCCCCTCTGCTTCTGCATAGCGCCCCAGGCTCTGGAACACCCTTGCCGTTGCCAGATCAGTCCTGACAATCAGGTCGGTGTTGACCAGTGTGGCTTCTGCAGCGCTGATACCCGCCGTGTTCTGCGCCAGCTGCCTGAACTGGGATGCCTTGGCCGGCAGGCCGGCTGTGGCGTAAAGCAGTGACAGATGGGTCAGCGCCTGGGCTTTTTCCATGCCGGTTTTGGGCTCCAGCTGCGCTTGCAGGCTTGCTGTTGCTGTCTGGAAGGCCTCCTCAACTGCACCGTCGGAGAGACGGGCGACGGTACGCAATCTGATGGCCTGCTCCAGCGGGGTACCGCTCTTCAGCACGGGCGCAAGGGCCGCAGCCAGGCTCTGATTGGCCTTGTCACTGTGGCCCAGCTGAAGTTGTATCTGGTGGTCGACAGCCTGCAGGCGCGACTGCGCCCAGGGGTCAGGTGCCTGCTTGATGAGGTCCTGCACCTGTGCTGCGCTGGCCTGCGCCTTGTTCCAGGCACCCGCCTTGGCGCGCGCCGTTGTTTCGTTTGAAAACACCTGGGCCATGGACACTGCCAGGTCACCCAGCGAGGTACTTGTTTGCGGTGCAGCAACTGCTTTCAGCGACTCCGCCCCCAGGGACAGGAAAGCACGGGGTACGTCAGGTGGCAACTGCGGCAGGCGGCTCAGGATAACCGCCAGATTGCCAAGCAACTGTGTACGTTCAGCCGGGTTGCCTATTGCCAGTGTTTTGGCTTTAAGGTCTTCCGCCAACGCTTTGGCCTGGCTGCCGTCAAGCTTCTGGATGCTCCAGGCCTGCGATCTCAGGCTCGCACTGCGAAATGCCCTCGTTTCCTCCGAGTCGGCCGCCTGGTCTATCGAGGCAGACAGGGCCTTGAGGACTTCGCGTGAGCGTGCGGTCTGCCCGAGTTCGGCCAGCAATGCGGCGAAATCGGCCGTCAGCACCTGTTTGGTTTGCTTGGGAACGCCTGCAGCGGCTTCACCCCCACTTGCGCCGGCAACAGCACCGGCACCGCCCGCAGAAGCGCCGGCACCGCCACCTGCTGCTGCAGCTCCTGCCGCACCAGCTCCTGCACCGCCTGCGCCTTTAGGTGATGCACCGCCGCCAGCCAGAGCCCTTTCGGCCGTGGTATTTCCGACGGCTTTGCCCAAGGTGGAGGCGGCGGCAACAGCCTCCTCCAGAGACAGGCCCTTTGCGCCGATTCGTTTCCCGCCAGCAGCCTGAATGAGTGGATCATCAATATCCGCATCACCGGATGCCACAGCCGCGCCATTGGCTTCGGCAGCAGCGCTGGTAGCGCCACCCGCACCGGCAGGGCCGGATTTTTGCTGCAGGCTGTCTGCCGACATGCCGCCTGCCGCCGGCGGAGCAGCTGACTTGTTCCAGGGTAGTTTGAAGCCCTCAGGCGAAAAACTCTGGCCGCCCACGAAGGCGACGGCGACAAGCCCGACCACAAGCGCGCCTTTCAATGCTCCTTTGACCTTGCGGTTGCCCCCGACGCCGTACTCTTTTTCAAGCTCTGCACGAATCTTTGCGCGCATCGCGGCTTCAACTGAATCGCGTGCGCTTTTCTCGGCGTTTTTGGCCGAGCGCGCCTGCTGGAACTCAAGCGCACCACGCTCCTGGTCCATGATTTTTTTCTTCAGCAGGTAATCGTCGGTAATCTTGTCGACGTAGACATTGCACGCTGGGCATTGCCGTGTCGGCGTGATCGTGACGCGCTTTCCACAGGCAGGGCACGAATCCAGGCCGTCGTAACTGCCCCGGGTTACCGCAGCGACAGACAGCAGCGGCGTTACTTCAACGAGCAGACCGGCTTTGGTGAAGTTGGCTTTTTCCTGTTGCGCGCGCTCGGTAGTGACAGCGGCACCGACCTTGGCGTTGGGCGAATTGCGCAACGCCTTGATCAGGCGCTCCACACGTTCCGGGGGGAGTTCCGGCACTGAGGCGGCAAGCTTCTGGATGTCTTCCAGCCGCGCGCCCGGTGGGATCTTGACGACGACATCAAACAGCGGTACCGCTGATTCGATGAGTCCTTCTTCCTGCGCCATAAAGCACTCCTCTAGGTAAGTCTTTACAAGAATTGTATCGACTTGATTCCATCATTCTTGATGTTTACACGCAAGCACGGCTCACCCACCCGCGTCTCACAGCCATCCATGCCAGCCGAGCAGCGCACCCGCACCAAGCAGCCATAGCAGGTGCAGTTTGCTGCGCCAGACAATCAGGGCAGTTGCTGCCGTTGCAAGCCATGACGGCCAGTTCTCGAGCCAGCTGCCTTCACCCGCACTGTTGGCCGTTGCCAGAATCCAGCTTGTGGCAATCAGCAGTGCCACCACGATGGGTGCCATGCCCTGCTTGAAGGCCCGTACCGCCCGCAACTGGCGGTTTCGGTGGCCCCACTGGGCAGTTACATAGGTCAGGGTGGTGCTGGGAATCATGATACCCATCATGGTGATGAAAACACCGAGCAGGCCGGTAACCATTCCGCCAGCGTTCAGGCCGACATTCCAGCCCAGCAGTGCGATGAAGAGCACATTGGGTCCGGGCGCAGCCTGCGCAATGGCGATCGAGGCGTTGAACTGCGCGTCGGTCAGCCAGTGGTGGTCCTCAACCAGAAAGCGGTGCATGTCAGGTGCCGTGGTGATGGCACCGCCAATCGAGAGCAGTGACAGCGACAGGTAGTGAAAAAACAGCGTCAGCCAGTCCTGCACGGCAAACACCAGATGAATGGTCTCTTTCATGACTGGTCCAGCGGTTTCATCTTGTGCCAGGCCAGCACGCAGGCCAACCCGCCCAGCCCGAGCAACACGTACACCAGCGGCCAGCGCAGCAGGGCTACAGCAACAAAACAGGCAATTCCGAAGGCGATGCACAAACGCAAGCCCAGCACATTGGTTTTGAGGGCTGCAAACAGCTTGAGCCCGGTCGCGCCAATCAGCCCGGCGGCCACTGCACCCATGCCGCGCAGGGCACCCGCCGCGCCCGGGTGATCAGCAAACTGTGCGTAGAAAACGCCCAGCAGCAATACCAGAATCAGCGGTACGGTGAGCATGCCCGCCAGCGCGGCCAGCGCGCCCTTCAGGCCAAAGTAGCGGCTGCCAATCATCAGCGAGAGGTTGATGACATTGGGGCCGGGCATGATTTGCGCCACTGCCCAGTCTTCGATGAATTCTTCACGCGTCATCCAGCGCTTTTTCTCGACAAGCTCGCGTTGTACTACTGCGAGTACGCCGCCAAACCCCTGCAGCGCCAGCAGCGTGAAAGAAACGAACAGGTCGGTGAGGGACTTTGGCTGAGGGTGGTCTGGCGCAGGCAACAAGCTCATGGCCGGATTATCGTGGCTGGCTGTGACCCTTATGAGATCAGCCGTTCAAAACAGCTTGTCGCTGGTCTGGGGTGTGTTCAGTTTGAGCTCCCAGGTCTCACCGACAAGGTCTTTGCCAAAGCCCTGATAGGGCTCGCTTGTTGTCATCACAAAACCCCGTCGCGTGTAAATGGCTCGCGCCGCATCCAGGCAACTGTTGGTCCAGAGCTGCATTTTTTTGTAGCCCTTGCTGCGTGCAAAGGCAATGCACTCATCGGTGAGGCGGCCGCCCAGCCCGAGGCCACGCGCTTCAGGCGTGAGGATGAGCATGCGCAGCTTGCAAAGGGTGGCCGACTGGCGCACGACAAACACTGCACCCACTTTCAGGCCATTCAGTTCGGCTATCCAGCATTTTTCGGCCTCGGGTTTGAAGTTCCTGATGAATTTCTCGACGATGCCGGCCACCAGTGCTTCAAAGTGTGTGTTCCAGCCATATTCGCGTGCATAGACCTCGCCATGCTGCTGTACCACCCATCCCATGTCGCCAGGTTGTGGGTCCCTGAGCACAACCGTGCGGGTTACAGAAGTCTGTACCGCCGGTGCCATCAGCCGCTGTGCAGTAGCCATGGCGGTGACCAGTGTTTGCTGGTCGGCAGCGGCCAGTTTTGCCAGCAGCCCGGCGGCGGAGGCGTTTGATTGTTCTTCAAGCGGCATGAACACCGCCTGGCCTTCACTGCTCAATTTGATCAGGCTTACTCGGGCGTCAGCGGGTGAGGGCGTTCGCTCCAGCCAGTGGCGGCTTTCAAAACGCCTGAGTATTCGGCTGAGGTAGCCGGGGTCAAGTGCAAGGTCACGGCCAAGCTCTGCTGCTGTGGGCTGATCGCGATAAGCCAGCTCATATAAAACCCGTGCTTCTGTCAGTGACAGGTCTGCGCCGAAAGAGGCGCTAAGTACGCCAATTCGCTGGGTGTAGAAACGGTTGAAGCTGCGGATAGCCTGCACATGGCGGGCGTCGGGAGCGTGTGTATGGTCTGAAGTCGACGATGGCATGGTAGCCATCGTCAAGCATTTAGTTGACTATGTCAACTAAATTTGGCGGCCCATCCAATTTGGAGAGGCGCCCAACACTCAGGAAGGGTCTTTGCTTCGTGTGCGGCTGACTGCGCTGAAGATACCGATGCCCAGAAAGATGAGTGCGCCAATGCCGATGTAGAGCTGCGGCACTCCGGCGACTACTGCACCCCAGATCACGCCGCCCAGGAAAATCACAAAACCAATCATGTAAAGCGCAAAAGACATACCGTTCTCCTTAAAGTTGTGCATCCACTATGCAAAGTGCACAGCCCTTCAGCTATCAGGGAGAAGCACCGGCGCTTGTCAGCATTTGCCTACCAGCGCCGGTTACGGTTCAGGCGCTCAGGCCTGGAGTTTCAGGCCGGTGTTGTCCGCTGTCAGGTAGCCCACAGCCGACCCAAAGCGGTCCTTGTAATTGGCACGCACCAGCGGCTCTACTGTGGCCTGCACCTTGCCATGCAGCGCCGGAATCCAGTCGCCCACGTGCTGAAAGTTGCTGGTGATGTAGGTCCAGCCGTTGATGTCGTCGGCCACATGCAGGCCGGTAGCCTCTGCGCCTGCCGGCATGGACATGATGCGCGACAGTTCTTTGGTATCGACGTTGTAGGCCCACAAAAAGTTGTTGACGTGGGTCCCACTGTCTTCACCGATGAACAGCGTGCGCATTTTTTCGGAGAATTTCAGGTTGTCGGGGTTGGACACCTTGTTCGGGTTGGCCAGGTTGCCGAGGGCGTCGGATGCGATGTCTTCGCCGACCAGCAGCGCCTTCATCTGTACCGGCATCCATTCGCTGTTGATGGCGTTGCCTGCCGTATCCCTCTGTCCGCCGGCCAGCGTGTGTGCCATGACGCCGCCGGCAATCAGCGCCTTGTCCAGGGCGATGCCGCCGGCTGCATTCCAGCCCTTGCCGGTTTTGACCATGGAATCCTGCATGTTCTGCAATGCCGAATACGCAATTTTGTCTTTCGCATTGACGGTCGTGCCCTCCATCTTTGAAAAGCCCATGCTGCCTCCCATCAGGTAGGCATAACGGTGGGTTTCAAGAAAGGCTGCTGCTTTCTCCATGCCCGGCGTGAGCTTGACCCAGTTCGGGTTGCCGTTGTAGAAAATCCTGGTGAAGCTGGCGTCATTGGGGTCGGTCTTGCGCACGTCCATGATGTCGGACGGCTTGAGCCTGTCGGCCATCTTCTCGATCTCGTCGCTTTTCGCGTGGCCCAGTTTGATCCAGGTGATACCCGCGCCTGGAGCAGCCGGGTCTATCGAGAAACCCGTACCCAGCTTGCCCACATACAGCGTGCCTGCAGAGAGGTCTTTCTCCTTGTCGGCGACAAACACAAACAGCCCGCTGTTGGTCGCGTCGTCGCCCATCAGCACGGTGCGGTTGTCGGGCATGACCTGCACCAGCTCGTGCGAGATACGGCCCATGTTGAAGTGCTTTTTGATGCTGCCAGTGCCGTCGGGGTTGACGGTCACTTCGGGCAGATGGCCGTAGTGGTAGGGGTTGGCGATGCCAACGGAGCCAAACAGGTTTTTGCTGTAAGCCTGAAAGCGTTTGTCGTCCGCAGCAAATGGCGCATCGGGTTCGTACTCTTCGCTCGACAGGTGGGTGTTCCATGGCGACAGGCTGGAGCCGCAGGTGATCCACAGGCCGTTGACGGCCGAGGTATCAACGTTTTGGTATTGCACCAGGCTGAGCTTGCCGGTGGCCTGGTCCTGGTCCAGCGTCAGCACGGCGATGGGCGAGGGCAGCAGACCGTAGGCTTCGGCGCCCGCCTGGTCGCGGGTGGTGTATTCAAACTGCACCACGGCAAACACTGCCTTGCCCTTGATGCCTTTGACGTTGGCATTGGGCAGCGCCAGCAGCGAGGTGCCGTCCGGGCTGTCCGAGAAGAAATGCCGCGCCCTGGCCGGCACCGAGTTGTCAATGATGGGCTGATTCAGGATGTTGTAGTAACCACCCGCCAGCACATTGCCGCCCTTGCCGTTTGGCACCATGTCGCCGGTGATGAAGAAGGGGTGGTAGGCCAGCTTGTAGTCTTGAGTTGTTCCGCCGTTGAAGGCCACTTTCAGGCTGGATGCGACCGAGGTGGTGGCCATCGCAGCCGGGTTGGCCAGTGTCGGTGCGGCCATCGATGTGAAGCTTGCAGATGCGTAGGAACCGGTTGGTCCGGCCGTCGTAGCGCAGCCGGACAGCAGAGCGCTGGATGCAAATGCGCCCAGGGGCAGCATGGGTGCGGCGGTGATGAAGCGCAGGGCATCACGGCGTGAGGGCAGGGCGGGCAGGGACTTGTGGGTCATTGTTATTCCAGGGGTTTCGTGTATTCGTGGGAGCTCCGTTGGGCAGCCCGCAAAGCTTATGAAGCTTGTGTGACAGTTTCTTGAATCGGGCAGCGGTCGTCAGGAATCTGCAGAAAAAGGCCTTGCAAAGCAGGGTTTGCGGCATCAGGTGAAAATTCTGCGAAACCCGCCTTCAGCCGTACCAAGGCATACCCAGGAGAACCTCATGACCAAACAACTCAAAATCGATTTCGTTTCCGACGTGTCCTGCCCCTGGTGCGCCGTGGGCCTCGCCTCACTTGACCAGGCGCTGGCAAAAGTTGAAGGCGACATTGCCGTCAACATGCACTTCCAGCCCTTTGAGCTGAACCCGAAAATGGTGCCCGAAGGTCAGGACATCACAGAGCACATCACCGAGAAGTACGGCATCAGTGCAGAGCAGGCCAATGCCAACCGCGAGAACATCCGCCAGCGCGGCGCGCAGGTCGGCTTCAAGTTCAGCGGCCCCGATGAGCCCGGCGGCGGCCGCAGCCGTATCTACAACACCTTTGATGCACACCGCCTGCTGCATTGGGCCGAAACGGTCAGCGCCGACAAGCAAAAGGCGCTGAAGCAGGCGCTTTTCAAGGCCTATTTCACCGACGGCCAGAGCCCCGGCTCACATGAGGTGCTGGCGAAGGTGGCGGATGAGGTGGGGCTGGATATTGCCCGCGCCAAAGAAATCCTGGGCTCTGACGAGTACGCTGACGACGTGCGCAAGCGCGAGCATTTCTACCAGCAACTCGGCATCAACTCGGTGCCCGCCGTGATCATCAACGACAGGCACCTGATTTCCGGCGGACAGCCCGCCGAGGTGTTTGAGCAGGCGTTGCGGCAGATTGCCGCAGAAGCTTGAGGTTTTTGCTGCTGCCAGCTAAAAATCAGCAAAACTCCCAGTAGTTATAACGAAATTAAATAACACGTTGTGGGTTCCTCCGCTTGCGGGCCGGGCTTCTTCTGTAGATAGTTCAGTCTGCTTTTTTCATCCTCGCGCTCCAGCGCGCCCAAACGGATCACATTCATGAAACACACCCTCCGCCGCACCGTTCTGCGTACCATTCTTGGCGCCGTTGCCGCTCTTGGCATCGCCGCAGCCGTCCAGGCCCAGCCGCTGTCGTCAAAACCCATTCGCATCGTGGTGCCTTTCGGCGCTGGTGGTGTCGCTGACCTGACCGCACGTGTTGTCGCCAAAAAAATGGCCGAGAACATGGGCCAGGCCGTCGTCATTGAAAACAAGCCGGGCGCGGGCGGCGTGGTGGCCGGTGATACCGTCGCCAAGGCCGAGCCGGATGGCCACACCTTGCTGCTGATGTCCAACGGCACCGCCGTCAGCGCAGGCCTGTTCAAGAGCCTGCCTTTCGACACACTGAAAGACTTCGCACCCATTTCGACGCTGGGTTATTTCGACATCGCTGTCGTGGTGCCGCAAGGCTCGCCGTACAAGACGCTGGCCGACCTGCTGGCAGCAGCCAAGGCCAACCCCGGCAAGCTGAACATCGGCACCATCAACATCGGCAGCACCCAAAACCTGGCTGCCGAGCTGTTCAAGAGCAGCGCCGGCATTCAGGCGCAGGTCGTGCCTTTCAACGGCACACCCGCCGTCATCACCGCGTTGCGCGGCGGCCAGCTTGATGCTGCGGTTGAAATCCTGAGCCCCATGCTGCCGCAGATCCAGTCCGGCGCCGTGCATGCGCTGGCTGTGATGGGTGCCAAGCGTTCTGTTGTCCTGAAGGATGTGCCTACCGCCGCGCAAAGCGGTCTGGCCAACTTCAACGTGGCTTCATGGAACGCGCTCGCTGCACCCTCGAAGACGCCCAAGGCCGTGCTCGACCGCCTGAACAAGGAAGTCAACGCCGCCGTCAATTCGGCTGAAGTGAAAAAGTCCCTCCTCGACCTGAACATCGAAGCCAGCCCAAGCACGCCCGCACAACTGGCTGACCTGCTGACCAGCGAAACCAAACGCTGGGCTGGTGTGATTGCTACGGCCAAAATCCCGACGCAGTAATCACCTTCCGCACAGGACCTTTGCCGTGAACTTCAAGACCATAGGGCTGATTGGCTACGGCGAAGTCGGCAAGATCTTCAGCGCCGGGCTGCAGGGCAAGGATGGCATTGAAGGCCAGAACGGTGTGCATGCCTGGGACCGCAAGTTTGTGGGTGACACCGCCGCTGCCGAACTGGCCCATGCGAAAGACGCGGGCGTCACGGCGCAGATGTCGAGCAAGGCGCTGTGCGAGTCAAGCGACCTGGTCATTGCGGCCGTCACCGCCTCGCAAAGCCTGGCGGTCGCCGAAGAAGCCGCCAAAAGCATTCGCCCAGGCAGCGTCTACCTCGACCTCAACTCCGCATCGCCGGGCACCAAGCAGCGCAGCGCGGAGCTGATCGAGGCTGCTGGCGCACGTTATGTCGAAGCCGGTGTGATGACCTCGGTGCCGCCCTACGGCATCCGGGTGCCGCTGCTGCTGGGTGGCGAGCACGCGGGCGAGCTGGCCATCCTGTTGTCCGCCTGGGGCATGGACGCCAAGGCCGTCAGTGAAAAGCTCGGCGTCGCCAGCGCCATCAAGATGTGCCGCAGCGTGATGATCAAGGGCATGGAAGCACTCGTCATTGAGAGCTACGCCACAGCCCGCGCTTACGGGGTTGAGGATTACGTCATCCCGACTCTGGAAGAAACTTTTCCCAACATGGACTGGCAGAAAACCGGCGCCTACTTTTTCAGCCGCGTCGTGCAACACGGCCAGCGCCGCGCCGAAGAAATGCGCGAATCCGCCAACACCGTGCGCGAAGCCGGTTTCGAGCCCTACATGACGGCATCCATCGCCGACAAGCAGCAGTGGGTCGCCGACCAGGCCAAATCCGGGATTTTCAACGATGTGGGCAAAGATGCCGCATGGCAGGAATATGCCGACAGGTTGCTGGCGGCCAGAAAGCCCTGAACGCTGGCACGACGTTTTAATGTGTCGTATATAAGGCATTAATGTCTTAATGTGTCATATGTGGCGCATTAAGTTTTTTCAATTCGGTTTTGCCGGTCTGGGCTGGAAAAGACATTCAAAAAAGCCCGTTTTAAGGCCATTTTTGAGACGATTTCAGGCTGCAGCCCTTTGTTTGCATGCGCCACCAGCTATTGATTTAATAGCGAGAGAAAACGCGTGAGGCACGCCCCGTGCGAACCCAGTGAGCCTTCGGGTATTTGATTCCCTCCAAAAATGAAGTTTTCATTTCGTTCTATCCCCGAACCAGCACGCAGGGCTGTGTCCCTGAGGCCAGGTTTGTTCTTTCTCCTGTTCTCATTCGCTTCAGTACAGGCGCAGCCCTCAGCGCCGGCCGACGACCTGCGGCTCATTGGCGTTATCGAACAGTCGAAGAGGGAAGAGCGCCCGGGGCAGGCACCCCGTGCGCTGCTGGCCTTCGGGCTGATTGGTGGTTTGCTTTACTCGGGCGTCAACGGCTCCAAAGCCCAGACCAACCAGTATGAGATTTTGACGGCAACTGCAGAGACCGTGACCCTTCAAACAGACCAGGATATGCCCATCGGCGCATGTGTTGCCATTGTTCCTGACGGCGTCCTGCCCGGCAATTTTTACCCCTATGGCATGGTGAGTATGACGTTGTCTACCCGGTGTGCCGAGAACGGACTGTCACCGGCCAAATAGCGCTTTGCGATTCTGCCAGGGTCAACGCCAGGGGCGTTGTCGCAGGTACGGATGGCGGGTCCAGCAGTTGACTGGTTCCATGCATCAAGCCTCTTGTGCGGGCTTCCAGAACGCACTCACAGCCGTCGCCGTGTTGTTCAGGTGGCTGTGCACCAGTTCAACCGCACGTGTCGTATCCCGCGCCAGCATGGCCTTCATCAGCAGTTCGTGTTCGTCATTGACCGTGCGCACCAGCTCGGTGGCCGGCACCGAATGGAAGAGGCGTATGCGGCGGTAGCGTTTGGAGTGGTCGACCATCTGGGCGTGCATGCGCAGCAGCCAGGGTGAACCGCAGCCCGCTACCAGCGCGTCATGAAAGGCGCGGTGGCAACCTTCCCAGTACATGGTCGTTTTTTCGTCGTGGTGGTCGCCGGGCAGGGTGGCGCGTGACAGGCGGTGAAAGGCTGCGACCACGCCGGCTTCCCATTCGGCGTCACCCATGGCGATGGCTTCGGTCACCAGCAGGCTTTCCAGGCGTATGCGGGCTCGGGTCAGGTCCTGCAATTCTTCGAGCGAGACAGACGCCACTGCAAAACCGCGCTGGCCCTCTGCCACCACAAGGCCTTCACTGATCAGCCGCAGCAGCGCTTCGCGCAGCGGGCTGATGCCCAGGTCGTAGCGTTTTTGCAGTTCGACGATGCGCAGTCGCTCGTCTGGCGCGAGCCTGACTGTGAGGATGTCGTCGCGCAAAAGCCGCAAGGCACGGTCTGCGAGGGTCTTGTCTTTCACTGGTGAAACGGATTCAGGCATCTTGGGCGAATTCTACGGAATTTTCAAAATTTATATTGACGTTAAAAATTTATATTCATAACATCCGCTCATATGCTGACTTATGACCAGGCCAACCCCGATGGCCAGATACCCATGCCGTTCAAGGCGGCCGAAGACTACGCGTGTGAGGTGATGGGCTGGGCCCGTGAACCGTTTGAAGCTATGGATGTTCACAAGGACATCGCCTACGGCACGCACCGCCTTCATCGCTACGACGTCTACAGCCCGAAAGGCGCAGAAAACGCGCCAGTGGTGGTCTTCTGGCACGGTGGCGGCTGGACCAACGGCTACCGTGAATACAACGCTTTTATGGCAAAACACATCACCGAGATGGGCTGTGTGCTGGTGTCACCGTCTTACCGCCTGGTGGGCGAGGCCAAATTGCCAGCAGCGTTTGACGACAGCCTGGACATGCTGGGCCATGTCTATCAATACATTCATCGCCAGGGCGGCGACCCTTCGCGGCTTTACCTGGGCGGGCATTCGGCCGGCGGCCACCTCGCATCGCTGGTTGCGCTGCGGCCTGTTGACCGCGCACGCTTTGGTGTGCCGTCAACAGCCGTCAAGGGCTGCCTGCCGATCAGCGCCATCATGGACCTTTACCACCCCGCGCCCGCGCCCGGCAGCCTTGAAGAGCGCGTCTACAGCATGGTGCTGAAAGACCCTTCGCTGGATGCCGTGATGAGCCCGATCTGCTGGACGGCCGGCAACAGCGTGCCGTTTTATTTGAGCCATGGCGAGCACGACAGCGAGCGTGTGCAGAAATCCAACCTGCGCATCCATGCGCTGCTCAAGCTGCAACATGCGCCTGTTGAATTGCGCATCATGGCGGGGCAGGACCACTTCGCAGCGCACACATCGCTGCGTGACGCGCACCATCCGTGGTACCAGAAACTCGCCGAATTCACTGGTGAAACACAAACCTCTGCAAAGCTGGAAACCGCCTGATGAAAGAAGTCATAGACATCGGCCTGCCGCCGCTGAAACAGCCTTTTTCATGGGCCGTGAAATCGGCCGGCATGCTGTTCACGGCGCACGGCCCGGTGCGCAAGGACGGCACGATTGACACAGGTTCGATTGAAGACCAGACGCGCCTGACATTGAGCAATTTGAAGATGGCGCTCGAAGCCGCAGGCGGCACCCTGGCCGACGTGGCACAGGTGCTGATCTATATGACCGATGTGGCGGACATGCCGGTGATCGACAGTATTTACCGCGAGTTCTTCACGGCGCCATACCCGAACCGCTCGAGCGCAGGTGTTGCGCTGGTCGTGCCTGGCATGAAAATTGAGATCGTTGCATACGCGATGGTTGACTCTGCCAGCAAATAGCTTTCACAAATCTTTCGTTGTTGTCGCTTTCGTTTTTTAACCCGTCAGTTGTTTCCACTTTCCAAGGAGTCTTCATGCAAAAAGCCCGCCGTGCCCTAACCCTTCTGGGTGTGATGGC
>JAZKHN010000247.1:0-21370 GCA_040385325.1 Pseudomonadota bacterium
CGACGCTGATGATTGCCGAGAAGGCTGCGGAGTGGATTCAGGCCGGGGTTTGATGAGCCCGGCTCATCAGCGTTTGACGTAGACATTAAAAATTTAACGTGCACGTTAAAAAACCCTGAGAAGTTAACTTTCATATTAACTTTTCAAGGTTGTTGTTTTTCCTAGGGTTGCCGAAAAATGCCAAAACAGCCAAAAAAAGGTGTTTTTCCGGCGCTAATCGGGCTGAAAGCCAATAGATACGAGCGTGATACGCTATTAAATTAATAGCTTAAAGCCTTGGCCAACTCGAAGAGTTCAGCGGTTTGATTTCTGCGCGCACCCTTTAGTGGACAACCGCAGGTTGTTTACTGTTTCTGCTGTATCGAGCTTTTGCTGCTTTTGCGATCCGAACCGGGCGCAGGCTTGGCCGAGCCGCCGGAGGCGGTGGTTTCCTGCCGGATGGAACTGTTGCTGATCGTAGATTTGTCATCTTTTTTGCTTGCGGTTTTCTCAGGTGCCTTGCCGAAAGAGGCCTGTGCAAACGCGCCGCCGCTCATCACCAGTGCCAACACCAGGCCGATCATCTTTTTCATACGCTCAATCCTCCGTTTTTATCCCCGCAAATTCGGGCCGTCCATTAAAGCATCAGACCATGCTCTGACGCAGGTGTTCAGTTACTGCCGGCAATGGACTGTCTGAACACCGCCACAAAAGGCAAACCTGCCAGGGTTTCGGGCACCCCCAGTCCGGCTGAGAGCGGGGCGCTGGCTATACTGGCTTGAGGGGTGTGCACAGAAAAAGTGGGCACATAAAAATATATCTGGGGGGGGTCAACATGCAAATCCGAAACCGGGTTATTGCACTCACATTCATCGCATCTGCAGGCTTGGGTGTCCACGCACAGAGCCTTTATAAGTGTGGCGCTGTTTTTCAGGATAAACCCTGCGATACCGACCTGCAGCAAAAGTACTCAAGGGTGACAGGCTCCTTCACCAAAGAGCAGGCAACGGCCGGTGCCGACTCCCAATGTGCCGACCTGGGCGCTCGCGCCCTCCCCATCATTCACGCCAGGCTGCGCAATGAGCCGGTGCAAAACCTGCATGCGCAGGTTGAGCAAACGCCCATGACAAGGCAAGACAGGGGCCAGCAGAAAGACCTCATCACGGCGGTCTACTCCAGGAGCGGCAGCGCTGTCGATATCCGCGCCGGCATTGAAACCGACTGCATGGAGAAAAAACGGGTCAGCAGGGCATCGGCCAACGCACAAAACGTTATCGTTCGCAACGGTACCTACACAGAAAGGCAGGCAGCAGCAGAAGCCGCGCGCGCTTCCGCAGAGGCGAGACGGGCGGCCGCGGATGCCAGCCGCCGTTGAGGCGGGCAGACCGGAACAACAACACAAACAACACAAACAGAGGGGAGGAAAACGAAGATGAGGTCAGCTTACACAGTGCTCGGTATTCCAGGCAATTCGTCTGCGGATGACATTGATGAGGCCTTCAGCAAAGCACAGGCACACTATTCCGCCGAGAAACTTGCGGCCGAGCCATCGGCCGGGGACAAATTTGCGGAAATCCAGGCCGCGTACAAGGTCCTTCGTGACCCGGAGTCACGCGCAGCGCATGACAGAAAGCTCAGCGGTCAGGCGATACCTGCCTCCCAAAGGCGTGCCGCACCCACTGTGGTGGTGACGGAAGAAAAGCCCTGGTACACCCGCCCGCTGGTGGTGCTGTCACTGGCCGTGCTGCTGGTGGCGGGCGCGGGCTTTTATATCAACAGCAAAAACGTTGCGGCCGCAAAAGCCATCGCAGAACGGGAGTTGCAGGAAAAGAAAGTCGCAGAGGCCGCGCTAAAACTTGAAACAGAACGCATTGCTCAGGAAGCGGCCGAAAGGGAACAGCGCGCCAGAAGGGAAGAGCAGCAGGACCGCCAGTTCCGCCAGGAGGGCAACCGCGCCATTGCGGTGGCGCGCACGATTGAAACCCATAACAGGTATGTCGAGGTCCAGAACGACCGTAACCAGCAGATGGACCAGCGTCGCGAGGAAGCGGAGAGAAGGTCACGTGAGCAAATGGCAACCCGCGACGCACAGCAACGCGCACAGGCAGACAAGAATCGCCTGCGCGAACTCTGCTACCAGAACTACCGCCGCTACGATTGCTGACCCTTGGTGATCCGGCCGGCTTTGAACGCAGGTCTCATACGAGGATCGCCGCGCCAGTAACCCTTGATGCCGGTTAAGCGGCATTGACAATGTGGAGCCTCGAAATGACTAAACGTGATCAAATCTCCCGAAAGCACAGGTCCTCCCAACCTTTGATACGATATTTAACGTACACGTTAAAAATTTAACCTGTACGTTAAAAATCTCTGAAAAGTTAACTTCCATATTAACTTTTCGGGGTTTTGGTCATTTTTGGGAGGCTTGAAGACGACAAAGCACCCAGAAAAGGCCATTTCCGAGTGCCAAATCAGGCTGCAGGCCAATAAACACGTGCGTGAACAGCTACTGAATTAATAGCAAATTGCGTGGCTGCCCAGCTCCCGCAATAAGCGCCTAGAGGTAGATCTTCTGCAAAAGACGCATCAGCGTCTTTTTTTCTGCCGCGCTGAGCTTCTGGGTCACGTCGTCTTCAAGCGCGGTGGCGGTGCGCTCGGCGTCTGCCATCAGTTTGGCGCCGGTTTCTGTGAGGTAGAGGCCGACGGCGCGGCCGTCCTGCGGGTGGGGGCGGCGGCTGACGAGTTCGCGTTTTTCCATCAGGCTGATCTTGCCGACGAGGTTGGGTGGCAGGATGCTGAGCACACCGCACAGCTGGCGCGAGGTGATGCCGGGGTTGTGCATGATGATGGAGAGGATGGAAAAGTCCACATGCCGCAGGTCATACACCGCCATGCGTTTGGTGAACAGCTCGATCACCTTGAGCGAGGCGCGTGTGGCGTTGTAGCCCATCAGCGTCTCGAGGTAGGAGCTGTCGATCTTGCCGGTGGCGGTGGCTTTTTCGGGCATGGGGTGGATTTTCACATCAGTTCATGCGGAGACGGGCGCCGCCGCCAGCCGCGCCCGGATGATGGCCAGGCGCATGCCGGACTCGGGCAGTACCCACAACTGCAGGGCCTGCGACGGCGCGGACCAGCGTTCGGTGTTTGCGCTTGCAACGCCGCTGCGCAGCGTGCTGCCTATCTGTGACCAGGCCCAGGCCTGCAGCGCGATGGCCACCAGGCGCAGGTAGTCATCGGCCAGCCAGTAAGGCAGTTCGACGTTGTGGGGGGCAGCAGCTGCCAATGCAGCGGTGACCTCATTGATCTCACGCATCAGCTGCAGGGCCGCAGCATCGGCCTCGTGTTTCGCATCCAGCGTGCCGGCAAGCTCTGACAACATCAAACCCATGGCCTTGCCGCCATCAACCAGCACCTTGCGCACCAGCAGGTCTATGGCCTGGATTTCGTTGGTGCCTTCGTAAATCATGGCGACGCGCGCATCGCGCACGATCTGCTCGACGCCCCACTCGCGCACATAACCGTGGCCGCCAAATACCTGCAGGCATTCGCTGCCGCCGTGAAAGGCCTGCTGCGAGAGCGCCGCCTTGAGCACGGGCGTGACCAGGCTGCACCAGCGCTCGGCCTGCGCACGTCTTGCGGCGTCCGGGTGGTGGCGGGCAAGGTCAAGCTCGAGCGCGGTGCGCCAGCCGAGCACGCGGCCGCCGTCTATCCAGGCGCGCTGGGTATCGAGAATTCGGCGCATGGCCGGGTGGCGGGCAATCAGGTCTGATGGCTCGGTTGATGTTCTGGGGCCAGGCGCGCGCATCTGGCGGCGCTCGTTTGAATAGGCATCAGCCTTTTGCCATGCGGCATCAAGCAGGCCGACGCCCTGCAGGCCGACGTGCAGGCGGGCGGCGTTCATCATCACAAACATGGCGTTCAGGCCGCGATTGGCCCCGCCAACCAGCCAGCCGGTGGCGTCGTCAAAACGCATGACGCAGGTCGGGCTGCCGTGCAGGCCCATTTTTTCTTCGATGCGTTCGCAGTGCACCGCGTTGCGCAGGCCATCGGGCAACACCCTGGGCACCAGGAACAGCGACAGGCCTTTGGGGCCGGGCGGTGCATCGGGCAGGCGCGCCAGCACCAGGTGGATGATGTTGGTGCTCAGGTCATGCTCGCCGCCCGAGATAAAAATCTTGGTGCCACTGACGCGGTAGCTGCCATCGGGCTGCGGTGTGCCTTTGGTGCGCGCCAGGCCCAGGTCACTGCCCGCGTGCGGCTCGGTCAGGCACATGGTGGCCAGCCATTCACCGCTCGCAATTTTTGGAAGGTAAGCCGCCTTCAGTTCAGCACTGCCGTGATGCTTCAGGCATTCATAGGCGCCATGCAGGAGGCCGGGCGCCATGGTCCAGCCATGGTTGGCGGCGCTGAGCATTTCATACAGCACCTGGTTGAGCACCTCAGGCAGGCCCTGGCCACCATCTTCAGGCGCGCTCGACAGGCTGGCCCAGCCCGCCTGCCAGAAGGCCTGGTAGGCGGCCCTGAAGCCAGGCGGCGTACGCACCTCACCGGCGCTGAAGACACAACCCTCTTCATCACCCACCCGATGCAGCGGGGCGATTTCAGAAGCGACAAACTTGCCGGCCTCTTCAAGCACCTGCAGCATCAACGCCACATCACACCCGGCAAAAGGCGGCAGGGCGGCCAGCACCTCGGGCGCACGCAGCACCTCCATCAGGATGAACTGCTGGTCCTCAAGAACGGGCTGGTAATGCAAGGGTGAACTTCAGCAGCGCGGATCAGGACTCGGCGGTAAAGCCGATCCTCTTGATCAGCGGGCCCCAGCGGTCGAACTCAACCTTCTGGCTGAGCGCCATGTCCCTGGCCGTGCCGCCGTAGGGAATCAGGCCGACCACATTCATGGCGTCAAGATATCCCTTGTCCTTGATGGCGGCATTGATGGCGGCATTGGCGGCGTTCACCACGGATGCAGGTGTCTTTGCCGGGGCATAAAAACCAAACCATTCTTCAACCGTCAGGTCGGCAAAGCCCTGCTCTGCAAACGTCGGCACGTCAGGCACAAAGGTGGAACGCTGTTTGCCAGAGGTCGCCAGAATGCGCAGCTTGCCGGCCTTGTGGTTGGCGATCAGGTCTCCGTGCGGGCAGCACATGGACGCGATCTGGCCACCGACCGTATCAGTCACGCCAGGCACTGAGCCGCGGTAGGCGATGTGTTTGAGGTCCACGCCGTTGTTCAGGCCCAGCAGTGCGGCGATGAAGTGCGGCGTTGAGCCGGCAGCGGGCGAGCCATAGCTGGCGTCTTTCGGGTTGGCCCTGGCCCAGATCAGGAAGTCCCTCAGGGTTTTGACGCTGGCGGGCACCAGCGGGCCGACAGCAAAACCGTGATGAATCATGGAGGCCGTACCGACAGCCACAATGTCTTTCACCGGGTCATAGGCCAGCTTGCTGTAGATGTGCGGGTAGAGGGACACGCAGGAGAACGGCGTCATCGCCAGCACAGAGCCATCGGCGGGTGCAATCTTCAGGCCTTCAAGCGCGATGCGGCCGCCGGCGCCGGCCTTGGTCTCCACAATGCCGTTGTTCTTCGCGTATTTGGTGCCGCCCATCTTGTCGCCTACACGGCGGGCGCAGATGTCGCCCGCGCTGCCAGCCGGGAAGCCGTAAAGAATCTTGACCTGCTCCACGGTCTGCGCCAGAACAAAGGCTGGCGAGTAGGCAGCGGTGGCGGCCGCGATGGCGGCACCTGTTTGAAGGAAGTGGCGACGGGTGTGGCTGGCGGTATCGGCGATGGTCATGAAATGTCTCCTTGTAATGATTGAAGTCAGAGGATCACGGGTAAAAAGGTTCTGTCAGCTGCACCTGGCGCGTATGTCATCCGGCACGGGGATGGCCTTGATGCGCGACGGGTCGTCCGGGTGGCGGATGCAAAAGGCCCGCATCTCCGTGCCTTCACAGATCAGCTCGTCACCGCGCCGCACGACATGGCGCTGCATGAAGGCCTTGCCACGCCACTCTTCAACGCTGGTGTGAATCTGCAGCACATCGCCATAGCTGGCGGGCTTGCTGAATTTTGTATTGATCTCAAGCAGCGGGGTGCCGATGATGCCGGTGGTCTTGACCAGTTCTTTCCAGGTCGGCACACCGCATTTGACGAAAAAGTTCAGCGACGAGGCATCCATCCAGCGCGAGAAGTTGGGGTAGAACACGATGCCCGCCGGGTCGCAATCGCCGAAGGTGACGGGGAATTCATAAATAACGGTTTTGCTCATGGCACAGCTTTGCTTGATCAGTTCTGGACTTCGGGATTTTCAAGCAAAAGCGCAATGCCCTGCCCACCGCCCACACAGGCCGACGCAATGCCGTAACGCACACCGGCGCGCTGCATCTCGCGCGCGACGGTCAGCGTCAGCCGCACACCGGTTGCAGCCAGCGGATGGCCCATGGCGATGGCACCACCGTTGACGTTGAGCTTGCCGATGTCGAGCCCAAGCTCTTTGGCCACAGCCAGGGTCTGTGCGCCCTGGGCTTCGTTGATTTCAAAACGGCCGATCTGATCCAGCGTCAAACCGGCACGCTCCAGCAGCAGCCGAATGGCAGGCGCAGGGCCTATGCCCATGATCTCGGGCGGCACCCCGACGACAGCAGCTGCGACCACACGCGCCAGCGGCTTCTTGCTGTTGGCCTTGACGTACGTGCCTGAGGCCACCACGCCCGCAGCCGCGGCATCAACGAGCGCTGCGCTGTTGCCACCGGTCTGTACACCGCCGGGATGAACAGCGCGTAGTTTGGCCAGTACCTCGACAGGTGACAGGCGGGCATGCGTGTCGCCCGCGACTTCTGTCATCTTGCCCTGGAGTCGGATGCCACGCGGCGCGTAACCATCAAGCTCGAATTTCTCGCTGACCACAGGGGCTATCTCGCCGGCATGGAAACCGGCCTGCTGCGCAGCAACCGCTTTGGCAAACGAGGACGATGCAAATTCGTCAACCTGCCCGCGTGTGATGCCGTATTTTTTGGCGAGATTTTCCGCAGTCTGGATCATGTCTATGCCGGGCGCTGAATCGCTCAGCGCCTCCCACATGAAGTCCTTGAAGCCGACGGGTGCGCCCAGCTTGAAACCGGTGCGATGCTCAAACGAAGCAATCGGGTTGCGCGTCATGCTCTCGGTACCGACCACCAGCGCCACGTCGGCTGCACCACTCTGGATCTGCTCACCCGCCTGGCGGAACAATTCAAAACCAGTGCCGCAAATGCGCTGCACCATGATGGCGGGCACCTCGACCGGCACACCGGCATACAGGCCGATATGGCGCGGCAGCATGAACTGCCCGAAGTCGCCGGGGGCCATGTTGCCCGCCAGCACCGAGTCAACGTCGGTACCTGCAATGCCAGATTTTTGCAGGGCTGCGCGTGCAGCCTTGATGCCGAGGTCGGTGGGCGAGATGTGACCCAGCGCGCCGCAGTAATCGACCATCGGGGTGCGCATGCCGTCCAGCATCCAGACGTCATTGAATGAAGAGAAAAATCCTTTGGCTTTCATGATTGTCTTGCTGCGTTATTTTTCTTGTGCGGGCTTGAAGATGGGAGAGATGGCATCCTCATGCAGGCCGCTTACGAGCGGCGCGCGATGTGTGAGCACTGCACCCTGATTGATTGAGCCCTTGTCGGTCACCTCGCCCTTGTCGAGTGAAGGCGGCTCGTGCATCAGGTGCAAACGTGCTATGCGGTTGGCGCTCCCAGTGGATGCCGCAGACAGTTCGTTGAGCACTTTCTGGAAGTGCGCGGCCACTGGTTCGCTGTCAAGCGCATGGCGCAGCGGCGCATCAGCAGAAACACCTGCCAGCGAGCGCACGGCAGAGGTGGGAAACACCAGCGCACCCACTTCCTTGAGGTTGATGCCGGTCAGCACCACGTCCTGCACATAAGGCGCGCAGGCGGCGATGATTTTGGCGCGCAGCGGTCCGACACTGACAAAGGTGCCCGTGCCCAGCTTGAAGTCTTCAGCTATACGGCCGTCGAACTTCAGGCCCTGGTGAATGTCATTTTCATCAATCCACTTCACGGCATCGCCGGTGCAGAAAAAACCTTCGAGATCAAACGCAGAGGCGGTTGCTTCAGGCGAGCGCCAGTAGCCCGGCGTGATGTTGGGGCCGCTGTAGCGGATCTCGGTCTTGCCATTCATGGGGACCAGCTTGAGGCGGATGCCGGGTGCGGGCACACCGATATCGCCGGCCCTGACATTCGGGCTGGTGATAAAAATTGCAAACGGTGAGGACTCGGTCATGCCCAGGCCGGTGCCCATGACAATGCGCTCGCCAATCTCGCGCTCCTGGGTTTCGTGAAGGCTGTCCCACACGGGCTGCGCCAGGCTTGCACCGGCGTAAAAAAACATGCGCACTTTCGAGAGCAGGTTTTTGCGCAATTGCCCGTCGGTCTTCATCGCATTGGCAATGGCTTCAAAGCCGGTCGGCACATTGAAATAGAGCGTGGGTGCGATCTCACGCAGGTTGTGCAGGGTTTCGGCCATTAGTGCAGGCGTGGGTTTGCCGTCGTCGATGTAGAGCGTGCCGCCGTTGTAGAGCACCATGCCCACGTTGTGGTTGCCGCCGAAGGTGTGGTTCCACGGCAGCCAGTCCACCAACACGGGCGCGTGCTCGGCCAGCACCGGCATGGACTGGCGCATCTGCTGCTGGTTGGCACACCACATGCGGTGGGTGTTGATGACGCCCTTGGGCAGTTTGGTCGATCCCGAGGTGAAGAGGAATTTGACAATCGTGTCCGGACCGGTCGCCTGCATCGCAGCATCGACCTGCGGTGTGGCTTTCACCTTGAGCAAATCTGCATAGGCCGTTGTGGCACGGTCGGGCAAGTTGCCTTCAGCGAGCACCACCTCAACATCAGCACCCGCTGCGGCCTGCAGTGCCTTGCCGTAGCGTGAACCATCTGCCGCAAACACCAGGCCAGGCGTCAACGTTTTGAAGATGTGATGCAGCTTGCCGTAGTCGGAAGCGACCAGGCTGTAAGCGGGCGATGCCGGGCAGTAGGGAATGCCGACCAGCATGCAGGCAAGCGCGAGCTGTGCGTGCTCAAGGCTGTTCTCGCTGAGGATGAGCACGGGGCGTTCGGCACTCAGGCCGCGGTCGAGCAGCGACTGGCCAATGGCGCGGGCGTCATCCAGCGCCGTGCCGTAACTGAGATAGTGCCAGTCGCCCCTCATGCCTGCCGCACCTTGCGCCGCCTTGTTGCGCCTGGCCATCAGCACACGCTCCGGGTCGGTCTGCGCCCAATGCACAAAGCGGTCCGTCATGCGGGTGGCATAGGCTTGCAGCGGCTGGTCGGCTTCAAGAAAATGGCTGCCGTCGCGGCCCGCCGTCATCACCACACGGGTCACACCGAATTTCATCGGGCGGTATTTCGCTGCGCCGGTGGCCAATGCCCGCAAAGGCTGCGCCTGCTCTGATTGCATCTGACCTTGCATGACTCAGGCTTTTTTGACCTTGGCGGCCTTGCCGTCAAGAAAGGCCTTGACGCGCTCCTTGGCCTCGGGCGCGCTCTGCGCAACGGCGGCCATCAGCGCCTCGGTAAAAAAGCCCTGGTCTGCCGGCTGTTCGGCGATGCGCGGCAGGGCGTGCATCAGCGCGTAGTTGGTCAGCGGGGCATTTTCGGCCACGCGTTGTGCAAGTTCCATGGCCTTGTCGAAAGCCTGGCCTGCAGGTACGAGGTACTGCGCCAGGCCTATGCGCTCGCCGTCTTCGGCGTTGTAAACGCGGCCGGTCAGCATCATGTCTGTCATGCGTGCTGCACCTATCAGGCGCGGGATGCGCACCGCGCCACCACCGCCTACAAAAATGCCGCGGGAACCTTCGGGCAGCGCGTAAAAAGTGGAGGCATCAGCCACGCGGATATGGCAGGCACTGGCCAGCTCAAGCCCGCCACCGACGACAGCGCCATGCATTGCCGCAATGACAGGCACCGGGCCGTACTGCACACGCTCGAGCGCGGCATGCCACATGCGCGAATGGTGCAGGCCCTGGCCGGCATCGCGCTCCTTGAGTTCACTCAGATCGAGCCCGGCGCAGAAGTGATCGCCCTCGCCGTGCAATACGGCAGCCCGGGCTTCTGCAGGCAGGTTTTCAAGCAAATTGCGCAGGGCAAGGATCAGGGCATCGCCCAACGCATTGCGTTTGGCGGGACGGCAAAGCCGGATGACGGCGACAACGCCGCGCATTTCGAGTTGCAGGTCTTTTTGGGTCATGGCAGGGCAGTTCAGTCGCGCAATTATGGTTATATAAAATAACCATTACAACGCTGCTCAACCGGCTTTTTTTAGGGATATACCCTAGGTCACGCCCAACATGCCATTAAAAGAAAAGCCTCGCCGTTGGTGAAACGGGGGGGCTTGTTCGGCGACCCTTTTTCAGGGGCATCAAAGCGTGGCCCTAGCGCAGGCCCTTGACGTAGCGCGGCGCGTTCGGGTCCACCGGCTTCTTCGGCTTGTTGGGATCATGCTCACCAAAGATCACGCCGAAGGTGGATTCGATAAAACCGGATTCGGGGTAGACCTCTTCCTCGGTGTTGACCGACTGCGAGCTTTGCCTGTCGGGCACCGGTGTGACAGGTATGGCAGGCGCAGCATGCTTGACAGCGTCCGTCACCATCTTGACCAGGGGTACGCGCTGCCGGGGGTCTGGCGTGCCCATGATTTCTTCAAGCTTGTCGGCCCATGCAGCCAGATCGGCGTGACCGTCTTCCACGGCTTTTTCACGCGCAAAACGCGTGATTTCGGCAGCATATTCTGCGTTTCCGGCCATCCATTCCGTATCCGTGACCCGCCCGGTCTTGCGGCGAAGCAGCACGTGCAGGTGGGCGGCAATGGCAATTTTTTCACTGGAAGGCATGATGTAGATCCTCCATCGTCATATCAGGGACGGTCAGGGCCTGGGGCCCTTAGCCACCCAGGCGCTCTGCGTGCTGGGAAATATCAAGCCCGTCAGTTTCTGATGTCTCGCCTACCCGCAGGCTCACGATCAGCGAGGTGACCCAGAGGGCCACGCCGGTCATGAAGAGACTGTACAAAGCCACCGTGCCGGTGCCGATGAACTGATTCAAGAGGCTGCTCTCGACACCCGAAATCGTTTTGCTGGCGAACACGCCGGTAAGAAGCGAGCCCACAATTCCGCCCACGCCGTGAACGCCAAAAACGTCCAGCGAGTCGTCGGCATTAAGCAGGCGTTTCAGGCCTGTAGCGCCCCAGTAGCAGGCAGCACCGGCCACCAGGCCGATCACCAGCGCAGCGCGCGGCGACACAAACCCGGATGCAGGCGTGATGGCCACCAGGCCGGCGACCAGACCTGAGCACAGACCCAGCAGTGAGGGACGGCGGCGGACAATCCACTCGGCAGCCATCCAGGACAGTGCACCTGCAGCTGCCGCGATGTGCGTCACGGCCATCGCCAGGCCTGCACGGCCATCAGAGGCCACAGCAGAACCGGCGTTGAAACCGAACCAGCCCACCCACAGCATGCCGGCACCGGCCATGGTCAGGCCGAGGTTGACAGGTGTGAAGGGCTCGCTGCCGTAACCACGGCGTGGGCCGAGCACATAGGCACAGACCAGGCCTGCAATGCCGGCGTTGACGTGAACCACCGAACCGCCGGCGAAGTCGAGCACGCCAAGGCGGGCCAGCCAGCCATTGGGCTCCCAGACCCAATGGGCAATCGGTGCGTAGACGATGATGGTCCAAAGCGACATGAAGATGACCACGGCAGAAAAGCGCATGCGCTCGACAAACGCGCCGACCACCAGCGCCGCCGTGATGATGGCGAACGTCAGCTGGAACATCGAGTACACGGACTCGGGAATGTTGGGTGCAATGTGGCTGACCGCCACCTTGCCGGTTTCCTTGACGTAATCAAGGCCTGCAAAGCCGGCACGCTCAAACCCGCCGATGAAGTGGCCCATTGAGCCGCTGCCGGGCGTGAACGCAAGTGAATAGCCGATGGCAAACCAGAGAATGCTGACCAGCGCACAGATAACCACCACGCAGGCCATCACGTTCAGGATGCTCTTGCGACGCACCATGCCGCCGTAGAACAGGGCGATGCCAGGCAAGGTCATCAGCAGCACCAGGGCGGTGGACGTCATCATCCAGGCGGTGTCCGCGCCGTTGATGGTAGAACTGTCAACCAGCCCGGGCTGGGTGAGCGGAGCCGGCGCGGGGGCCGATGCCGCTGCAACCGGTGCAGGTGCCGCAACTGGAGCCGGTGCCGCAGGGGCAGCAACTGGCGCGGAGGCATCACTTGCGGGAACGACGGGGGCCGAAGCTGCAGCACTCGCTACTGGCATCGGTGTCGAAGCCACACTTACACCGGTCTGGGCACCAGCCTGCTGGAAAACCAGCCCCATCAAGATACATATACCCATTGCAATGGACCGTTTGATCGCCATACAGCACACGCCTTTCTTCAGAAATCAGCCAACAATTGGTAACAACAGGCATAAGTCGTGCCAGATGCTCAAAGCTGGTGCTTGCGCTCTAATTCATGCGCACTCCGTATGGCCTGACAGAGGGCCGGTAGCCCTGGGGGCTCAAGTCCAGGACATACAGGATTGGTAGATTCCCGGGGGCGGGAAAATCCTAATGCACTATCTCAGTGCACAAGCTACAGTCATTCTCATTGCTGATGAGCCGGAATGCTCTCAGCGAGGAGCCGAGGAGACACAAGAGTTTAGAGTTGAGTTGGACAAAACAGAATTAACGAGACAGGCAGGGTTCCAAAAGACCCTGTCAAAAGCGCCGGTAACCCCGGCGCTTTTTTTTGCCCGTCTGTTTCCCATCCGCCCCTGAAAGTGTGCAAGTCGCGGCCTTGCAGACCATATGCGACAGGCTTGACCAGCTATGAATGCGCAGCACCCACATTGCCCGCTGATGCGAATGAGACAATCCGGGCATGGAATTGCTGATTGTCTCCATCGCTTCGCTGATGGCTGGTTTTGTAGACTCGATTGTGGGCGGCGGTGGCCTGATTTTGGTGCCCGCCCTGTTTGCGGTTTTCCCCACAACCCATCCGGCAACCCTTTTTGGGGTCAACAAGGGCGCTTCTATTTGGGGCACAGCCGTGGCAACAGCGCAGTTTGCCCGTCGGGTAGACATGCGCTGGTCAGCGCTGCTGCCGGCCGCAGCGGCCGGATTTGCAGGCTCACTGGCTGGCGCCTGGCTGGTGACAGTGGTTTCCGGCGGGTTTTTAAGGAAAGCTCTACCTTTTGTGCTGGTCGCCGTGCTGGCCTACACACTGGTAAAGAAAGACATGGGGCGACATCATGCGCCACGCTTCAGCGGCCGGACGGAAACCCTGGTCGCATGTTGTATAGGGCTGGTGTTGGGCTTTTATGATGGGTTTTTTGGCCCTGGCACGGGCAGTTTTTTCGTTTTCCTGTTTGTGCGCTGGCTGGGTTACGACTTCCTGAATGCCTCGGCGTCCGCAAAACTCCTCAACACAGCCACCAATCTTGCAGCGCTGGGCCTGTTTGCCTACAAAGGCCATGTCTGGTGGCATTTCGCGCTGACCATGGCAGTTGCCAACGTCGCAGGCAGCCTGCTGGGCACGCGCCTGGCACTCAAGCACGGTGCTGGCTTTGTACGCCTGGTATTTATCTTTGTCGTGAGCGCCCTCATCCTGAAAACGGGCTTCGATGCGTTCTTGCGTCAGGCCTGAAGGCTGGCGGCGGGCGTAGATAACCTGGCGCAAAAATATCCCGTTGTTTTTGCAGGTCAAAACGATAACTATTCGTATTCAAAAATACAATGCAAAGACGTTTTACTTCAGACATTCAGGGGATTCATGCGCACTGCTTCTACTTACATGCCCGCCCTCTCGCGCAGTTGCGCCCTTGTGGCTGCCGCGTTTTTCACCGGTCAGGCGTTCGCCGCCGAAGAGGTCAACCTGTACACCACCCGGGAGCCAGCCCTGATCCAGCCCCTGCTGGACGCCTTCAGCAAGGACAGCGGCGTGAAGGTCAACACGGTCTTTCTGAAAGACGGCATGCTGGAACGCGTGAAGACCGAAGGCGCGCGGTCTCCGGCCGATGTGCTCATGGCGGTGGATATCGGCAACCTGGTGGACCTGGTCGACGGCGGCGTCACGCAACCCGTCAAATCCGCTGTGCTTGAAAAGACGCTGCCTGCCAACCTGCGCGACGCTGGCGGCCAGTGGTTTGCATTGTCGCAACGCGACCGCGTGATCTATGTACAGAAAGACGCCAAACTGGACAAGCTGACCTACGAAGACCTGGCTGATCCCAAGTACAAGGGCAAGGTCTGCATACGCGCTGGCCAGCACCCATACAACACGGCGCTGGTTGCGGCCAAGATTGCGCATGATGGCGAAGCTGAAGCCGAGAAGTGGCTGCGCGGCGTCAAAGCCAATCTGGCCCGCAAGGCCGGTGGCGGTGACCGTGACGTGGCGCGCGACATCCTGGGCGGCATTTGCGACATCGGCGTGGCCAATGCGTATTACGTCGGCCAGATGAAAAACGCAGCCGCCGGCAGCGATGGCCGCAAATGGGGCGATGCCATCAAGGTAATACGCCCAACCTTTGCTACCGTCAAGAGCGGCGGCGGCACGCACGTCAATGTTTCAGGCGCGGCCGTCGCGAAAAACGCGCCCAACAAGGCCAACGCAGTCAAGCTGATCGAATTCCTGGTATCCGAGCCCGCCCAAAGCATGTATGCCAAAGGCAACTATGAATACCCGATCCGCGCCAATGTGGCGCTGGATCCTGTCATGACTGCCCTGGGCCCACTCAAGACAGATGCATTGTCGGTCGCAGAAATTTCCAAATACCGCAAACAGGCCAGCCAGCTGGTCGACAAGGTCGGGTTCGACAATTGAGCCTGCGTCACACGCCGCGAGCAAAACGCCCTGCAGGCATGAGGGCCATCTGCGACACCTGATGTCATGGCGGGGCGGCAGCGCCATGCTGCCCGTCGCCGCCTTGCTGGCACTCATGGTGCTGGCACCTCTAGCCATGCTGGTCTGGTTTGCGCTGCAGGCTGATACAGCGCATTGGGCACACCTTGCAAGCCACGTACTGCCTCAGGCACTGGCCAACACTGTGCTGTTGCTGCTGGGCGTTGGCACGCTGACCGCACTGCTGGGCACAGGCAGCGCGTGGCTGGTAACGGCCTATGACTTCCCGGGTCGGCGCGTGCTGTCATGGGCTTTGCTGCTGCCGCTGGCGGTACCCACCTACATCGTGGCCTATGCCTATCTGGACCTCCTGCACCCCATAGGCCCGGTGCAGACAGCCCTGCGGGCATTGCTGGGTTATGACAACCCCCGCCAGTTCCGCCTGCCTGATTTGCGTTCGCTGCAGGGCGCGATTTTTGTACTTGGTTTTGTGCTTTACCCGTATGTGTACCTGAGCACGCGTGTAATGTTCATGAGCCAGGCGGCGAGCATGCTGGAAGCGGCACGCACACTGGGCGCATCGCGGCGCGAGACCTTTTTCCGTGTCGTGCTCCCGATGGCGCGGCCGGCCATAGCCATCGGCTTGAGCCTGGCGCTGCTGGAAACACTCAACGACATCGGCGCATCGGAATTTCTGGGCGTGCAGACGCTGACGGTTGCGGTCTACACCACCTGGATCACACGTTCGGACCTGGGCGGTGCGGCACAAATTGCGCTGGCCATGCTCATCATCGTGGTCGGTCTGATACTGCTGGAACGCCATGGCCGCAAGCGGCAACGCTTCTCGGGCACACAACGCATGCGGCCCATGCAGGCCACGCGGCTTCGTGGCGCACAGGCTCTCCTTGCTTTCACACTGGGTGCCATGCCTGTCGCCATAGGTTTTTGCGCCCCTGCCGCCTACCTGGTGTCCGAAACCCTCAAGAGACTGCACCTGACAGGTGGTGTGTCAGCGCAACTGCTGGCCGGGCTACGCAACACGCTGGTCGTCGCGACGGCTGCAACCCTGCTCACCCTGCTGTGCGGCCTGGCCATCGCGTGGGCCGCAAGAACACTGCGTTCAGGCAGCAGCTTTGATCCGGCACGCGCCTGCGCCCGTATTGCGGGCCTCGGTTACGCGGTGCCCGGCACAGTTCTGGCGATAGGCCTGCTCACGCCACTGCTGATGATCGACAGGGCCTGGGGGTTTGTCACTGGTCACGGCGGCCTGTTCCTGATGGGCTCCATGAGCGCGCTGGTGATTGCCTATGCAATCCGCTTCCTGGCCATTTCGTCGGGCGGCATTGAAGCAGGCCTGACGCGCATTCCTCCTTCGCTGGAACAGGCCTCAAGACTGCTCGGAGAAACCGCCACCGGAACTTTGCGGCGCGTGCACCTGCCGCTGCTGCGCCCCGCACTGGCGGCCAGCGCACTGCTGGTATTCGTCGATGCCATGAAAGAGCTGCCGGTCACCTTGCTGCTCAGGCCCATGAATTTCGATACGCTGGCTACCTGGCTGTACGCAGATGCCGCGCGTGGCAGTTACGAGGAAGGCGCAGTGGCTGCGCTTGCCATCGTTGTTGCGGGACTGCTTCCGGTCATACTGCTGGCTCGCACCAACCTGAAAATGGGCCGATGACAACTCTTCTTGCACTTGAGAAAGTGCTTCTCGCCTACAACATGCCCGACGGCCTGCACGAAGTCGTCAGGGATTTGTCACTCGACCTTGCGCGTGGCGACATCGGCTGCCTGCTGGGCGCATCAGGGTGCGGGAAATCCACGGTGTTGCGGGCCATCGCCGGATTTGAGCCCGTGCGAAGCGGCAGTATTTCACTTGACGGTGTGCTGATCTCTTCGCCATCGCGCATCGTGGCACCCGAGCTCCGCCGTGTCGGCATGATGTTCCAGGACTACGCACTGTTTCCCCATCTGACCGTGGCGCAAAATGTGGCCTTCGGCCTGCGCCGCCAGGACAAGGCCACGCAGCAAAAGCGCGTGGCCGAAATGCTGGAACTGGTAGCGCTTGCAGATGCCGGCGGCAGCTATCCGCATGAACTCTCGGGGGGGCAGCAGCAACGCGTCGCACTGGCGCGCGCGCTGGCACCGGCACCTGATCTTCTTTTACTGGACGAGCCGTTCTCCAACCTCGACGTTGACACACGTGAGCATCTTGCATTCGAGGTCAGGGACATCCTTCGGGCGACGGATCACACGGCCATCCTGGTGACGCACAACCAGGCCGAGGCGTTTGCCATAGCTGACAAGATAGGCATCATGTCCGCAGGCCAAATACGGCAGTGGGACTCACCCTACAACCTGCACAATCACCCGCAGGACGATTTCGTCAGGGACTTCATACGCCGTGAAACCCTCACAACACAGCGAGAAGCTGCGTATCAGCGGCGGCCCTGAGGCAAGCGGCTAACGCGCCAGAGGGGAAGCGAGGCGGGCCACCGTCTGAGAAACAGTGGGCACGGCGGGCACCGGAGCCGGTATTGCAATCACGGCTGCAGGCACTGACGCCGATCCGGCAGCCTTTGCAAGTTCTGCAATTGGCGCGCCATTGAGCGCGGGCAGGAGCGCCGTCATCTCGCCAACGCGGCGAGGTTTGCCTATGGGCGCAGCAGCCATGCCCTTCTGGACGGCGGCCATGTCTTCTTCGCTGGGGTAGAGGCCCATCAGCATATAGTCAAACACACGCCGCGCGATGGGTGCGGCAGCGCCTGCGCCCCAACCAGCGTTCTCAACAATCACAGCGAGCGCGATCTTCGGATCGTCCGCTGGCGCCATGGCGATATACAAAGCGTGGTCACGCTGGTGTTCCTCCATCTTGGCGCTGTTGTATTTTCCTTTAGCTGCCATGGTCACGGCCTGCGCGGTGCCTGTCTTGCCGCCACTGGTGTAACCGGCACCGGCAAAAACCCGGGTTGCCGTGCCACCCTGCGTCACGCCGTGCAGGGCCTTGCGGATGATGGCCACGTTTTCAGGCTTGTAGCCCAGGTCTTGTGCGGGCGCCATGGGCAGCGAATGCATGACACGCGTGACCGGATCCTGCGTGCCTATGACCAGGCGGGGTTTGTGCTTGATGCCATTGTTGGCAATGATGGCTGTCGCCTGGGCCAGCTGCAGCATGGTGAAGCTGTTGTAGCCCTGTCCAATGCCCAGGGAGATGGTTTCGCCCGCAAACCACTTTTGCTGCTCCTGCTTCTTGAAATAGCCGCGCTTCCATGCCTGGCTGGGCAAAATCCCCCGCACCTCGCCATTGATGTCTATGCCCGTCGTCTGGCCAAAGCCCAGCGGCTTCATGAAATCATGGATGTTGTCCACGCCCATCTCGTTGGCCAGCGAATAAAAGTACACGTTGCTCGATTCGACGATGGCGCGGTTCATGTCCATGATGCCGCCCTTCTCGTTTTCAGGGCTGCCAAAACGCCGTCCGCCAAACATGTAAAAGCCGGGGTCGTTGATGAGCGCTGCAGACGAGCGTGCACCGGTCTGAAGGGCAGCCATCGCCATAAAGGGCTTGTAGGTAGAGCCTGGTGGGTAAGTGCCTCGCAGTGCACGGTTAAGCAACGGCTTGTCTATTGACTCGTTGAGCGACTCCCAGCTCTCGGTGTCGATGCCGTCAACAAACAGGTTGGGGTCGAAGGTGGGTTTGCTGACAAACGCCAGCACATCACCGGTCCTGGGGTCCAGCGCCACCAGCGCGCCGCGCCTGTCGCCGAACATGTCTTCGACCAGTTTTTGCAGCTTGATATCCAGCGAGAGCTGGACGGTGTTTCCCGGTGTCGCGGGGTTGGTCGCCAACTTGCGCACCGCACGTCCGCCAGCCGAAGTTTCGACCTGCTCGACACCTGTGGTGCCATGAAGTTGCTGCTCAAAACTTTGCTCGACGCCCAGCTTGCCGATGTAGTCGGTACCGCGGTAATTGCCCTCATCGTCGCCCTCTTCAATGGCTTCCTTTTCAGTCTGGTTGATTCGGCCGATATAGCCCACCACGTGGCTGCCCAGTTCACCATAAGGGTAGTTGCGAAACAGGCGGGCCTTGATGTCAACGCCGGGAAAGCGGAAACGCTGCGCCGCAAACCGTGCGACTTCCTCATCGGTCAGGCGTGTACGTATCGGCAGTGACTCGAAATTTTTGGACTCTTCCCGCAGGCGTTTGAAACGGCGCTTGTCGCGCAACTGGATGTCCACCACCTTCTCAAGTGCAGCGATGGTCTCCTCCAGGTTTCCAACCTTGGATGGCGTGATTTCCAGCGTGTAGGCGGAGTAATTGGTGGCCAGCACCACCCCGTTGCGATCCAGGATCAGCCCTCGATTGGGCACGATCGGTACCACTGCCGTCCGGTTGTTCTCAGCCTGCTCGTTCAGGTCAGTATGACGGTAGACCTGCAGATAAACCAGACGGGCACCCAGCAGCGAGAACGCAAAAAGCACAGCCACACTCGCCACCAGCACGCGGGCGCGAAAACGGGAGAGGTCGGCTTCAACATTTCTAAGTTCGGTCATGACATGGCCCCCACGGTCGTTCACTGCGTGTAACTTCCTGCCCCCCGAGGGGGCTGCTGCGCCTGCGGCCCGGCACAGCCGGTTCCGCGGGCCCTGCTTGCAATGCGCGGAGCAGCGGCTGACGACGGACAGCTGAGTTGATCATATCTAGAGGGGTCGGTTTTCGTCGGGATTTGGCGCGCGGCGCTGTGGCACCAGCAACAGCACGCTCACTACTGGCCAGAGCAAAGCTTCAAGGACCGGCGCCAACAGTATCTGCCACCCGGGAAACATCCCGCCCCCTACCAGCCGGATGATGATCTCCACCCCATGGGCAATCGCAAACAGGGGCAGGACCTGCAAGGCCTGCGAGGGAACTGAAAACCAGAGCAGGCGCCTGTGGATCATGGTTGCAAAAAAGCTCAAGGCCGTGTACGACAGCGCATGCTGCCCCAGCAACGAGGACTGGTGCACATCCATACCCAACCCGAACATGAAGGCTACGCCTATGCCTATGCGCAGCGGCTGGTGAACGTTCCAGAACACCAGCACCAGCGCGAGGAAGTCAGGCATCCAGGGCGTGCGCCCCAGGGGCAGCATGTCCAGCAGAAGCGCCGCTACCAGGCTGCACCAGATAAAGACCGGGTTGGCGGGCAACAGCAACTGCTGGCCTGAGCGCATGATCATGTCGTCGGACCTTTCACGATCATCGGGCGGCTCCCTTTTTGGCGGGTGCCGGCGCTTCGGCCGCTACATCCGGGCGTGGTGGTATCTGTGCAGACACAGGCTTGACCACCATCACATGGCGGGCTGCCGTGACCAGCGCCTGCGGTGTGCAGTAAATCTTTGCGAAAGCAGATTCGGCACGTCGCTCGATGTGAGTGATCTTCGCAACTGGCAAACCCGGGGGATAAACGCCATCGACGCCGCTGGTGGTGAGCAGGTCGCCGTCCTTCACATCCGAATTGCTGCCCATGAAACGCAACTCCAGGCCACTGCCGCCCGCAGAAGGATCACCATAGGCCACGCTGCGTGCGCCAGTACGCACATTGAGGACGGGGATGGCAAGGTCACGGTCATTGACCAGCGTCACCTCGCTGACCAGCGGGTGGACGCGCGTGACCTGGCCCAGCACTCCCGCTTCATCGAGCACCGGCGAACCCAGGTCAACGCCCTGCAGCATGCCCTTGCCGATGATGACCTTGCGCGTATAGGGGTCTGCGGCGTCATAAAGAACTTCTGCAGCCATCACCGATGTGGCCAGCTGCTCGCGCAACCCCAGCAATTTGCGCAACCGGTCGTTTTCCTGCAGAAGTTGTTCAACCTGCCCGGCGCGCAGCGATTGCAGCGCGAGTTTTTTTCGGGCCTCTTCACTGCTGGAATTGGCCTGACTTACGCTGGTGAAATATTCGCCGCCGCCCCGTACGGCACGGACGGGTTGCAGGGCCAGCCACTGCACCGGGTAAAGCGCCGTGGCCAGCACTGCACGCACGGGCTGGGTGATGCGGAAACGCGTGTCGGCCACCATCAGGAACAGCGCCAGGGCGCTGAAGAACATCAGCTTGGACAGCGCCGACGGTCCCTGCTTGAAGAAGGATGGCGGGGATCTGTCCAGGGTTCCTAAAGGCATGAATCGTCAGGTCGGATAGAGACCTGGGGCGGGATTATTCCGATGTGAAGATGGAACCCAGGCGGTCCATGCGCTCCAGCGCCATGCCGCAACCACGCACCACGCAGGTCAGCGGCTCTTCGGCCACCAGCACCGGCAGCCCGGTTTCTTCTGCCAGCAGGCGGTCCAGGTCACGCAACAGGGCGCCACCACCGGTCAGCATCATGCCGCGGTCGGCGATGTCTGCGCCGAGTTCCGGCGGGGTCTGCTCAAGCGCGTTCTTGACGGCGCTGACGATGTTGTTGAGCGGGTCGGTCAGGGCTTCCAGGATTTCGTTGCTCGA
>JAZKHN010000248.1:0-1973 GCA_040385325.1 Pseudomonadota bacterium
GCAGACAGCGTGCCGTTGTTGGCATACAGCGTGCGTGCCTGGCGCACGGCCTGTGCCAGTGCGGCCTCTGCCTGGTCAAGTGACACCTTCGCGTCGGCAGGGTCAAGCTGTACCAGCGGCTGGCCGGCTTTTACAAAGTCGGTATCGTCGGCCATGATGGCCAGCACCGTGCCGCCGATCTGCGGCGTGATCTGGATCACATTGCCCTGCACATAGGCGTTGTCGGTTGATTCGTAATGGCTGGAGACCAGGTATGCATACACGCTCCAGCCCAGGCCGCAAACAACCACCACCGCAGCCAGTGCGGTGAGGGCTTTTTTGCGGGTCGGGTTGCCCTTGGCAGGTTCGGGCGTGATGGTGGCTGCGGGTTGAGGTGCGTTCATGATGTTTGACTGCTTGCGATGAGGGGTTCAGGAAGGACGGTTTTGTCTCTGTACTCTTGTCTGTCTTTTTTAGCGTGAGGCGGCGACGGTTTGCGGCAAGGCCTGCGCAGGCACATAACCGCCACCCAGTGCGCGAATCAGCGCCACCTGCGTGTCGAGTGCACGGGCCGAAAGATCCACCGCGCCGCGGCGCTGTGCCAGAACATTGGTCTCGGCCGTCAACACATTGAGGTAGTTGCCCAGTCCGGCCTTATAGCGTTGCACGGCAATGTCATAAGCCCCTTCCGCAGCCTGCTGCGCAGCGCGCTGCTCGGCCTGCTGGCGGGCAATCGCCTGCGATGAAGCCACCTGATCGGCCACATCACGCACGGCATCCAGCACGGCAGCGTTATAACTTTCAACCGCCGCATCAAGGTCAGCAGTCTTGCCGCGCAGGTTGGCGCGCAATCGGCCTGCATCAAAAATCGGCAGGCGCAAGGCCGGGCCCACGCCCCACTGCTGGCTGCCCGATTCAAACAGGCGGTTCAGGCCAATGCTTGAAAAACCCGCAAACGCAACGAGGTTGATGTTGGGGTAGAACTGTGTTTTCGCATTGGCCACATCCTTGACGGACGCCTCAACGCGCCAGCGCGCAGCGGTGATGTCGGCACGGCGGCCCAGCAGGTCAGCCGGAATGGCCGTTGCAGCAGCAACGTTTTTAATGGCTGCCAGTTGCGGCAGCACGGCGTTCATCGCCACATCAGGCTGGCCGACCAGCGCGCTCAGCGCGTTGCGCGTCAGGGCCATCTGCTCCTGCAACGATTCAAGCTGCAAGCGCGCTTCAGGCAGGCCACCTTCGCTCTGGCGCAGCTCTAACCGCGTGTCCAGGCCTGCGGTCACACGATCCTGTACCAGCTTCAGGGTCTCGCTGCGCTGGTCCAGCGTACGTTTTGCAACGGCGCTTTGCTCATTCAGGCGGACCAGCTGAAAGTACGTGCGCGTGACATTACTGGCAAGCAGTACGCGTGCAGCTTCTGCATCAGCCTCGGCGGCATGCATGCTGCCAAGTGCGGCATCAAGTGCAGCACGGTTCTTGCCGAAGAAATCAAGTTCCCAGCTGGCATTGAACTGGGCTGTGCCAGTTTCCCTGATGGTGCCGGCCAGCGGCGCGGGCACCAGGCCATTTTTTGTATAAAGCTGGCGCGTTGCATCAAGCTGCGCATTGACCTGCGGCAGGGTTGCGGCATCGGCCACTTCAATCACGGCCTGCGCACGCGCGAGGCGGGCCTGGGCAATCTTCAGGTTGGGGTTGCTGGACAGCGCCCGGGCGACAAGACGATTGAGTTGCTCGTCACCAAAATCCTGCCACCACTCTGCGCCCACTGTTGAGGCAACAGGCACTGCAGATGCCGGCGACTGCAAACCCACAGAGGCCGCATCGCGCAAGGAGGCATTGGGCGCAATGCCCGACATATCTGCACAGCCGGTGATGCCGGTCGCCATCACCCCTGCGGCGATGACGCTGGCCGCCGCCACCACGGCCATGCGGAAAGAAGCACGCCACACGGGCAGTTCGCTGTTCACGAGCGCAGCGTTTTCAGGCAGCGTGGT
>JAZKHN010000249.1:0-3524 GCA_040385325.1 Pseudomonadota bacterium
CGCACCGACATCTGGTTGACAAAAGCCTTGGTAATGGAGGTATCGACGATGCTGGGCTTGCCTTCATCCACCCGGGCGGCGGCGCGGTACAGCAGCGCACGCGCGGCCTCGATGTCTATGGCCATGTCGGCCAGCTTCCACTGCAGGCCCTGGTTATCTGCAAGCGGCTTGCCGAACTGGTGCCTGTCTTTCAGGTGCTGCACCACGTTTTCAAACGCCGCCTGCGCTATGCCAAGGCACACCGGGGGGTTGCCACTGATGCGGTCGGCGTCCAGCACGGCCAGCAGCTCACGCATGCGGCCTGCGGGCAGCAGCAGATTGGCCCTGGGCACGCGGCAGTTCTCAAACACCAGTTCCGCCATGCCGGTGCCACGCAGGCCAAGCAGGTCGAGGTGTTTGCCGATGGTGAAACCGGGCGTGTCGCGCTCGACCAGGATGGCGCCCACGCCCTTCATGCCTGGCGATGCATCAAGCCGCACCAGCACCAGGAAGAGGTCCGACACCTGCGCGGCCGTGCACCAGAGCTTGCTGCCGTTGATGACGTAGTCGTCGCCGTCGGGCACGGCTTTGGTCTGCACATTGCCAACGTCAGAGCCGGCATTGGGCTCGGACATGCTCCATGCCGTGAGCAACTCACCCTTCACCACCCTGGGCAGGTAGCGGTTTTTTTGCTCTTCGGTGCCCACGCCCAGCAGCGCGCGGGGTGTGGCGCCATCGGTGCATGAAAACAGCATGGCGGTGTTGGCGCAGTAACGGGCGAGCTGCTCGACCACCAGCACGTTTTCCATCAGGCCCAGGCCCGCGCCGCCATAGGCCTCGGGCATGAACATGCCGGTAAAGCCATGGCCGGCCAGCACCTTCAGGTTGTCCACCGGCGGCTTGCATTGCCGGTCAGCCGCAGCAGCCCCTGTCGCGAAATGCTCTTTGGCGAGCCCCTTCACGGTGTCGCGTATCAGCCGCTGCTCTTCGGTCAGGCCGAAATCCTTCATTGAATAATCCTCTTCTTGTGTTTTTTCATGCCGGTAGCGGTGTCAGCGCGTCCCAATCGACAAGCGACGCGCAACCAGCGGTATCGGGCAGTGTGGCCATGCCGTTACTGACCTCAATCGTGTGTGTGACGCATTGCCGTGTCATGGCCAGAAACCAGGTCACCTCGGCCGGCAGTGCGCCTTCAGCCAGCGTCGATGCGAGGCTGAGCGCGGGAAGCGTTCCGAGCGCACTTTCACCGAACATGCCGACTACCACCTGGCAGCCTGCCGCCGCCGACAGCCGCGCCATCTCGCGCGTGTCGGTCAGGCCGAAGCGCCCGGGCTTGAGGCTGAACGCCCTGGCGCCGCGGTCGAGAAAAAGCTGTGCATCACGCAGCGATTCGCAGCCGAAATCCACCAGCACGGGTGTGGGCGTTGCACCCTGCAACTTTGTGAAGGCCGCGTCTGGCCGCAGGGCGCAGGGGTCTTCGACCACCTCGGCGCCTGCATCTGCCATGGCGGACACGTAATCGAGTGCCTTGTCGAACGGGTAAGCACCATTGGCATCCACATACAGACGCACGCCCTCGCCCAACGCCGCCTTCAGTTCGTGCATGGCACGCACATCGGTTTGCAGCCCCTGGCCGCCCTTGACCTTGATGGCATCGAAGCCGTAGCGCGCCCTGACGTTGACGGCTTCGGCAGCCATCAGGGCTGGCGATTGCCGGGTCAGCACCCAGGTCAGCGGCACGCGGTTTTTGCCGCCCCACGCGCGCCAGAGTGACTGCCCCGATGCCGCCGCGTGAAGATCCCACAGGGCGTTGTCGAGCAATGCTTTCGCGGCCAGATTGCCGGGAAAGGCATCCATCGCGCGGCGCACCAGCGTCAGGTCATCAACATCGCTTTTGCGAACCAGCGGCAGCAGCATGTCTTCGAGGGCAGCCACCAGGCCGCGCCGCGAGGCGCCTGTCCAGGTGGGTTTGAGCGTCATTTCGGCCACGCCGGTGTGGCCGGTGTCGGACTCCAGCCTCAAGAGCAAAAACTCTGCCGCATCCTCGACGACGTCGCTCCACTGCACCGGCCTTTCATAAGGCAGGCGGCAGGTGTGAAATGACCAGTTGACCAGGCGCATGTTGCTGCTCAGCTCGCAACGATGTTGGCGTCCTTGATGACCTTGCCCCACTTGGCAGACTCTTTGGCCATGTAGGCGATGAAGTCGGGGCCCTTTTTGAAGTTGGGCTCCATGCCCAGCTGCGTGAACTTGTCTTTTGTCGCGGGCTCGTTCACCACTTTTTCAATCTCGCTGGCCAGCCTGTTGACGATGGGCGCAGGGGTGCCTGCGGGCGCCGACATGCAGTACCAGGCCAATACTTCAAAGTCCCTGTAACCCGCCTGTGTCACGGTCGGCAGATCAGGCACCAGTGTGCTGCGTGCTGCGCTGGTGACGGCAATGGCCTTGATGCGCCCGTCCTTCACAAGTGCCAGCGTGCCGGGGATGGCCACAAATGCAAATGCCACCTCGCCGCGAATGACCGCGCTAATGGCATCTGCCTGACCCTTGTAAGGCACATGCATCAATTCAATCTTCGCCTGGCTGCGCAGCAGCTCACCCGCCAGATGACCACTGGTGCCGTTGCCAGCCGATGAAAAGCTGATCTGACCGGGCTTGCTGCGCGCAAGCTTGACAAGATCATCCACCGAGTTGAGGCCAAGTCCTGGGTTGACCACCAGCAGGTTGGGTGCGGAAGCGACCAGTGCCACCTGGGCCAGGTCCTTCACCGGGTTGTATGACAGATTCTTGTAGAGATAGGGGTTGATGACATGCGTGGGGCTGCCGGCGATCAGCAGTGTGTAGCCGTCATTGCCGGCGCGCACCACCATCTCGGTGCCGATGTTGCCGCCCGCGCCGGGGCGGTTGTCGATGAGCAGCGTCTGGCCCAGCGACGCGCCCAGCTTGTCGGCGAGGAAGCGCGACAGCAGGTCGACGCCGCCTGCGGGCGCAAACGGCACGATCACACGGATGGGTTTGTTCGGCCATTTGGCGGCTTGCGAAAAGACGCTGGAGCTGGCACCGAAGGTGGCTGCGGCAGCGATGGCCAGGGTTTGACGGCGGTTGATCATGATGTCTCCTTCAGGGTTGCTTTGATGAGGTGGGTCAGGGCTGGCGAACGTGCGAGGACGATTCCTCTTCGGTGCGTTCCCACACTTCACGTGCCAGGGGGTTGCGCATTTCTTCAGCGAGGTGGCCAACGATGCCTATGGTCCGGCCAATGACAGCCAGCCCCCGGCACAGCCGCCACGGGATGTCCATTTCAGAAGACAGTGCCCCGAGCGCGCCAGTCGCGTTAACGGGTAGCTGGCCAGGCTTGTTCAGCGCGCGCTCGGCAGCGCTGGCCACCAGCTTCATGAGCTCGACGTATTTGCCGCTGAGGCCGTTCTCTTCGGCCAGTTGAAAAAGCCGCGGCGTGCGCGGGTCAATCGGCTTGTGCAGCGGATGCCCGATGCCGGGTATCGACGTTTTTGACGCCACATGCCTGGCGACGATCTGCTCGGCCA
>JAZKHN010000249.1:3624-5367 GCA_040385325.1 Pseudomonadota bacterium
AGCCGCTTTTGCTTGCGTGTCATCGGCTTTGTCTCCGTAATTTTTTAAAGCAGCGCAAAGGTAGCATCGCGCTCCAATCAATACAATCGATGGACTGAATGAACTGCATTAGAAATCCTGATAACCTTTCGGGGAGCCCAGGTACTGATTCTCTGAAAAAGAGGAGAAAAGGAAAAGATGGACATCCGGAAAATGGACCTCAACCTGCTGCTGGCATTTGATGCCCTGATGCAGGACGGCAACCTGACGCGCGCGGGTTTCAGGCTGGGCCTGTCGCAGCCTTCCATGAGCCACGCGCTGTCGCGGCTCAGGGCGCTGTCGGGCGACCCGCTCTTCGTGCGCGTGCCCACGGGCATGGAGCCCACGCCTTTTGCCAAACAGATTGCAGGCACGGTGAAAGATGGCCTGGCCATGCTGCAGGGCGCACTTGAAGGCGCCGGCGTTTTCGACCCGGCCACCTGCGACCGCACCTTCCAGCTGCTGATGAGCGACATCGGTGAACTGGTGTACCTGCCGCGCCTCATCACACGGCTGAAAGCCGTGGCGCCGGGCGTCAACCTGCGTGTGCTGCAGTTGCCGCGCGAGTCATACCACACGGCTTTCACGTCCGGAGAGGCAGACCTGGCACTCGGGTTTCTGCCGGCGCTCAAGGCGGGCTTTTACCAGCAGCGCCTGTTCGTGGATTCGTATGTGTGCCTGGCCAGCACCGATCACCCGCGTGTGGGCGACAGCCTGACGCTGAAGCAGTTCTCTGAGGAGTCGCACATCCTGATCGAGCCGGCCGGTTCGCGCTACAGCAGCATGTCGCTGCAGTCCTCGACCACCACCTTCATCGAACGCTATCTGGCCACCAAGGGCCTGAGCCGGCGCATCGCCCTGCGCGTGCCGCACTTCATGGTGGTGCCGGAAATCGTGCAGCAAACCGACTTGCTGGCGACTGTGCCCAGCTACGTCATGGCCTATATACCGTCTATGCCGAAGATCAAGATGCTGAGGCTGCCGGTAGAGACGCCCCGCTTCGAGATCAAGCAGTTCTGGCACCAGCGCCACCACAACGATGTGGCAAACAAGTGGCTGCGCGGCGTGATTGCCGATCTGTTCATGGCGCGCACGCCGGTGGGCAAGAAAGCCGTGGCAGCGGACAAAACCGCAAAGCCCGTTCGCCCCGCAAGGCCCGCGCGAAAGAACGCGAAGGCCGCGGCGAAATCAAGGGCCTGAGGCGCCCGGCAAGACTTGCAGGCGCCCTGCTTCAGGACTTCTTGTCGAACACGCCGACCACCGGGCCGTCCCAGCGGTCCATGCGCAGGTGGTGGGCAAAGTCCTTGCGCTGCTCCGTGAATTTGGCGGCCAGCTGCTCGTTGGCCTTGTAAGCCTTGAAATGCTTTTCAGACTCGAGCGCGTAAATCATCAGGTAGGCCTCACAGCCGTCCGCGTCCTTCTCACGCAGGTCGACCTGCCTGCACCACAGAAAGCCGGGCTGGCTGACAACTTCGGCGACATGGCCGGTGTCAAGCCAATTCATGAGCGCCGCCTTGCCAGCCGGGGCAATCCAGAACTTCGAAACGTAGAAATAGGCGGCTTCCTGCATGGTGATCCTTGGATGGGTGCGATGAGGGGTATACAGGTAAATATAGCCAGGGGACACACATCGCGGCAATCGGGGAATGTACGAGCGAGCGCTGGCGGAAGTGCACAATCGCAAAAAGACCTTCGCATGAACGAGCTCCCCAACATCCAGTCCAT
>JAZKHN010000250.1:0-1849 GCA_040385325.1 Pseudomonadota bacterium
TCGGGATGAGCTGCTAGGCGCAAAATCCAGGGCAATGCCCATGCATTGCCCGATTTTGCAACAACGCAGATCGCCCGAACATGAGCTTGCCCTGCGGGTTGAGGTGAAATCGGGCGACTTGACCACCAAATCTCTTGCATGGGCATGAGCCCATGTGTCGAGATGTTGGCAACCAATTCATCCCGATTGCACCCAACGCGACCCCAAATTACTCACGGACAAGTTCCAATGATAAAGAGCCACGCCAGCAATCGCAGTCAATCCAGCGACAAACCGCAAATCGACCACTACACCGCAGTGCACAGCGGCTTTCGCTGGCAGGTCGATGACAACTTCAACATCGCCGAGGTCTGCTGCAGCCGCTGGGCGCGGGATGCGGGCACCGCCGGCCAGGTGGCGATACGTGTTCACCAGCCCGGTGCCGGGCCCGAGAGCTACACCTATCTGGCGCTGAAGCAGGCCGCCGATTCGCTCAGCCACACGCTGCAGGGCCTGGGTGTGCGGCGCGGCGACAGGGTCGCCATCGTCATGCCGCAGCGTTTTGAAACCGCCGTTGCCTATATGGCCGTGCTGCAGATCGGCGCGGTGGCCATGCCACTGTCCATGCTGTTCGGACCCGAGGCGCTTCAATTCCGTTTGCATGACAGCGGGGCGGTGGTTGCCATCTGTGATGAAAGCAGCATCACCAGCATCAAGGCCGTGCGCGGCGAGTGCCCCATGCTGCGGCGGGTGCTGGCGGCCGGTAGCGCGTGGGGGCAGGGCGATCTCGACATGGATCTGGCGTATCACAGCGCCTTCACCGCAGCCGTCACCAAGGCCGAAGAAGCCGCGGTGCTGATCTACACCAGCGGCACCACAGGCCCGCCCAAGGGTGCGCTGATCCCGCACCGCGCGCTGATAGGCAACCTGCCGGGTTTTGTCTGCAGCCAGAACTGGTTCGGCTTCGACCCCTATCCTGACTCAAAAACTCCCTCCCCCGCGCGGGGGAGGGCTGGGGTGGGGGCGAGCACAAAAGTGGCAAAGCCCAGGGAGGGACTCCAGAACACGTCAGTGTTCTGGAGTCCCGCAGACTGGGCCTGGACCGGGGGGCTGATGGATGCCTTGCTGCCCACGCTCTATTTCAGCCGGCCCATCGTGGCCTTCAACGGCCGCTTCAGTCCCGAGCTGGCCTTCAGCCTGATGCAGCAGCACGGCGTGACGCACACCTTTTTGTTCCCCACGGCGCTCAAGGCCATGATGAAGGCCTATCCGCAGCCGGGCAAACATTTCAAACTCAAGCTGCAAGGCATCATGAGCGCCGGTGAGGCGGTGGGCGACGCGGTGTTTGACTACTGCCGCAAGCAGCTCGGCGTCACGGTCAACGAGATGTTCGGCCAGACCGAGATCAACTACGTCGTGGGCAACTGCTCTGCAATGTGGCCAGCCCGGCCCGGCAGCATGGGCAAGGCCTACCCCGGCCACCGGGTGGCGGTGATCGATGACGAAGGCCGCGAATGCGCGGTGGGCGTGCCCGGCGATGTGGCGGTCAACCGCTTCGACATGCACGGTGATGCCGACCCGATCTTCTTTCTGGGCTACTGGAAGAACATTGCCGCCACCGACGGCAAATTCACCGGCGACTGGTGCCGAACCGGTGACCTCGCCAAACGCGATGCAGACGGCTACCTCTGGTACGAGGGGCGGGCTGACGATGTCTTCAAGGCGGCGGGCTACCGCATAGGCCCGGGCGAGATCGAAAATTGCCTGGTCAAGCACGAAGCTGTGGCCAACGCCGCCGTCGTACCCAAGCCCGACCGTGAGCGCGGCGCGGTGGTAAAGGCCTACGTGGTGCTGGCGCCTGACACGCTGG
>JAZKHN010000250.1:1949-3200 GCA_040385325.1 Pseudomonadota bacterium
CGTGCTGCTACCTGCTCGGCTACATAAATTTCAACCCGGCGATTCTTGTCGCGGCCAGCTTGCGTGGCGTTGTCGGCAATCGGCTCGCGTGAACCGCGGCCATCGGTGCCGATGCGCTGGCCAGCCACACCGCGGCTGATCAGGTAGTCGCGCGTGGCGTTGGCACGCTCGACCGACAGCGGGTTGTTGATGGCGTCAGAGCCGGTGTTGTCGGTGTGGCCGATGATGTTGATCGTCGATGCCGGGTTCTGGTTCAGGCTGGTGGCGAACTGGTTCAGGATGGGCGCAAAGTTGGACTTGATGCCCGAGCGGCCGGTGTCAAACGAGATGTCGCTCGGGATGTCCAGCTTCAGGCGGTTGTCGGTCGTCTGGGTCACGGCGACGCCCGTACCTGCAGTCGCTTGTTCCATCGCGATCTTCTGGTTCTGCATGCGCTGCGACCAGACATTGCCGCCCACTGCGCCGGCCACGCCGCCCAGCACTGCGCCAGTGACGGCACCGTTACGGCCGCCGACGGCCGCGCCCAGGACGGTACCTGCAACAGCGCCAATGCCAGCGCCCTGCGCGGTGCCGCGCTGGGTGTCGCTCATGTTGGCGCAGCCCGACAGAATGCCGACTGACAGGGCGACGCAGGTGAGGGTTGTGGTGATTGTTTTCATTGTTTACTCCTTGGGTTTCTGGTGAGGTATGTGACTGCCATGCCATCTGCGTTTGCAGCGACATGTTCGCGAGCCACTGTTGTTGTGGAACTTCGCAAGGTTAATTTCGCGCAGTAAATGTGTCTGTAAGGCAATGGCTTATTTGCCTGAACGCCCAACGCCCTGCAGGCAGGCCATTCAACCGATAAACTTGTCAGCTGGCCGCTTCGTATGGCGGCTCTCCAGCCCTCACGGTTTCCTTCCACCTTCACAGCACACCCATGACACCCATGAACAAAGTTCAACTTGGCCAGAGCGACCTGCAGGTCACCCCCATCTGCCTCGGCACCATGACCTTTGGCGAACAGGTCAATGAACTGACCGCGCACGCCATTCTTGACCGCTCGCTGGAGCGCGGCGTCAACTTCATGGACACGGCCGAGATGTACTCGGTGCCCACGCGCGCCGAAACCTTTGGCGCCACCGAGACCATCATCGGCAACTGGTTTGCAAAAAATCCGTCGGCGCGTAGCAAGCTGGTGCTGGCCACCAAGATTGCCGGCCCCTCGCGCGGCATGAACTGGGTGCGCAACGGCAGCGCCAATGTCACGCC
>JAZKHN010000251.1:0-9757 GCA_040385325.1 Pseudomonadota bacterium
TATCTGCCGATGTTCCTCAAGGAACGCGGCATTGATACGCCCGAGTCGCTCGCATGCCCTGCCACGCTCTGGGACGTGTTCGGTGAGCAGGGTCACCCGGTGCGCGCCACCATTTCCGACATGGGTCCGCTGTTGCTGGGCCGCATGCTGGACCTCAACGACACCCAGGCCGGTGTGCTCAACCTGGTATTCAAGATTGCCGATGACAACGGCATGCTGCTGCTTGACCTGAAAGACCTGCGCGCCATGCTGCAGTACGTGGGTGACAACGCCAGCGAGTTCACCACCAAATACGGCAACGTCAGCGCGGCCAGCGTAGGCGCCATACAGCGCGGACTGATGCAGGTGGAGACGCAGGGTGCCGACAAATTCTTCGGTGAGCCCATGCTCAATATCAGCGACTTCATGCAAACGGTGGGCGGCAAGGGTGTCATCAACATCCTGACTGCGGACAAGCTCATGAACTCGCCACGCCTGTACGCGACTTTCCTGTTGTGGATGCTGTCCGAGCTGTTCGAACAGTTGCCTGAAATTGGTGATCCTGAAAAGCCAAAACTCGTCTTTTTCTTCGACGAAGCACATCTGCTTTTCAACGAAGCGCCCAAAGTGCTTGTCGAACGTATCGAACTGGTCGTGCGCCTGGTGCGCTCCAAAGGTGTCGGTGTGTATTTCGTCACCCAGAACCCGCTGGATATCCCGGACTCGGTATTGGCCCAGCTCGGCAACCGTGTGCAACACGCCCTGCGCGCCTTCACGCCGCGTGACCAGAAAGCGGTCAAGGCTACGGCGCAAACCATGCGTCAAAAACCGGGTCTGGACATCGAAACCGCCATCACCGAACTCGCAGTTGGTGAAGCACTAATCAGCCTGCTGGACGCCAAGGGCCGCCCGAGCGTGACAGAACGCGTCTACGTGCTGCCGCCCGGCAGCCAGATTGGCCCCATCACCCCTCAGCAACGCCAGGCGCTGCTTCAGAATTCGCTTGTCGCAGGTGTCTATGAAAAAAACGTAGACCGCGAATCTGCCTATGAAAAACTTCAAGGCCGCGCAGCGGCAAGCGCCACAGCTGCGGGTTCGGCCCCCAATGGCGGTGCGGTGGGTCAAAGCGAATCAGGCGGCATTCTCGGTGGCCTCAACGATGTGCTGTTTGGCCACACCGGCCCACGCGGCGCCAAGTACGATGGACTGGCGCAAAGCATGGCCAAATCAGCCGTGCGCACCATGGGTTCCACAGTAGGCCGCGAAATCATTCGCGGCGTACTGGGCGGCATTTTTGGCAGCAAGAAGCGTTGACATGCCAGGCATGCAGGGGCTCCCCTGCTGTCGCAATTTAACGACCCTTGATTTCACAGAGGCTTGTCAAGCACAAGCCTCATCGCTACATTGGATTTTTTGAAGGATCCGCAATGCCTGCCGAAGTTGCAACCCCGTCCAGTGAGCCCGCAAAAAGCGCAGCCCATTCCAACTCGCCAGCACCCAGCCATATCCGGCTGACCTCACACGCCAGCGGAAATGGCGCCATACCGATTCACTGGGCTGCAGCCACCGCCACAGAGCGCGGACCGGTCGTCGGCACCACCACCACTCGCAGCCACCGCAACGTCATCGGCACACACAGCGGCTCGTACAGCATTTACCGTGCCCTGGCGGTGGCAGCCGGCGCGTTGTCGCCACAGCACAAGGCCGACCTCACCAACACCTCTCCCACCGACCTTATCGGCCCCTACCCGCAATGGAGTGAGCCCGGCCGCATCGTCGCCATGGACCCCTGGGGGGCTTCTGTCGCCGATGTTTTTTCCAATGAGCTCGCCGCCGGCTACGACATTCGTCCCACCATCGCCGTCACCCAGGCGCATGTCATCCTGCCTGAGGTAATTGAGGCCCTGCAATCAGGCCGGCTCAAGGCTGACGGCAAATACCTGACCGCAGGCGGCGCTGCCATGGTCACCAAGGTGGCAGTGGAGCCAGTCTGGTACCTGCCCGAGGTCGCCAAACGGTTCAACTGCACAGAGGCAGAGCTGCGCCGCGTATTGTTTGAAGAAACCGGCGGCATGTACCCCGAACTGGTCACCCGCAGCGATCTTGAAGTCTTCCTGCCTCCCATTGGCGGTCTCACTGCCTACATATTTGGCAAACCCCGGGATCTGGCCAACCCCGACATCGAACTGACGGCGCGCGTGCACGACGAGTGCAATGGGTCAGACGTGTTCGGGTCGGACATTTGTACCTGCCGCCCTTACCTCACGCATGCGATTGAAGAATGCATACAGGGCGCGCAGCGCGGCGGTGTTGGTCTGGTGTCCTACTTCCGCAAGGAAGGCCGCGCGCTTGGGGAAGTCACGAAGTTCCTGGTCTACAACGCCCGCAAGCGCCAGGTCGGTGGCGATACGGCTGACCAGTACTTCAATCGTACCGAATGTGTTGCCGGCGTGCAGGACATGCGCTTTCAGGAGCTGATGCCCGACGTCCTGAACTGGCTGGGCATACGCAAGATTCACCGGCTGGTGTCCATGAGCAACATGAAATACGACGCCATCACCCGCGCCGGCATTGAGGTGGTCGAGCGTGTGAACATTCCTGAGCACATGATCCCCGCCGATGCCCAGGTCGAGATGGATGCCAAGATGGCTGCGGGCTACTTCACGCCCGGCGCAGTCCCCACGGCCGACGAGCTTAAAAAGGCCAAAGGCCGGGGACTGGATGTCTGACCTTGCCAGCGCCGTAGCCGAGCTTCGCTCGACCCAAACCATACGCAAACGCGCCCAGGCCCTGCTTGCACGCGCGCGCCGCAGTGAATCGGACTTTTTCTCGGTCAATGATGGTGCTTTGGTTACCGCCGCCACACTCGTCGCGGAGCTGACGCTGGCACGCTACCCTGGCTTGAAAATTCCATATCACAGCCGCTGGCGGCACTTTGAAGCCGGCAGCGTGGACCGCAGCGGACAGCTTGACGCAGCGCTGGCCGGTGCATCCTCAGCAGAAAAGGCCCGGGCCCGCATGGACCTCGCACTGGTCAGCGTATTGCTCGATGCAGGTGCCGGCGCCGACTGGCGCTACAAAGAGCAAGCGCACGGCGCCGAATACACCCGCTCCGAAGGCTTGGGCGTTGCCAGCTTTCACGCGTTCATGTCGGGCCTGTTCTCCAGCGACCGCGCCAAACCGCTTCAGGCAGATGCCGAAGGCCTGCAAGCCATCACGGCAGATAAATTGGCCCAGGCCTTTCAGGTCGTACCGAACAATCCGCTGATAGGCCTTGAAGGCCGAGCAGCCCTGCTCCGGCGCCTGGGCGAAGCCCTCCAAAACCAGCCCGAACTGTTCGGAACGCCTGGCCGCCCGGGGCACTTGTTCGATCTGCTGTCAAAGACCGGCAAGGCCATTCAGGCGCACGATGTGTTATCAGCCCTGCTCACAGGCCTGTCCGCCATCTGGCCGGCACAGAACGCCATCGATGGCATTGCGCTCGGTGATTGCTGGCCGCTTCCTGCCGCCCGCAGTGATGCCGGCGGCCTCAGTGATGGCTGGATGCCCTTTCACAAGCTGTCGCAGTGGCTGACCTATTCGCTTCTCGAACCCTTCGAATGGGCAGGCATTGAAGTGCAGGGTCTGGACGCTCTGACCGGGCTGCCTGAATACCGCAACGGCGGGCTTTTCCTCGATGCGGGAGTTCTTCGTCTCAAAGACCCCACGCATGCCCAAAGCCTGCATGCCGCTGGCGATGCACTGATTGTTGAGTGGCGTGCCCTCACCGTCGCATTGCTTGATGAAATTGCCCCGCTGGTTCGCGAACAACTCGAGCTGACCGCTGAGCAAATGCCACTGGCCTGTGTGCTGGAAGGCGGCACCTGGGCTGCAGGGCGGGTTCTGGCACAGCAGTTGCGTGGTGGCACCCCGCCACTCAACATCATCAGCGACGGAACCGTTTTTTAAGAAACATGTATGACGACCTATAACGACAAAGTCCACCTTGTAGACCATCCGCTGGTCCAGCACAAACTGACGCTGATGCGCCGCAAGGACGCCTCGACCAACACCTTTCGTACGTTGCTCAATGAAGTCAGCATGCTGATGGCCTATGAGGTCACGCGCGACATGCCCATGCAGGACATTGAGATCGAAACGCCGCTTGAGACCATGACCTCCAGAGTCATAGATGGCAAAAAGCTGGTGTTTGTGTCCATACTGCGCGCTGGCAACGGCATTCTTGAAGGCATGCTTAGCGTCGTACCGGGTGCGCGTGTGGGCCATGTTGGCCTGTACCGCGATCCCAAAACGCTGACAGCCGTTGAGTACTACTTCAAGATGCCGCATGACATGGAAGCCCGCGATGTCGTCATCGTTGACCCCATGCTCGCCACCGGAAACTCGGCCATTGCCGCAGTCGAGCGCCTGAAAGAGCTCAACCCGAAGTCCATCAAGTTCGTGTGCCTGCTAACCTGCCCCGAAGGTATAGCCGCCATGCAGAATGCTCACCCCGATGTGCACATCTACACCGCAGCCATAGACCGCCAGCTCAACAGCCACGGCTACATCCTGCCGGGCCTGGGCGACGCGGGTGACCGTATCTTCGGTACCAAGTAACCGGTATGGGCAAGAACGCAGTCCATACGGGTTTGCAGATGACTCGCCTGCTTCGCCGTGCATGCTTCTGCGTGATGGCGCTGGTCCTGGGTGCTTGCGCCAGTACATCCCCCGGCGCACGTCTTGACAGCACTCCTCGCCTGGCCGTCATGTCTGCCTTTGAACCAGAGCTGACCCTCCTGCTGGGCAAGGTACAAAACCCCGTCAGCCACCAGCTCAATGGCGTCGGCTTTACCACCGGCGTACTCGAGGGCCAGCCCGTGGTGCTGTTCCTGTCGGGCATCAGCATGACCAACGCCACCATGAACACGCAGCTGGTGCTTGACCGTTTCAACATCAATGGCATCGTCTTCAGCGGCATTGCGGGCGGCGTCAACCCCGGCCTGCACATTGGCGATGTGTCGGTGCCCGCGCAGTGGGGACAATACCTTGAAATCGCCATGTCGCGCGAAACCTCACCGGGCAAGTTCACCCCGCCACCCCATATGGAGGCACCGCTGTTCCCGGCCTTCGGCATGATGCAGCCGCGCACTGTCGAAACCCGCAATGCCGCCAATCCGGCACTTACGCGTAAATTCTGGTTCGAGGCCGACCCCAAAATGCTTGAAGTCGCGCGCAGCCTGCGCAGCGTAGAGCTCATCAGCTGCAAGGCCGCCCATTGCCTGACGCGCAAGCCTGAGCTACTGGTTGGCGGTAACGGTGTGTCGGGCCAGGCTTTTGTCGACAACGCCGCCTTCCGCGAATATGCCTTCAAAACCTTCCAGGCCAATGTGCTTGACATGGAAACCGCGGCAGTCGGCATGGTCGCGTACAGCAATGGCGTGCCCTACATCGCCTTCCGATCACTCAGCGACCTGGCTGGCGGTGGCGACGGGGCCAACGAAATGGGCACCTTTTTCAGCCTTGCCGCAGACAACTCGGCCCGCGTGCTGCTGGCCTTCCTGGCCGCCTGGAAACAATAAAAAGCCGTGAGGCGGCAACCACATGCTTGATCTCCTCATCACCAACGCCACCCTGCCCGATGGCCGCACCGGCATGTCGGTCGCCGTGCAGGACGGCAGTATCAGGGAAGTCACCGCGGGGCTCACCGCTCCTGCGCAGGAAACCCTTGATGCGCAAGGCTGCCTGCTCAGCCCCCATTTTGTAGACCCGCACTTCCACATGGACGCCACGCTCAGCTACGGCCTGCCGCGCGTCAACGAAAGCGGCACGCTGCTTGAAGGCATTACCGTCTGGGGCGAACTCAAACCCACGCTCAAGGCCGACGCCATCATTGATCGCGCCCTCACCTACTGCGACTGGGCGGTCGCCAAAGGCCTGCTGGCGATTCGCACGCATGTGGACACCAGCGACCCCAGCCTGCTCGCAGTCGATGCGCTGCTCGAAGTCAAAAAGCGGGTCGCGCCATACATCGACCTGCAGCTCGTCGCCTTTCCGCAAGACGGCGTTTTGCGGACCAAAGGCGGTGTTGACAACCTCAAGCGTGCACTCGACAAGGGTGTGGATATCGTTGGGGGCATTCCGCACTTTGAACGATCCATGGCAGATGGTGCGACCAGCGTCAGGCTGCTGTGTGAACTGGCTGCAGAGCGCGGCAAGCTGGTAGACATGCACTGCGACGAGTCAGACGACCCACTCTCGCGTCACATCGAAACCCTGGCGTTTGAAGCCCAACGCCTCGGCCTGCAGGGCCGCGTCACCGGTTCGCACTGCACGTCCATGCACTCGATGGACAACTATTACGTGTCCAAATTGCTGCCCCTGATTGCCGAAAGCGGTGTCAGCGTCATTGCCAATCCCCTGATCAACATCACCCTGCAAGGCCGCCACGACAGCTACCCCAAACGCCGCGGCATGACCCGGGTGCCCGAGCTGATGGCCGCAGGCGTCAATGTCGCTTTCGGCCACGACTGCGTGATGGACCCCTGGTACGGTATGGGCTCAGGCGACATGCTGGAAGTAGCCCACATGGGCCTGCATGTAGCTCAAATGACCAGCCAGAAAGGTATCCGTGCCTGCTTTGACGCGGTGACAGTGAACGCGGCAAAAGTCATGCATCTCAGGGACTACGGACTTGAACCGGGGTGCGACGCGAGCTTTGTGCTGCTGCAGGCGCGTGATGCTGTTGAGGCGATTCGCCTGCGCGCCAATCGGCTCAGGGTGTACAAGCGCGGCCAGTTGCTGGCTCAAAGCCCGGCCGCGACGTCCAGTCTGTCACTGTCCGGCCGTCCTGGGAGTACCTCGTTCAGCCCAACCCGCTAGACGGTCAGGCTACGCGCGGCGTGCACCGTGCCCCACAGCGCCTCCCAGTCCTGCCCACCCATGTCGCGCGCGCTGCCGTCCACATCGAAGAACTTGTTGGGTATCTGGAAAGCCGCCAGTGTCACGGCGCCATTCGGCGACCATGCACTGTGGCGGCTGCCCGCCGGGCGCCAGATGAACTGGCCGGCCTTGCATTCAATGCCCGAGTCCGGGCCTTCGCCATCCACAAGGTGACCTTCAAGTACCCAGGTCTGCTCAATCTGTACATGCTCATGATCGGGCAACACCGCGCCAGGAGCCATACGCATCAGTGCTGTGACCAGCCCGCTGCGGCGGTCAAAGAGCAGGGTTTTGACTTCGATGCCGGGGTACCGGGTCTCCTGCCACTCCAGCGCAGCCGGGTCCACCAGGCGTGAGGCGAGCGGCGCCAGCACGTGGTGGGCTGGCAGGTTGGGCGTGATGGCGGTCGTCATGTGGCAAGCCTTTTGCGCTGTTGGGCAGATGAAGAATTATGGCGACGGCCGCGGATTTCGCAGTGGCAAACCCACAACAGGCGTAAATGACATCTTCACGCCAGCTGTAGGACGCTGCCTCAATGCGCTGGTTATGACGATTCCACGTATTTAAAAGTGCAGCTAACGTAAAAGCCATCTATAGAATAAAAGCGCTTCGCGAGGCGTAGAACCCCAAGGCCAGATAAATAGACATGATTGATCACCAACTTGACGACCGCTGACATCCAGCGCCTCTTCGGCAACCTTCCTGGCCTCTTCCTGATCGTGAGGCCGGATGCGGACTTCACCATTGTTGGCGCAAGTGCCGAGTACATGGTGGCGACGTTCACCGACCCCGGCATGTTCGGCCGCAAGTTGTTCGAGGTCTTTCCTGACAACCCTGATGATCCGAATGCCAACGGCGTCAGAAATATCACCGATTCTTTCAACCTGGTTATTTCCTCCGGCAAGCTGCACGTCATGCCGCCTCAGCGTTATGACGTTCGGGCACCGGGTCAAACATCGTATGAAGAGAGGTATTGGCGGGTGACAAACAGCCCTGTACTCAACGCACAGGGCGAGGTGGACTACATCATCCAGACCAACGAGGTGGCCACGGCAAAAGGTAAACGCGATGCCATCGCCATTCTTGAAAGCATCACCGAAGGTTTTTACACCCTTGATCGCCAGTGGCGCTTTGACTACGTGAACAGCGAGGCACACCGCATTCTCGACCGGACGCCAGGCGACCTGACCGGCAAAGGCATATGGGATGAATACCCCGGGTTGCGCAACACGGATTTTGAAACCCATTACCAGCGCACCATGATCGGGCGGGAGAAATCTTCCTTCACGGCCTATTACGCCGACCAGCAACGCTGGTACGACGTCACGACGTTTCCAGCACCCGAAGGCATGTCGGTCTACTTTCGCAATGCGACGGCACAAAAAAGCCTGGCTGCCGAGCGGGATTCGCTCGTGGCCGAATCGGAACGGCAAAGACGTATTTATGAAACTGCGCTCAACAGCACCCCCGACTTTGTCTACGTGTTCGACACCGACCACCGCGCCCTTTACGCCAATGATGCGCTGCTCAAGACCTGGGGCGTCAGCGATGTACGCGGCAAGAAGTGGATGGATCTGGGCTATGAGCAGTGGCATGCAGACATGCATGACCGCGAACTCGATACCGTCATCACGACCCGCGCCCCGATACGCGGCGAGATCCCCTTTACAGGCACCGGTGGCACGCGTATGTACGACTACATCTTTGCACCGGTGTTTGACGAACATGGCGAAGTAGTGGCTGTCGCCGGCACCACGCGCGACATCACAGACCGGCAGGCTGCAGAACAGTCGATCCAGGAGCAGGCAACCCGCCTGGCTGCTTCTGACCGTGCAAAAGACGATTTTCTGGCGACCCTGTCCCACGAACTGCGCAACCCGCTGGCACCGCTGCGCAACTCGATCGCCCTGCTGCGCCGGGGAGGGCTTGACGGCGACAGGCTGGCGAAGATACACGGCATTATGGAGCGCCAGGTCAACCATATGGTGCGGCTGGTCGATGACCTTCTGGAAGTCTCGCGCATCAGCCGGGGCGTGCTGTTGCTGCGCACCGAACAGATTGAGATGGCTGCGGTGGTGAAAACCGCAGTCGAAACCAGCAATCCCCTCATACAGTCGGCCGGCCACAAACTGGTGCTGGACATACAGGCTGAACCACTTTGGGTTGAGGGTGATCCGGTACGGCTGGCGCAGGTGCTCTCCAATCTTCTGAACAACGCCGCCAGCTACACCGATGGCGGCGGCACCATCACCGTCAAGGCAGGACGCGAAGGCGACAAGGTTTGCGTCAGCGTGAAGGACACCGGCATTGGCATTGAACCGGGTGCGATTTCACACATGTTTGAAATGTTCAGCCGCGGCAACCGTGACAGCGCCCGCAACCAGGGTGGTCTGGGCATTGGTCTGGCGCTGGCGCGCCGCCTGACAGAGATGCACCAGGGCACGCTGGAGGCGCAGAGCGAAGGCCTGGGCAAGGGGGCCCAGTTCACCATCTGCTTGCCTCTGACGAAGACGCGCCACAGCGATTTGCCCGATACGGACCCAGGCGATGTGCGCCTGGACAAAACCAGGGTCCTGGTGGTTGACGACAACGTTGATGCAGGCGACACCCTGGCAGTCATTCTGGACATGCTGGGTGCCGAGGTGCGCGTGGCACGCAACGGTGCAGAATCCCTTCAGATATTCGCCAGCTACAAGCCATCGGTCGTACTGCTGGACATCGGCATGCCGGGCATGAACGGTTATGAAGTGGCGCAGGCCATTCGCAGCCGTTTTGCAGACCACCCCACCGTGCTGGTCGCCCTGACCGGCTGGGGCCAGGAAGACGACCGCCGCCGCGCCAGCGAGGCCGGGTTTGA
>JAZKHN010000252.1:0-3287 GCA_040385325.1 Pseudomonadota bacterium
TTGCGTGGCGGTGGCAGCGTGCACGGTGGTCATCAGGCCGCGCTTGATGCCCCATTTGTCGTTGAGCACCTTGGCGACTGGCGCCAGGCAGTTGGTGGTGCACGAAGCGTTGGAGATGATGGCCTCGCCCTTGTAGGTCTTGTCGTTGACGCCGAAGACAAACATCGGGGTGTCGTCTTTTGACGGGGCCGAAAAGATGACTTTCTTTGCGCCGGCAGCCAGGTGCTTTTCACCCGAAGCCTTGTCAAGAAAGAGGCCGGTGGATTCGAGCACCACATCGGCGCCGATGTCGCCCCACTTGAGGTTCGAAGGGTCGCGCTCCTGCGTCAGGCGGATCTTCTTGCCGTTGACGATCAGCGTATTGCCGTCGACAGAGACTTCACCATCAAAGCGGCCATGCACCGAGTCGTACTTCAGCATGTAGGCCAGGTAGTCGGGCTCGAGCAGGTCGTTGATGCCGACGATTTCGATGTCGTTAAAGCTCTTGATCGCCGAGCGGAAGACGTTGCGGCCGATGCGGCCAAAGCCGTTGATACCCAGTTTGATAGCCATTTTCTTGTTGCTCCAGGAAGTTGAAATTTTTGTCAGTACCGCGCTTACTTGCGCAGCACCTTGCGAACGGTATCGGCCACGTTTTCAGGCGTGAAACCAAAATGTTTGAACAGCACCGGTGCGGGTGCGGACTCGCCATAGCTGTCGATGCCGACCACTGCGGCGCAGCCGTATTTCCACCAGCCGTCGGTCACGCCCATCTCGACCGCAATCCGGGGAATGCCTTCGGGCAACACTTCGGATTTGTAGGCGGTCTTCTGTTTGTCAAAGGTCGTGTTGCTGGGCATGGAGACCACGCGCACGGCAATCTTGTGTGCGGCCAGCAGTTCCTGCGCCTTCAGCGCCAGCTGCACTTCAGAGCCGGTGGCGATGATGACGGCCTGGGCCTTTTTATTGAGGCCGACTTCTGCGGGTTCAGCCAGCACGTAAGCGCCCTTGCTGATCTGGCCAAGGTCGTTCTTCGGTGCGTAAGGCAGGTTCTGGCGGCTGAGCAACAGGGCTGTCGGCTTGTTCTTGTTTTCAAGCGCCACAGCCCAGGCCACTGCGGTTTCAGCGGTATCGCCCGGACGCCAGACATCGAGGTTGGGAATCAGGCGCAGGCTGGCGGCGTGCTCGATCGACTGGTGCGTCGGGCCGTCTTCACCGAGGCCGATGGAGTCGTGTGTGAAGACGTGAATGACACGAATCTTCATCAGCGCGGCCATGCGGATGGCGTTGCGTGAGTAGTCGCTGAAGGTCAGGAAGGTGCCGCCGTAGGGAATGAAGCCGCCATGCAGCGCGATGCCGTTCATGATGGCGGCCATGCCGAATTCGCGCACGCCGTAGTTGATGTGGCGGCCGCCGACCTTCACGCCATTCGCGCCTTCGGTTTGCACCACATCGCCGTTCAGGTCAAAGCGCAGGGCCGGTGTGGCCTTGGTGTTGGTGAGGTTGGAGCCGGTCAAGTCGGCCGAGCCGCCCAGCAGTTCAGGCAGGCCTGCGGTGAATGATTCAAGCGCAAGCTGCGAGGCCTTGCGCGATGCGACTGTTTCAGCCTTGGTATGTGTGCCAATCACGGTATCGACAGCGAGCTGCGAGAAGCCCTTGGGCAGGTCGCCCTTCATGCGGCGCGTGAACTCGGCAGCCAGGTCGGGGTGTGCCGTTTTGTAGGCAGCGAATTTCGCGTCCCAGTCGGCTTCGAGCGCCAGACCTTTGGCCTTGGCATCCCAGTCGTCGTGCACTTCTTTTGGAATTTCAAACGGGGCGTGCGGCCAGGTGATGGCGTCACGGGTCAGCTTGATTTCATCGGCGCCCAAGGGTTCGCCGTGGGCTTTGGCGGTGTTGGCGCGGTTTGGCGAGCCCTTGCCGATGTGGGTCTTGCAGATGATGAGGGTCGGCTTGTCGGCGGACTTTTTCGCATCGGCAATTGATTTGGCAACCAGTTCCGCATCATGGCCGTCGATAGGGCCAATCACGTTCCAGCCGTAGGCGGCAAAACGCACGGCGGTGTTGTCAATGAACCAGGGCGCAACCTGGCCGTCAATCGAGATGCCGTTGTCGTCGTAAAGCGCAATCAGCTTGCCCAGCTTCCAGGCGCCGGCGAGGGCAGCGGCTTCGTGGCTGATGCCTTCCATCAGGCAGCCGTCACCCATGAAGACATAGGTGTTGTGGTCAACCACTTTGTGGCCATCACGGTTGAACTCTTTGGCCATCAGCTTTTCAGCCAGCGCCATGCCGACCGCGTTGGTCAGGCCCTGGCCCAGCGGGCCGGTGGTGGTTTCAACGCCGGGGGTGTAGCCGTATTCAGGGTGGCCGGGCGTCTTGCTGTGCAGCTGGCGGAAGTTCTTGAGTTCCTTGATGGGCAGTGCGTAACCCGTCAGGTGCAGCACCGCATAAATGAGCATGGAACCGTGGCCGTTGGACAGCACAAAACGGTCGCGGTCGAACCAGTTGGGGTTGTGCGGGCTGTGCTTGAGGTGGCTGCCCCAGAGGGCGACGGCCATGTCGGCCATGCCCATGGGGGCGCCGGGGTGTCCGGAGTTGGCTTGTTGTACGGCGTCCATCGCGAGTGCGCGTATCGCGCTCGCCATCAATTGCGTGTTTGCCATGCAGGCTGCTCCAGAGGGGAAAAATCGGGTAATCGGGGGAAAGCCCATTATTTTAACGGGCTGGCCATGGCGGCCCTTTTGGTGGGGTTTAGGGCATTCCGGCGGGTCTGGCAGGTCAATGTCCCAGCGCCATGGTCTAAAGTGGGGCCATGCAAGGGCTTCACCTGACCGCCGACCTCCACAACTGCCGATGCGACCCGTCGTGGCTGCTGGATGGGCAAAAGCTCGCGACATTTTGCCAAACTGCCCTTCAGGGCCTGGGCCTCACCTCAAGCAGCCAGCTGTTCCAGAGTTTCCAGGGGCCGGACGGCACGCCTGGGGGCTTGTCGGGGACGGCCGTGCTGCCCGGCGCGCATGTGGCAATACACAGCCGCCTCAGCCAGAAATCGGTACTCATAGACATATGTATCACTGACCTGGTCGCGGAACATGAGGCCAACGCCAGGGCATTGATGAAGTTGCTGGCGGATCTTTTTGCCCCGGAATGGACAGAACAGCGCTCACTTGACCGCGGAGACGAGTCTTGAGCAGCGGCGCCACAGCCATGATCCTGGCGGCCGGCCGTGGCGAACGCATGCGCCCGCTGACCGACAGCACACCCAAGCCGCTGCTGCAGGTGCGTGGCAAACCACTGATTGAATGGCATAC
>JAZKHN010000253.1:0-4744 GCA_040385325.1 Pseudomonadota bacterium
ATGGCGGATACCGTGAAGTCGGCCGCGACAGCCTGATTGCCTTGCCGGCATAAAAAAAGCCCCGCAGTTCGCTGCGGGGCTTTTTATTTGAGGGCCTTAAAAGTTCTACAGCCCGGCAGGCAACGGGTCCATGATCCGCAGTTCCGAGCCATCCACAAAGCGTATGTACCAGAAGTCATGCGTCTCCGGTATGTTGGGCCTGACGTAACTCACGTTGCCCGGCGCGATATAGACGGTGGCAGCTCCGTCCCCGGGCGTAGTGGCAAGGTAGTGACGGGTTGCACCTACCAGACCCGGGCTTGTCAAAGCAGCCGCAATAGAACTGACGACCGTACCGACGGACTCTGTGACTGCATTCACCACAGTCCCCTGGCCCAGCATATGAATGGTCGTTTGGCCAAGCAGGTCGGCGCGTGATGCTTCCACATACAAAACAGCCTCCGGGTTGATGCGCAGATCATCCGGGGCTGTCGGGTCGGTGGCTTTGTTGAAGGCGAGAAAGGTCATGAACCATTCTCGCTGATCACATTAACCGTGTTCGTCGAATTCAAATCAGGAAACACTCAATTCCTTGTGCTCACCGAGTTTTTTCGGCGGCTCGCCTGTGATCGCGGCCTTGGCCATCTTGGCCAGTTGCACCATCTTGCTGTCGGTGACATCCCAGTACTCGGCATGGCCGATGGCAACCTTCAGCAGGGCGAGGTCGGGGTCGGTGGCGCCACCTGGAAACCATGCTTTGGCTATCGCGTTGAAAAGAGCTTCCTTTTTGGCCTGATCTTCCAGAATCGTGCCTGTGCCTGAGACGGACACGTAGCTGTCATCACCGGGGTCTGCATACGAGACATTGACATTGCCATCTTGCAGAATGCGCTGGCCCAGCTCGCTCTTGCGCGAAATAAAGAAATAAAGGTTTGCACCCTCATCGTCCGACTTGTTCTGTGTCGTCAGGGGGTGGCTGTGCAGTTCGCCGTTGGCGTGGCGGTGCGTCAGCATGCCGAACTTGATGTCCTTGATAAGGTCCCACAGGGTTTGCTGGTCGGTCTTGCTGCTCATGGTTTGCTCCGTTGAATGAGTGGTTAATGTTTCACTCTAGGATGCGAGCCGGGGCGTCTGCATCAGCGATGAGCGGTGGGGCCTGTCAGTCATGACCGACAGAGGTACGGATCAACCCATGCTCACAGGGCTTGCAATACCTCCCGCGTGAAGTCATCCGCCGGGAAGAATGTCTCGAGCGCCAGTTCCTGCAGGGTCACGTCGACCGGCGAGCCGAAGATGGTGGTGGTGCTGATCAGCGACAGCACGCCATGCGGTGTGCGAAATTTCAGGGGCATGACCACGCCAGCATGTTCACCATCCAGTGCATCAAGGCTGGCACTTTCTGGCACCGGGTAGGCCTTGAGTTCGGCCAGAAGCGCAACCAGCACGGGGTCTGCCGTGGCGGCGATCTGCTGGCGCAGGCGTTCAAAAAGATGGATGCGCCATTGCACGATGTTGACAATCTTGCCGGCAATGCCTTGGGGGTGCAGGCTGAGGCGCAGCACGTTCATCGGCGCCTGCAGCAGTGATGCATCTGCGCCTGCCATCAGCGGTGCCACCATGCGGTTGGCGGCGATGAGGTTCCAGTGCCGGTCAATGGCCAGCGCAGGGTAGGGTTCATGGCTCTTGAGTATGAGCTCGACCGCCTGCCGTGCCGCGTCCAGCGCGGGGTCGGCCAGCGGGCGTTCGCGGTACATGGGCGCATAACCGGCCGCCACCAGCAGCGCATTGCGCTCGCGCAGCGGAATGTCCAGGCGCTCGGTCAGCCGCATCACCATTTCCCGGCTGGGCACCGACCGGCCGGTCTCGACAAAACTGAGGTGGCGGGTAGAGATGTCGGCCTCCTGCGCAAGGTCCAGCTGGCTCAGGCGCCTGTGCTGCCGCCAGTGGCGCAGGTGGTCACCAAAGGCTTGCGGTGTGCTGCGCGGGGCAGGGCGGGTGTGGTGTGTGGATGCACTCATGCCGACATGGTAAGGCCCGCCGCGCATGTCTTCCATTACCTCCCGCGTCATGGCTTTTCGGCGCGCAAGCCGCAATCATTGCTTCCATGCCGCACCGATTGATGGCCCGATGCGCAACCTTTTAAACCCCGGCTGTCACTGTCTCAAGGAGTTAAACATGTCTTCCAGCTCTATCTTCTCCAGTCCCAATTTCATGCGCAACGTGCTCCGCGTCGATGCGCTCTCATGCCTTGCCTGCGGGCTGCTGCAGCTCGCATTCCCGGTACAGATGGCCGATATGCTCCACCTGCCCGGGCCGTTGCTGGCCTACACCGGTGAATTTTTGCTGGTGTATGCGGCGGTCGTGGCCTTTGTGTCCACGCGCAAGCCCATACCGCGTCATGTGGTCTGGCTGCTCGTGGCTGGCAACCTGGGTTGGGCCGCTGCTTGTGTGCTTCTACTGGTCAGCGGCAGCGTGCATCCGACAGCTTTGGGCATGGCTTATGTGGCAATGCAGGCGCTCACGGTCGCGGTGCTCGCCGAGCTGCAGTATTTCGGCCTCAGGCGCACGGCACTCCAGCCCGCCTGGTAAAGCCAATCACGGCGAATATCGCACGCGGTGGTTGGGTTATGGCCTGGGCCTACAGCCGGGGCTGGCGGTGAATGACAGAATGGGGGCTGTGGTTCAATAAAAAGGAGTCTGCCTTGGCCAAAGCCCCCACCCCACCCAAATCATCCGCCTCCGCCGGTCACGCTTTCAAGTCGACCTTCAAGTCCTTCAAGACGGCGTCCGGCAAAACCGGCAACTATTTCTCGTTGCCGGCACTGGCCAAACAGTTCCCCAATGTGTCGCGCCTGCCGGTGTCCATGCGCATCGTGCTGGAGTCGGTGCTGCGCAATTGCGACGGCAAACGTGTCACCGCAGAGCACGTCGCCGAACTCGCCAACTGGAAACCCAACGCCGCACGCACGCAGGAGATCCCCTTTGTCGTATCGCGCGTGGTGCTGCAGGATTTCACCGGCGTGCCGCTGCTGGCCGACCTGGCCGCCATGCGCAGCGTGGCCGTCAAGCTGGGCAAGAACCCCAAACAAATCGAGCCGCTGGTGCCTGTCGACCTGGTCGTCGACCACTCCATCATGGTCGATTACTACGGCAAGAAGAATTCGCTCGACCTCAACATGAAGCTGGAATTCCAGCGCAACAACGAGCGTTATGAATTCATGAAGTGGGGCATGCAGGCCTTTGACACCTTCGGCGTCGTGCCGCCGGGCTTCGGCATCGTGCACCAGGTCAACCTTGAATACCTCGCGCGCGGCGTGCACAAGACCACAGACAACGTCTATTACCCCGATTCACTGGTCGGCACCGACAGCCACACCACCATGATCAACGGCATCGGTGTGGTCGCCTGGGGTTGCGGCGGCATCGAGGCCGAAGCGGCCATGCTGGGCCAGCCAGTGTATTTCCTCACGCCAGACGTGGTCGGCTTCGAGCTGACCGGCCGCCTGCGCGAGGGCGTCACCGCGACCGACCTGGTGCTGCGCGTGACCGAGCAGCTGCGCAAGGAAAAAGTTGTCGGCAAGTTTGTCGAATTTTTCGGCGAAGGCACGCGTACGCTGTCGCTGCCCGACCGGGCCACGATTGGCAACATGGCGCCCGAGTACGGTGCCACCATGGGCTTCTTCCCGGTCGATGAAAAAACCATCGACTACTTTGTCGGCACCGGCCGCACCAAGACAGAGATCGAAGCCTTCGAGGCCTACTTCAAGGCGCAGGGCCTGTGGGGGGTGGCCAAGGCCGGCGACATCGATTATTCGCAGGTGGTCAGGCTCAACCTCGGCGATGTAACGCCCAGCCTGGCCGGCCCCAAACGCCCGCAGGACCGCATCGAACTCGGCAACGTGGCCACGCAGTTCAGGTCGCTCTACAGCAAGCCGATCTCAGAAAATGGGTTTAACCAGCCTGAAGGCATGCTCAAGACCCGGCACCAGGTGCGCCATACCGATGAAGGCCGACAGGACACGCTGCCGTCGGCGCCACCTACACCCGTGGGCGCCGCACGAACCGTGGTCGAGATGGAAGGCAACCGCCCCACCATGGCGCATGCGCACTCCACCACCAGCGCCACGTCTGCTGCGCCTGCTGCACCGGCCTCGCAGTCTGCCAACGGCATCACCGTCGGCAACGGCGATGTGCTGATTGCAGCGATTACCAGTTGTACCAACACCTCCAACCCCAGCGTGCTTCTGGCGGCGGGCCTGCTGGCGAAGAAGGCGGTTGAAGCCGGCCTCAAGGTGCAGCCGCACATCAAGACCTCGCTGGCACCCGGCTCGCGCATCGTGACCGAATACCTCACCGAGACCGGCCTGCTGCCCTACCTTGAAAAGCTGGGTTTTGCATTGGCGGGATACGGCTGCACCACCTGTATCGGCAACGCCGGCGACCTGACGCCGGAGCTGAATGAAGCCATCACCAAGAGCGATCTGGTGTGCGCGGCCGTGCTGTCGGGCAACCGCAACTTCGAGGCGCGCATTCACCCCAACCTCAAGGCCAACTTCCTGGCCAGCCCGCCGCTGGTGGTGGCCTATGCCATTGCCGGCACGGTGATGCGCGACCTGATGACCGAGCCTGTCGGCAAGGGCAAGGGTGGCAAGGATGTGTATCTTGGCGACATCTGGCCGACCACTGAAGAAATCCAGAAGCTGCTGAAGTTTGCGATGAACGGCAAAGCCTTCCGCGAGAACTACGCCAAGGTGAAGTCCGAGCC
>JAZKHN010000254.1:0-11254 GCA_040385325.1 Pseudomonadota bacterium
TGCAGGTTGACATCGGCGAGGGCCACGACATAACGCTGCCGTGATTGTTTGTCCAGGCCCTGTGTGAACTCTGCCAGCTCGGGTGTGCCGCCCACGAACAGCAGCACAGCGGGCGTTTGTGGTGTGAGCTTTTGACCCAGCGCGCGCAGCTGTCCGGAGCCCTGGTAAGACTGCAGCCGGAGCTGCATGCCCGCTGCAATGCGCTCGACTTCGGCATGGTAGGCAGCGTGGTCTCGCGCCGTACCGTAAATCGCCCCCAGCTCTTTCAGGCCCATGACCGAGAGCGTCTTGAGCGCGTGTGCAATCTGCTCCTGCCGGGCAGCGAAGATGGGGAACGTGTTGTCATCGACCTCGAGGCTGGAGTTTTGAAGCCAGGGGGCCGCGTGGGCCATATTGAGGCCGTCCTTGCGTATCTGTGTGACGGCTTCTGCTGCCATCTGGTCGCCGACGCTGCCAGACATCACGACGCAGGCCGGGTTGGACTTGATGGATTCGAGCGCAGTGCGCAGGCTGGCGGGGGTGCCGTCGGTTTCAATCGCAAGATGTTGAACCTGGCGTCCCTTGATGCCGCCTCGCTGGTTGATGTCCTGCCAGGCAGCCCGAGAGCCAATCAGGAAATCCTTGGACACATCCTGTTGCGCTTGCGAAAAATCAACGATCTGGGCGACCACGACGTTGCGGGATGCTGCCGCAGGCTTGCCGGTCTGCGACCAGGCAGCAAGGGGGCCCGTCGCGGCTGCCAGACCCGCGCCCTTGATCAATTGCCGGCGGCCGATAAGTCTGTTCTGGAAAGTCATGGTGTGTTCCTCGGGCACATGTGCCCTGAAATAAGCGGTGGGATCGGGCTTGCGGGAGCAAAGACAGTCTGAAATGCCGACATGGGCCGTTCGGCTTGCAGTCCTGCCCCAGTGCCTTGACATGTCCAAGAGTAGGGCGCTCGCGTGACAAGGCCGTGACCGGACATTGACCCTTTTTTGAAGCTTTTGTGACATGCACGTAAAAGGTGCAGTTTTGCGCGTTAATTGCACTTTTTGGGTGTCATATGCCTGTCACACAAGGCTTCTACAGTCACTGCATCTCTCCTGTTTACCCATTCCTGTTCACTCTTTTCTTTTTTAGTTTTTCCTTAACCCAAGAGGTGTTTTGATGAAATCTGGTTTCAAACTTTCCATGACGGCTGTTCTCGGCCTTGCCGCTTTTTCGTTTGCCAGCCTTGCGGCTGCACAGGACGTCACTGGCGCCGGCGCCAGCTTCCCGGCCCCGCTGTATGCCAAGTGGGCCGCTGACTACAACAAGGCCACTGGCGTCAAGATCAACTACCAATCCGTCGGCTCCGGCGCCGGCATCAAGCAGATTGAAGCTAAAACGGTGGATTTCGGTGCTTCTGATGCCCCCCTGAAAGATGAAGAACTCAAGGCCAAAAACCTGGTTCAGTTCCCCATGGTCATCGGTGGCGTTGTACCTGTGGTCAACATCAAGGGCATCGCACCCGGCCAGCTCAAGCTGAGCGGCCAGGTGCTGGGCGATATTTACCTCGGCAAGATCACCAAGTGGACCGACCCCGCCATCAAGGCACTGAACCCCACGCTGGCACTGCCTGACGCGGAAATCGCACAGGTCCGCCGCGCCGACGGATCCGGCACCAGTTTCATCTTCACGAACTACCTCAGCAAGGTGAACGCCGAGTGGAAGAGCAAGGTCGGCGAGGGTACGGCAGTGAACTGGCCCGTGGGCGCTGGCGGCAAGGGCAATGAAGGTGTGGCCGCATTCGTGGGTCGCCTGCCAAACTCCATCGGTTACGTCGAGTATGCATACGTCAAGCAAAACAAGATGACCTACGCCGTGCTGAAAAACGCCGCCGGCAATTTTGTATCGCCTGATGACAGCGCATTCAAGGCGGCTGCTGCTGGCGCCGACTGGGCCAAGAGCTTCTACCAGATCCTGACGGAGCAGTCAGGCAAGGATGCATGGCCCATCACAGGTGCTACCTTCATCCTGATGCAAAAAGCACAGGACAAGCCAGCCCAGGCTACTGCTTCACTGAAGTTCTTCGAATGGGCTTACAAGAACGGTGACAAGACTGCTGACGATCTGGACTATGTGCCAATGCCTGCAGTTGTGAAGACCACGGTTGAAAAATCCTGGGCCGACATCAAGGACACCTCCGGCAAGGCCGTTGCGTTCAAGTAAATACAAACCCGGGGCAACCCGGTTTTTTTAGAACACATCAGGGCTTCCACACGTGTCCTCTACACTTCCGGCAAGCCGGGCTGCTTTTGACCACTCGGCAAAAGTGACCGGACGCGCCATGACCAATCCTCCTCCCGTCAAGCCTGTACGCAGGAGCCCCTTTGCAGACCGGCTGTTTGGCTGGGCCGCACAAGGCGCTGCCCTGCTAACGCTGGGTTTGTTGTTCGGCATCCTGCTCTCGCTGGTCATAGGCGCCTGGCCTGCCATCAGCAAATACGGCCTCGGATTTTTGACCAGTACCACCTGGGACCCGGTCAAGAACGAGTACGGCGGCCTGGTGATGATTTACGGCACGCTGGCAACCTCCATCATTGCGCTGGTGATTGCGGTGCCGGTGAGCTTCGGCATTGCGCTTTTCCTCACGGAACTGTCGCCTGCGTGGCTCAAGCGGCCGCTGGGCACCGCCATAGAATTGCTGGCTGCTGTGCCGTCCATCGTGTATGGCATGTGGGGGCTGCTTGTGTTTGGCCCCATCCTTGCTACCTACGTACAGCAACCGTTGCAAAGCCTGTTCAAGGGTGTGCCTTATCTCGGCGCGCTGGTCTCGGGGCCACCGGTCGGCATTGGTATTTTGTCGGCCGGCATCATTCTGGCCATCATGATCATTCCTTTCATCGCGTCTGTGATGCGGGATGTCTTTGAAGTAACACCGGTGCTGCTCAAGGAGTCGGCCTACGGTCTTGGCTCAACGACCTGGGAAGTGGTCTCCAAAGTCGTTCTGCCTTACACCAAGGCGGGTGTCATTGGCGGCATCATGCTCGGCCTGGGTCGCGCTCTGGGTGAAACCATGGCTGTGACATTTGTAATCGGCAACTTCAACCAGCTCGATTCACTGAGCCTCTTCCAGGCGGCCAACAGCATTACCTCCGCATTGGCCAATGAGTTCGCTGAAGCAGGCGAGGGCCTGCACCAGGCTGCGCTGATTTATCTGGGTCTGGTGCTGTTCTTCATCACCTTTGTCGTGCTGACACTCTCAAAACTGTTGCTGGCCCAGCTGCGCAAGAGCGAGGGAGCGAAAACATGAGCGCTGTCATGCAAAACAACAATACTGCGCACAACGACGCACGCCTGGCCAAGTTTGCCCGCCGCAAGATGGTCAACAAGATCGCACTGGTCCTGTCTCTGGGGGCCATGGCTTTCGGCTTGTTCTGGCTGGCGTGGATATTGTTTGAAACCATACGTCTCGGCATTGGCGGGCTGTCAGTTGCGACCCTGACACAAATGACGCCGGCACCCAACGATGCGGGTGGCATCGCCAATGCGATTTACGGCTCTTTCCTGATGGTGATGCTGGCGACATTTGTGGGGACGCCTATTGGCATCATGGCCGGCATTTACCTTGCCGAGTACAACACCAAAGGCTGGCTTGCTTCGACGACGCGCTTCGTCAACGACATTCTGCTGTCAGCACCATCCATCGTGATTGGCCTGTTTGTCTACACAGTTGTGGTGTCGCAGTTCAAGACCTACTCGGGCTGGGCCGGTGTGCTGGCCCTGGCGCTGATCGTCATACCCGTGGTGATTCGTACGACTGAAAACATGCTGCAACTGGTGCCGCCCGGCCTGCGTGAAGCGGCTTACGCCTTGGGCGCGCCCAAGTGGAAAGTCATCACCAGCATCACCTTGCGTGCTGCACGCGCAGGCGTGACCACTGGTGTGCTGCTGGCGGTTGCGCGTATTGCAGGCGAAACGGCCCCTCTGCTTTTCACTGCCCTGAACAACCAGTTCTGGACCTCCGACCTCAGTCAGCCCATGGCCAGTCTGCCGGTCACGATTTTCAAATTTGCATTGAGCCCTTATGAGAACTGGCAACAACTGGCATGGGCGGGCGTGTTCCTGATCACCCTGGCGGTTCTCGGCCTGAATATTTTGGCGCGCGTCCTGACCCGCGCGAAGAACTGAACGACAAGAAAGCATTGACATGAATACAGCTACCGCAGTCCGTCCGCCCCAGGTGTCGCAGTCGAAAATCTCGGTCAAGAACCTGGATTTTTATTACGGCAAGTTCCACGCCCTCAAGGGCATCAACCTGGAAATCCCCGAAAAGAAGGTCACTGCCTTCATCGGACCGTCCGGTTGCGGCAAGTCCACATTGTTGCGAATCTTCAATCGCATGTATGAGCTCTACCCCGAGCAGCGCGCTGAAGGCGAGATCATGTTCGACGGTGAGAACCTGCTGACGTCCAAAAAAGACGTGGCGCTGATTCGTGCCAAGGTCGGCATGGTGTTCCAGAAGCCTACGCCTTTCCCGATGTCGATTTACGACAACATTGCTTTCGGCGTCAAGCTGTTTGAAAGCCTGAACTCGGCGGACATGGATGAGCGTGTCGAGTGGGCCTTGCGCAAGGCCGCGCTGTGGACCGAAGTCAAGGACAAGCTCAACCAGAGCGGCTCAAGCCTGTCGGGTGGCCAGCAGCAACGCCTGTGCATCGCGCGCGGCATCGCCATCAAACCTGAAGTTCTGTTGCTTGACGAACCCTGTTCCGCGCTCGATCCCATCTCGACCGCCAAGGTCGAAGAGCTGATCGCAGAGCTGAAAAGCGAATACACGGTTGTGATCGTGACGCACAACATGCAACAGGCAGCGCGCTGCAGCGACTACACGGCCTACATGTACCTGGGTGACCTGGTCGAATTTGGTGCGACTGAAGAGTTGTTCTTCAAGCCCAAGCGCAAGGAAACCGAAGACTACATCACCGGCCGTTTCGGCTGATCAGGCAACAGGAAAAAACATGTCCGATAAACACTTGTCCACCCAGTTTGACAGCGAACTCAACGGCGTTTCTTCTCGTGTGATGGAACTCGGCGGGCTGGTTGAAGCCCAGATCCGTCTGGCGATCTATGCGCTGTCGCAGTTCAGCGCTGAAAGTGCCAACCAGGTCATTGAGGCAGAATCCCGTGTGAATGCAATGGAAATCGATATTGACCGTGAACTGTCGTCCATCATTGCGCGCCGCCAGCCAACAGCCCGTGATTTGCGCCTGCTGATTGCCATTTCAAAGACCACGGCCAACCTCGAACGTGCCGGCGATGAGGCTGAAAAAATCGCGCGCATGGTGAAGTCCATCATTGAAAGCGGCTCGGCACGGTCACTGCCGTCATCTGATCTGCGCGTGGCTGCTGAGCTTGCCAGCGGCTTGTTGCGCAAGGCCCTCGATGCCTTTGCACGTCTCGACACGGCCGTTGCCGTGTCGATTCTGAAGGAAGACGACCAGATCGATCAGGAGTTTGACGGCTTTGTACGAAAACTCATCACCTACATGATGGAAGACCCGCGCACCATTTCGCCAAGCCTGGATTTGCTGTTTGTAGCCAAAGCCATTGAGCGTGTGGGTGACCACGCCAAAAATATTGCCGAATTCATCATCTATGTGGTCAAGGGTGCGGATGTCCGCCATACGCCGATGGACCAGATTGAATCTGCGGTCAAATAGCCTGTTGGAACACCAAGCGAATGAAGCACCAGCCCCGTGTACTGATTGTTGAAGACGAGCCGGCCATTGCAGAGCTGATTGCCGTCAATCTAAGGCATGGCGGCTTCGACCCCGTGGTAGCCCAGGACAGTGTGGCCGCGCAACGTGAACTCGATGCAGTCCTTCCTGACGTCATATTGCTGGACTGGATGTTGCCTGGTCAAAGTGGTGTCGCTCTGGCCCGCCATTGGCGCAAACAGGCCCGTACCAAGAGCATCCCCATCCTGATGCTGACGGCCCGTGGCGATGAGCCAGACAAGGTCGCCGGCCTTGATGCCGGTGCCGATGACTACATTACCAAGCCTTTCTCGACGCAGGAATTGCTGGCGCGCATTCGTGCAGTGTTGCGCAGGCGTGCGCCTGAATCGGTGAATGACAGCGTCACCGTGGGTGCACTGGTGCTGGATGCCGCTACACACCGCATTTCCTACCATGCGCAGGAGCTCAAGCTTGGTCCCACCGAATTCAAGCTGCTCCACTATCTGATGAAACACGCCGAGCGTGTTCACAGCCGCAGTGCCTTGCTCGACAAAGTCTGGGGCGACCACGTGTTCATCGAAGAGCGTACTGTTGATGTTCATGTCAAACGCCTGCGCGAGGCTTTGGGTGCAGCAGGCACCATGGTTGAGACGGTACGCGGCGCTGGGTATCGCCTGACAGCCCTGACATCGACTGCCGTCAATGCAGTCTCAGCTCCGGCACAATCCGGCACATGATCAATCGTTGGCTGGTGTTGGCCGCCTGTATGTGTGCAGGGGGCGGTTTGGGGTTTTGGACGTATTCCAAAGATGGGCTGATAGCAGGGCTGGTGGTGGGCGTGCTGGCCTGGCTTGTTCTTGACAGTTTTTACATCTCCCGCCTTCTGGGCTGGCTGCGTGCCGAGCAAAGTGATGAGACCCCTGTGGCAACTGCCAGCCGGATGCCGGCCATGCCGGGCGTCTGGGGTGAAGCCGCCGATCGCACCCGCAGGCTGCTGAAAAACCGCGACCAGCAATTGCAGGAAAGCCAGGCACGGCTCGATGAATTTCTGGCAGCCATGCAGGCGTCTCCCAGCGGGGTGGTTCTGCTGGATGCGCAGGGCCGCATCGAATGGTGCAACCAGATCGCTACCCAGCATTTTGGATTCGATGCCCAGCGTGATGTCATGCAGCACATCGCCAACCTTGTGCGTGAACCGGCTTTCAAAGCCTACATGGCGCTGGCAGATTTTTCGCACGATGTGGTGATACCGGGCAGTGCCAGCACGCCGGCACGCCCGGTGAAACTGTCGGTCCACGTGCACTCATATGGCAAGAACCGCAAGCTGCTGCTGTCGCGGGACATCACGGCTGTTGAGCTGGCCGAAGCCATGCGCCGCGACTTTGTGGCGAATGTGTCCCACGAGATACGCACACCGCTGACAGTGCTTTCCGGATTTGTTGAAACCCTTCAGACTTTGCCGCTGACGGAGCCTGAGCGCTCCCGCTATCTGGCCATGATGGCGCAGCAGTCCCTGCGCATGCAAACCCTGGTGAACGACCTTCTCACTTTGTCCCGGCTGGAGGGTAGCCCGTTTCCCGGCATCAATGAGTGGATCACGACCGGGGCCCTTCTTGCACAGTGCGAGCAGGAGGCTAAAGCCCTGTCAAACCTGCTGGCACCGCAAGGCCATCAACTGTCTTTCGATGTCGGCCCGGCCTGCGAGATAGCTGGCGTACAGGCAGAGCTGTATAGCGCCATGTCCAACCTCGTGACCAATGCTGTTCGCTACACGCCCGATGGAGGCAAGGTCGAAGTGAGCTGGAAACTGCTTGAGGACGGGCGCGGCGAGTTCAAGGTCAGGGACAGCGGCCCGGGCATTGCGCCAGAGCATCTGCCCCGGCTGACAGAGAGGTTTTACCGTGTTGACCGCAGCCGGTCGCGCGAGACGGGTGGCACCGGCCTGGGCCTGGCTATCGTCAAGCATGTCACACAGCGCCATTCGGCAGAACTGCACATCGAAAGCCGCCTGGGTCAGGGGTCATGTTTTTTGATGACCTTCCCGGCGGCGCGGGTTCGCCGAAGTCAGCTTGCCTGAGGCGCAGAAGCCTGGCTTGCGCTCCGGCGCACGGCCAGCCACAGAACCAGCAGCAGGCAAAGCGCCACCAGGCCAAGCGCAATCGTGCTGGCAGTCCAGAAACTGACAGCCGATTGCGTGGCCTCCATGCTGCCGACCCCCGCATAAGCCATGCGGTAACCACCGTACAGGCCGAGTCCCCACAGCAGAACACCATACAGCGCCAGCGGGGCGATGGTGATGCGGTAGCAACGGAGCAAAAATGCAGCCACTGCCTGGGTAGCGTCGGCCACATGGTAAAAGGCCACCCAGACCAGCAGGCTTGATGCCAGCGCCACCACTGCAGGATTGGCCGAGTACCAGCCGGCAAGCGCCCTGCCTGCAAGGGCTACCGTGAAGGCCAGTGAGATTGACAGCAGCATGGTGAGCTTAAGCCCGAGTACAACGACCCGTTTTGCATGAGCCGGTTTGCCTGCACCCAGCCAGAAGGACACACGTGCGCTGCAGGCAATGGCCATCGACAGCGGCATCATGTAGAGCACGGCGGCCATGCTGGCGGCGATCTGATGGCTGGCGGATGCGGTTGTTCCCAGTCTGGCGATGAACAGGGCCATCAGCGTGAAAGAGGTGACTTCAACGAGATATGCCAGGCCGCCGGGAACACCCAGTCGTGCAAAGCCGCCAATCTGCCGCCAGTCGGGGCGTTCCATTGTTTGCCAGATGTGAAAGGGCTTGTACAGGGCTTGTGTGCGCAGCATGACGATGGCCAGCGCCAGCAGCAGGTAGTTGACGATCAGCGTTGCCCACGCGCAGCCGACGGCCCCCATGGGCTCGATACCGCCGCCGCCCGCCACCAGCCAGATTGACATTGGAACCTTGATGACGAGGGCACCGACCTGCAGCCACGTCACCAGCAAGGGCTTGCCCAGTGACTGATTGAAGCTGCTGTAAACACGAAAGAGCAGAGAAGGCGCAAAAGCGAACGCCAGTACCGTGAGGTAGCCTTGCACCTCACCACGCATCGCATCAGGCACCTGCGCCCAGCGCAATAGCGGACCCGGAGAAAGCATGGCAGCCATGCCTGCAATCGTGATGAAAACGCAAAGATACAGGCTTTGCCGTAACGACTGGCCTATAGCCTCGTGGCGCCGTGCTCCCAGCATTTCTGCCCAGATGGGCAGCAGCGCCTGTACGATGCCTATCAGTCCCACATACACGCTGATGTAGATGGCCGAACCCACTGAAAGGGCTGCGAGTGCAGCGTCGCTGTAGCGACCTGCAATGACGGTATCGGCCACACCAAAAGCCATGACGGCCAACTGCCCGACCAGCACCGTGCCCGCGTGCTGGCTGATGATCCTGATCTCACTCACGGGCGGGTTTTTGTACGTGTTGCGCTGCCCGGTGCCCTGGCTTCACTGACGCGTCTGTAAAGCAAAACGTTTTCGTTTTTGTCGGTAGGCCGCCTGATGGTTGCCAGAAAGGCCCAGTCCGGCAGCTGGACCGCATTGCTCAGGCTGGCCTGGGCATCCGCATCGACGACAAGATAGGGGCAGGCCGGCTGCGACGTAGCCTGGCGCAGGTCAAGTTTGCCGTGGTACTGAAGGGCGGTAGCCTGCGCGCTGCTGACCCCATAAATTTCAACGCAGGCATTCCTGTCCACCATGCGCGCCACCTGCCGCGCCATGGGTGCATAACTGCGTGCATAGTCCAGCAGCGGCAGCCAGAGTGTCATCAGCAGCAGCCAGCAAAGCGTGGCGCCCCCCGCAGGCAGCACCAGCGATTTCCAGACAGCAGCGCGGTGCTTGCCGGCGCGCCATTTAACCAGCCAGCCCCAGGCGAGTGTGGCAAGGGCTGCTGCCAGGAAAGCAAACCATGAAAAGCTGGGCTCAAAACCCGGCGCCAGGCGGGCGACGTTGGCTGCAGGTTGCCTGGGAACGCCTGTTTGCATGGCAATCCACACCACCCAGATGATGAATGCGCAGCCTGTAAAAAATAGCAGGGTGAACCAGTCAACCAGCGACGCCACGCTGCGCTTGAGCGTCGGCAACGCGAATGCGGCCAATGCGGCCAACGCCGGCAGGCTCAGCAGCAGACTTCTGTCGGCTGCTGGTGTTGTGAGCGTAGCGCCGATGGCCATGGCGGCAAACCATAGCGGCAGGGCCACGTGGCGGCTGGCAAGCTGCCTGCGCCAGCGATACAGCGTCCACATGGCCAGCGGCCATGCAGGCCAGGTAAACCAGAGCAGGAGACGCCCCAGCTTGCGCCAGTCCGTCCACGCCGACTGACCACTGGTTCCAGGGAAATGTATGCGCCAGCGCCAGAGATCCAGAACTTGGGCCAGCGCGCTGACAAAAAGGGTAATTCCGATGATGACGGCCACCCATTGCCACGAGCGTCGCTGCGCGTGCGTATCAGCCTCACCTGATCGGGAGGTGTTGGCCCAGCGCATGTGGGTCCATTCAACCAGCGCACCGCCCATGCCGAAAAGCAGGGCAAGTGTGGGGGCACCGCTCAATGCAAGCCCGGCCATACCTGCCAAAAGGCCTAGCGACGGCCCGAACACCTTGGTCGCACGGCGGTACGGGCTGGCCGCCAGGGCGTAGAACACCAGCGCAGTGAATCCAAGCTGCGCCAGGGCAGGCGTGGTTTCATGCGAGAGCTGCGCCAGGCCCAGGCTGGCGATCAGTGCCAGCACGCCGGCATCGGCTATAGCGCGCGCGTAGTCGACCGGGCTGGCTTCGCCGCCGAATGCAAAGGCCACCGGCTGGGCCTGCGGACTGCGTGCCAGGTAATACACCGCATACCAGGTCGCCAGAAGCGTCAGGATGAGCAGCAAGCCGAACGGAACGCGAATCGCCGTCGCAGGGTCGAGGAAAGGCAGGATTTTGATCGCTACCGCGCCCAGCCAATAAGGCACCAGTGCATCAAAGCCGTTGGCCTGGCCGAGCAATTGGGGGGCCAGCCAGTGACCAGTGGTGGAAGCAAGTTCCTGCGCTACCCCGAATGTCGCGATGTCCTCAACTTTCCACGGTGAACGGCCAAAAAAACCGGGCATTACATAGGCCAGGCAAAACAGCAGCAGTGCAAGCCGCGGAAGGCGGCGTACGGCTGACTGGGCAATGATGGCAGGCGAGGGCTTGTTCAAAACAGGAGGTTGTCTGGAGGGTGCGCTGGCGTTCAGGACCTGCGGCAGCGGTCATTCTTGCGTGATGCCATCAGGCCGTCAAACGCTGTTTTATTCGAATCGTAACCGGCAAAAAAAAGCAGCCTGGAGTTCAGGCTGCTTTTCAGGGAGCGCGAAATTCGCAGCTTACTCGGCAGCAGCCGGTGCGGCTTCCTTGGCTGCAGTCTTGCCGAAACGGTTGCGGAACTTCTCGACGCGGCCACCCATGTTGTCCACGGATTTTTGTGTGCCGGTATAGAACGGGTGCGATTCGCTGGAGGTATCAAGCTTGTACAGCGGCAGTTCGCGGCCGTCTTCCATCTTGATCAT
>JAZKHN010000255.1:0-9078 GCA_040385325.1 Pseudomonadota bacterium
GCCTGGCTGAACAAATCCATGGCGACCCAATCAGCAGGTGTACTCCCGTCAGCCAACACCAGGATTTCAGACGGGCCGGCAATCATGTCTATGCCGACTGTGCCGAAGACGCGTTTTTTGGCGCTGGCCACATAGGCATTGCCCGGCCCTGTGATCTTGTCAACCCTGGGTACAGTCTGCGTACCGTAGGCCAATGCCGCCACCGCCTGCGCACCGCCGACCGTAAAGGCTCTGGTCACACCGGCGATGTAGGCCGCGGCCAAAACGAGCGCGTTTTTTTCACCCTTGGGCGTGGGAACCACCATGATGATTTCGCCAACCCCGGCAACGTGCGCAGGGATGGCATTCATCAACACCGATGAAGGATAGGCGGCCTTGCCGCCGGGCACATAAATGCCGACGCGATCAAGCGGGGTGACCTTCTGGCCCAGCAGGGTGCCGTCTTCATCACGATAACTCCAGCTCTCGCCGCTGGCCTTCTTTTGCGCTTCGTGATAGCTGCGCACCCGGCGCGCCGCAGCCTGAAGCGCATCGCGCTGGGCTGCAGGAATCGCCTCAAACGCAGACTTCAGCTCAGCCTGGGTAAGTTCAAGCGCTTCCATGGACGCAGCATCCAGCCCGTCAAATCGTACGGTGTACTCAAGCACCGCCGCATCGCCGCGTTGCTGGACATCGGCCAGGATGTCTGCCACCCGCTGCTCGATGGCCGCATCGGTATCTGCCGACCAGTGCAGCCGCGCCTTGAAATCAGCATCAAACGATGCGGATGCAGTGGACAGACGGACAGGGGCAGCTACCAGTTTCATTGTTTGGAAGAAATACTATTTTTCAAGTGCACTCGCAAATGCATCTATGAGTTTGCGGATTGGAACCTGTTTGAGCTTGAGCGCTGTCTGGTTCACCACCAGGTGCGAGCTGATGTCCATGATGCGCTCGACCTCGACAAGATGGTTGGCCTTCAATGTGTTGCCTGTGGAGACCAGGTCAACAATTGCATCGGCCAGGCCGGTCAAAGGCGCCAGCTCCATGCTGCCATAGAGCTTGATCAGGTCAACGTGCACGCCCTTGGTTGCGAAAAATTCGCGTGCGATGGCCACATATTTGGTGGCTACCGTCAAACGCGAGCCCTGCTTCACGGCGGCGGCGTAATCAAAACCTTCACGCACGGCCACGCTGATGCGGCACCTGGCGATCTGAAGGTCGAGCGGCTGGTACAGGCCCTGGCTACCTGATTCGAGCAGGGTGTCCTTGCCCACAACCCCGATATCGGCACCACCGTACTGCACATAAGTCGGTACATCCGTCGCCCGCACCAGCACCACACGCAGATCGGGTTGATTGGTGTCCAGAATCAGCTTGCGTGATTTTTCAGGATCGTCAAGAACTTCAATGCCAGCACTCTTGAGCAACGGGACGGTATCGTCAAAGATGCGACCTTTGGACAGGGCCAGCGTGATCACGATTTGATTCTTTCAATGTCCGCGCCTATGCCTCGCAACTTGGCTTCCATCTGGTCGTATCCGCGGTCGAGGTGGTAAATGCGGTCAACCAGCGTCTCGCCATCAGCCACCAGGCCAGCAATCACCAGGCTGGCCGAGGCGCGCAGGTCGGTAGCCATCACCGTCGCCCCTGAAAGTCTCTCGACACCTTCCATGACCGCGACCTTGCCCTCAATCTGGATCTTCGCACCCAGGCGAACCATCTCGTTGACGTGCATGAAGCGGTTTTCAAAAATCGTTTCGGTCACTGTGCTCGAACCGGTCGAGACCGCGTTAAGGGCCATGAATTGCGCCTGCATGTCGGTCGGAAAACCCGGGTATTCGGTGGTCTGGAACGACTGGGCGATGAGCCGTCCGCTGGCCTGGATGCGGATAAAACCATCGCCCCCCGTGACGGTTGCACCAGCCTCACGCAGCTTGTCCACTACGGCAGCAAGATGGTCGATGCGGCCGTATTTCAGGACAACATCACCCCCGGCTGCCGCAACTGCACACAGAAAGGTGCCCGTCTCAATCCGGTCTGCCACCACCTGGTGTGTACAGCCATGCAGGCGCTCCACGCCCTGGATGACGATGCGGCTGGTGCCGTGGCCTTCGATCTTCGCGCCCATCTTGATGAGCATCTCGGCCAGGTCGCCGATCTCGGGCTCCTGCGCGGCGTTTTCAAGAACCGTCTCACCCTCGGCCAGGCTGGCGGCCATCAGGAAATTTTCGGTGCCGGTGACCGTGACCATGTCGGTGGTGATGCTGCAGCCTTTGAGCCTTTTTTGCCCGGCGGGCAGTTTGGCAATCATGTAGCCGTGCTCGACGGCAATCTCGGCGCCCATGGCCTGCATGCCCTTGATGTGCTGGTCGACAGGCCTTGAACCGATGGCGCAACCGCCGGGCAGCGAGACCGTTGCCTCGCCAAAACGCGCAAGCAGGGGACCAAGCGCCAGAACCGAGGCGCGCATGGTCTTGACCAGCTCATAAGGTGCTTCGGGTGAACTGAGCGCACCGGCATTAAGAATCACCGTGCTGGGCGCCGCATCGCTGCGCTCGGCTGTGACACCCATGTTGCGAATGAGCTTGAGCATGGTGTTCACGTCCTGCAGGCGTGGCACGTTCTCCAGCGACACGGTATCAGCCGTGAGCAGCGCAGCGCAGAGCTCGGGCAGGGCCGCATTTTTTGCACCCGAGATGGTGACGGTACCGGTGAGCGACTTGCCGCCCTTGATCAATAACTTGTCCATGATTTTTATGGTTCTAAGACTGTGGGTTGGCTGCCCATTCGGCGGGCGTGTAGGTTTTCATTGACAGCGCATGCACCTCATCGGTCTGCATGCGCGTACCCAGCGTGGCATATACCTTCTGATGGCGCTGGATCAGGCGCTTGCCCTCAAATGCGGCGGACACGATGGTCGCATACCAGTGACGGCCGTCACCGGACAGTTCGACGTGCTCGCAGGGCAAGCCTGCGGCAATAATGGTTTTGAGTTCTTCGCTGGTCATCTCTTGTACGGCTTAATGCCTGATTTTGTAGCCTGTCTTGAGCATGGTGACCGCAATACCGCTGACGATCAACAATGCCCCGCCCACGATACCCAGGCTCAACCATGGCGACACATCGCTCACACCAAAAAACCCATACCTGAAGCCGTCAATCATGTAGAAGAACGGGTTCAGGTGGCTGACCTTCTGCCAAAACGGCGGCAGCGAGTGGATTGAATAGAACACGCCACTCAAAAACGTCATCGGCATGATGACAAAGTTCTGGAAGGCCGCCATCTGGTCGAATTTTTCAGACCACAGGCCGGCCACCACACCCAAGGCACCCAGCATGGCGGCGCCCAGTACCGCGAACAACAGTATCCAGAGCGGCGCGACAAACGACGGGATGCCGAAAAACGCGGTGACCGCAAACACGCCCAGCCCCACGAGCAGGCCACGCGCGACCGACGAACCCACGTAGGCAAAAAACCAGTGCCAGTGCGACAGGGGGGTGAGCAGCACGAATACGAGACTGCCCATGATCTTGCTCTGTATTAGCGATGACGAACTGTTGGCAAATGCGTTTTGCAGCACACTCATCATCACGAGGCCCGGCACCAGAAAGGCGTTGTAGTTGACCTGGCCGTAGACCAGTTCCTTGCCCTGCATGACGTGGCCAAAGATCAGCATGTACATCACAGCCGTCAGGACGGGTGCGCCCACAGTCTGAAAACCGACTTTCCAGAAGCGCAAAACTTCCTTATAGAAAAGGGTCTGCCAGCCAGTCATAGCGCCACTCCGGACAAATTCAGTGCCACAGGCTCTTTCACGGCTTTTTCGGCCATCAGGTCAAGGAAAACATCTTCAAGATCAGCTTTGCGGATCTCGACGTCCTCCGCGACCAGTCCTGCCTCACGAACAGCGGCCAGATATTGTTCAATTTCATGCGCGTTATGCGCCGGGAACTGCACAATCCGCCCGGTGATGCGCGCACGCTCGGCCAGCTGTTTTGGCAGTTCGCTGTCAATCTTGAAGCGCAGCACGTTGGATGATGCGGCTTTGAGGAGTTCCGACGTTTGCGCCAGCGCTATCACCTTGCCCTGCTTGAGCATGGCAATTCGGCTGCACAGGGCCTCAGCTTCTTCCAGATAGTGTGTGGTCAGCAGCACGGTGCTGCCCTGCTTGTTGAGTTTGGCGATGAACTGCCACAAGGTCTGGCGCAATTCAACGTCAACGCCTGCCGTCGGCTCGTCGAGCACGATGACCTGGGGCTTATGCACCAGTGCCTGCGCCACCAGCACGCGGCGCTTCATGCCGCCTGAGAGCTGGCGCATGTTGGCGTTGGCCTTGTCCGCAAGACCGAGGCTGACGAGCAACTCGTCTATCCACTCATCATTTTTCTTGATGCCGAAATAACCGGACTGGATGCGCAAGGCTTCACGCACGGTGAAGAAGGGATCAAACACCAGCTCCTGCGGCACGATGCCGAGCTTGCGCCGGGCGGTGGCATAGTCCAGCACCACATCACTGCCCTGAACCTCCACCGAGCCAGAGGTAGCGCGAGAAAGCCCCGCAAGGATGCTGATGAGCGAGGTCTTGCCTGCGCCATTGGGGCCGAGAAGGCCGAAAAACTCACCCTGCTGTATGTCAAAGCTGACGTCGTCAAGCGCCTTGACCACGGGCCCCGATGTGGCCCGCGTAGATGAATAGGTTTTAGAGACTGACTTGAATGAGATGGCAGGCATTAGCCCACCATTTTAAGGGGCTGGCGCATTTCGCTGCCCCGATGACTGCAAAGCCCTGCGCAACAAAGTTCAGGCAGTGGCCGGAAACAGTTCCGCGACGCCGTACAGCCCAGCCAGCTGCCGCAACTGCGGAGGCAATCCGCGGACCGAAAAATCCTTGCCGGCAACCAGGGCTTCACGACGGCAAGCCAGCAAGACGGCAAGCGCCGACGAGTCAAATTCAGTCACCGAACTTGCATCAGCCACCACCTGTGCGCCCTCCTGGTTCACAAGCTGCTTCAGACCACCTGAAAAACCGGCAGCCTCCGTATGCGTCAGGACGGGTGGGAGTGTCAGCATGGCCAGTCCCCCGGAGTCGCTCAGGACTTCTTGCCAGCGTTGGTCTGGTTGCGCTGCACCAGCGATGCAATCAGGCCGTCCACACCCTTGGCGGTGATCTCCTGAGCGAACTGGGTGCGGTAGGTTTCCACCAGCCAGACGCCGAGCACATTCAGGTCGTAAATCTTCCAGCCAGTGGCGGTTTTTTCCATACGGTAATCGAGCTGGATAGGGTCACCCCGGCCCAGAACCTCGGTACGCACGGTGACTTCGGTGTCAGCAGGTGCCGCGCGAAGGGGCTTGACATTGACGCTTTGATCCTTGACTTGTGCCAAGGCACCCGAATAGGTACGGATCAACAGCGTTTTGAACTCTTCCTGCAGCTTCTTTTGCTGGTCGGGTGTAGCTTGACGCCAGTTGCGACCGACTGCGGCTGCAGTCATGCGCGTGAAGTTGACATTGGGCATGATCTGGCTGTCAACCAGCGCCAACACCTTGGTCAGGTTGCCAGACTGCACATCCTTGTCGGACTTGATCTTGTCCAGCACGTCGGTAGAGACACGCTTGATCAGTGCATCGGGCGCCTCATCAGCAGCACGCACGGCGGGCACAGAGGCCAGCAAGGCCACGCTGCACACTGCAGCAAACATATGGGCCAGGGTTCTACGGTTCATATCTTGTCCTAGTCTTTCTTGCTTGTTACGTCGAAATCATCGGAAGCTTGCATATCCGCAACGCCTAGGCACTTACGGTGTGTGCCGCGTCCGATCTGATATGTTCAGGTTGCGGCCACGATAGGATTCTCAAGTGCAACTGAGGTAAGAACGGTTAAGTTTTACCCCTGTATTTGTAAAGCATGTAAGCGTGCCGCCTACAGGGCCTACACCTTACTTTGCGGCCGGTGGCACATTGCCCGCAGGCGCTCCTGAGGGTCGGGCTTCCGGCAAGTCGTAGCGCTCTTCCTTTTCAGGCCCGCTGTCACGAATCTGGCTTTCACGGCGCTGCAGGTAGAGGTCGCGGGTGAAACTGTATTTATCAAGCGCAGCCTGGTCCAGCACATCACCTGCACTCAGGAAGTTGGCGCGCGTATTGACCACACGCAGGGCCGCGAGCGAGTTGCGCACAGGCACCCTGTCAGTACGGTTGACCAGATCAGCATTGGCATCGACTGCGGTACCAATGCCATCGCGGAAGTTCGACGGACCTAGCAATGGCAATACCAGGTAAGGGCCGGAGCCTACGCCCCAATAGCCCAGAGTCTGGCCGAAATCTTCGGAGTGCTTCTCAAGCCGCATCTCCGTCGCCAGATCAAGCACACCGGCAAAACCGAAAACTGTGTTGATACTCACACGCATCAACGTCTCTGCCGACTCCTTGGGCTTGCCCTGAAGAATGTTGTTGACCAGGGACCAGACATCACCGATGTTGCCAAAGAAATTTGTCACGCCCGTGCGCACCGGCGAAGGCAGGACGTCACGGTAAACCGTTGCGACCGGTTTGAGGATGGCGCGGTCCACGCCCTCATTGAAGCCGAACATGCCGCGGTTAAAAGGTTCAAACGGATCCGCCGGATTGGCGTTCGGGCCGGTGGCACAACCCTGTATCAGGGCCAATGCCAGACCTGCTGCGGCAAGGCGCAGTGCTTTTTTTATCCTATTTTTTGTATTCATTTTTTATCGGTACTCCCTGAATTACCTGCTGGTGTCGCTGCCGCTGGAGCCGGATTCGAACTATCTGCGGCCTTGTTATAAAGAAACTGGCTGATGAGGGTCTCAAGCACCACTGCGGACTGGGTGTTCTTGACGACGTCGCCGGCTGCCATGTTTTTGTCGCTGGCGCCCGCTTCTATGCCGACATATTGCTCGCCCAGAAGGCCGCTCGTCAATATCTTGAGCGAGCTGTCTTTGGGAAAGGCGTATTTGCTTTCCATGGCCAGGTTGACACTGGCCTGGTAGAGCTTGTCATCAAACACGATGTTCTCGACACGGCCAACCACAACCCCCGCGCTTTTGACGGCGGCGCGCGGTTTGAGACCGCCTATGTTGTCGAACTTCGCAGTCACCTTGTACGCGGTGTCGAAATTGAGCGTCAGCAGGTTGGCTGACTTGAGGGCCAGGAACAGGATTGCGGCCGCACCGACCAGGACAAACAAACCAACCCAGAGGTCATTTTTCGAGCGTTGCATTGTTTTCTCTTTGACAGCCTTCAGGCACCCCTGAACAGGGTGAAGGTGAAGGAAAAGCGTTGAATGGATTCTCGCATGGCTTGCAAAAACAGGCAGGCGGGCATGGGAAGCGTTGGGTGCAATTGTTGGTTAAACGCTGAACATCAGGGTGGTCAGCAGGAAGTCCAGCCCCAGCACGGCCAGGGACGCCACCACCACAGTACGGGTGGTGGCCCGCGACACACCCTCAGGCGTCGGTTGGGCCTCAAAACCCTGATACAGGGCGACAAACGTCACGGTTACCCCAAATACGAAACTCTTGACGATACCGTTGCCCACATCGCGCCAGACATCAACGCCGGACTGCATCTGGCTCCAGAACGAGCCGGCATCGACACCAATCATGACCACGCCGACCACCCAGCCACCAATGATGCCGACAGCGCTGAAAACAGCCGCCAGCAGGGGCATGGCAATGATGCCGCCCCAGAAACGGGGTGCCAGCACACGTTTGACCGGGTCGACAGCCATCATTTCCATGGCCGACAGCTGCTCGCCGGCCTTCATCAGGCCAATTTCGGCCGTCAGTGCCGTGCCGGCCCGGCCTGCAAACAGCAGCGCCGTAACGACCGGCCCCAGCTCACGCACCAGGCTGAGCGCCACCAGCAGGCCCAGCGCCTCTGACGAACCATAGCGCTGCAAGGTGTAGTAGCCCTGCAAACCGAGCACAAAACCGACGAAGAGGCCGGACACCGAGATGATGGCCAGCGAATAGTTACCCAGAAAGAAAATCTGGTCGCGCACCAGGCCGAAACGGGCGAGTGCCGGGCCGCTCATGGCCAGCAGCCGGCCAAACAGCCGTGTGGCGTAGCCGAGGGCATCCAGCTGGCTGCGAACGGCAAAACCCAGTCTGGACAGCAGCCGCGCCGGGCTGTAACGGTGAGCGCTCATGACCGCCCTCCCCGGCCTGGCGCCTGGTTACCGAAGTCGTCAGCCACATTGGGGCCGGGATAGTGGAATTTCACGGGGCCTTCACTGAGGGCGTTGACGAACTGGTGAACCAGCGGGTCTGTGGAATGGCGCACCTCCTCGGGTGTGCCCTGGGCCGCAATGCCGCCATTGGCCAGGATGATGACCTGGTCGGCGATGCGGAAGGTCTCCTCAAGATCATGCGACACCACGATGCTGGTGATACCCAGGGTGTCATTGAGCTGGCGAATCAACTGGGCTGCCGTGCCCAGAGAGATCGGGTCAAGCCCGGCGAAAGGCTCGTCATACATGATGAGTTCGGGGTCCAGCACCATGGCCCTTGCCAGTGCCACACGCCTGGCCATGCCGCCCGACACCTCACTGGGCATGAGGTCACGCGCACCGCGCAGGCCGACGGCATTGAGCTTCATCAGCACGATATCCCGAACCAGCGCTTCATCGAGCGCCGTGTGCTCGCGCAGCGGGAAAGCGACATTGTCGAACACGCTCAAATCAGTGAACAGCGCGCCGAACTGGAACAGCATGCCCATGCGGCGGCGTGCGGCGTAAAGCCCTGCCTGCGTCATTTGGGCGACGTTTTTGCCGTCAAACAGCACCTGGCCGGCATTGGCCTTCTGCTGGCCGCCTATCAGGCGCAGCACGGTGGTCTTGCCGCCACCGGAAGCGCCCATCAGCGCCGTGACCTTGCCGCGCGGAACGGAAAAATTCACCTTGCCGAGGATGATGCGGTCACCCGCGGAGGCGGGATAGGAAAACGTGACGTCCCGGAATTCAACCAAGGGCACAGTCGAAGCGGAATTGGGGAGGGGAACAACAGGGGTGTCGGGCATGAGAATCCGGGTGCCAACAGGCTGTTGGATCGTGTGGACGGGTCACTGAATGATAAAGGCAT
>JAZKHN010000256.1:0-5661 GCA_040385325.1 Pseudomonadota bacterium
CGGTATTTGGCTTCCTTCGGTACGGCGGCATAACCGTAGCCGGGCAAATCGGCCAGCACGGCGTCGGTCACGCCCTGTTTGCCCAGTGTGAAGAGGTTGATGCTCTGCGTGCGGCCCGGTGTTTTCGAAGCATAGGCCAGCCGGTGCTGCTGTGTCAGGGTGTTGATGCAGGTCGATTTGCCGGCGTTGGAGCGACCGACAAAGGCGATTTCAGGCACATCCAGGCGCGGCAGGTGCTTGAGTTCGGGTGCGGTGGTCAGGAATTTGGCCGTGTGCAGCCAGCCCATCGCGATTTTCGGGTTGGGGCCGGTGGCGGGGGCCTTGGGCAGTTTGCCCGGGTTGGCAGGGCGGAGTATCGGTGTGGTCATGTTCGGGCGTGGCCTCTGGTGGTGCCGGGCGCTGTGGGCGTTGCGGGGTTGACGGTGCGTCGGTCTGGCTGTGTCAATCCTGATGCGCCGGACGGGCTGGCTTGAATGAATTGAACAGGCGGAACATTCCATAACATTCCGGCAAGGCCTTGAAGCCATTGTAAAATCAGCCGGTTATAAGTTTTGTGCGCCAACCCATTAAAACATCCCCCGATATGAAGCTGTTTGTCACCTCCCTTCTGGCCGCCGTTCTGGCCGTGCCTGCTCTGCCCGTTTTTGCTGCCGGACCAGCCGCCCCTGCAGCTGCGGCACCTGCAGCTGCAGCACCCAAGGTCACCAAGCCTGATCTGGTCAAGGGCGAGGCCAGCTTTACCGCGGTATGCGCCAGCTGCCACGGCGCTGATGGCAACTCCGGCACGCCGGTCAACCCCAAGCTGTCACAGCAGCACCCTGAATACCTCGTCAAGCAGCTGCAGGAGTTCAAGTCCGGCAAGCGCAAGAACCCCGTCATGCAGGGTTTTGCAGCTGCGCTGTCCGAAGATGACATGAAGAACATCTCTTACTGGGCGGCATCGAAAAAGGCCAAGCCCGGTTTTGCCAAGGACAAGGACCTCGTTGCCCTGGGTGAGCGCATTTACCGCGGTGGCGTGGCTGACCGCCAGATCGCCGCCTGCGCAGGCTGCCACAGCCCGAACGGCGCCGGCATTCCCGCACAGTACCCGCGCCTGGGTGGCCAGCACGCTGAATATGTCGCCACGCAGCTGACTGCTTTCCGCGATGGCGGCCGTGCGAACAGCCTGCAGATGAACCAGGTCGCCGCGCGTCTCAATGACCGCGAAATCCGCGCGCTGGCTGACTACATCGCCGGTTTGCGTTGATCATTTGCTGAAAATTGCGGCCTCCACGGCCAGTTTGAGCCGATTTTTTGAACCCATAGCCGCAATAACACTCACACCAAAGGCGGGTCTTTCGATGAAAGCCCGCCTTTTTGCTTTTTCCGGTTCTCCGCTGTACCAACACCACATTCCCCACGCATGACAGTTTCCACCCAAGGCATGAAGGTCAATTGGGGCTCCCGCACCGTGCGGGCGTCGGTCGAGCTGCTGTCGTCGATGCGCTTTTCGATCTCACTGCTGACGGTCATCTGCATCGCGTCCATCATAGGCACGGTGCTCAAGCAGGCCGAGCCGCTGGGCAACTACGTCAACCAGTTTGGCCCGTTCTGGGCGCAGGTCTTCAGCCTGGCCAGCCTCAATACCGTCTACAGCGCCTGGTGGTTTTTGCTGATCCTGGCCTTTCTGGTGGTGTCGACCTCGCTGTGCATCGCACGCAATGCGCCCAAGATCATCACCGACCTGAACCAGCTCAAGGAAAACCTGCGCGAGCAAAGTTTGAAGGCTTTCGGACACCGCGCTGAAAACACACTCGCCGAATCACCCGAAACTGCGGCGCGGCGCATAGGCCAGACGCTGGTGCAAAGCGGCTGGAAGGTCAAGCTGCAGCAACGGCCCTCGGCGGGCGGTGACGGCTGGATGGTGGCCGCCAAAAAAGGCGCAGCCAACAAGCTGGGCTACATCGCCGCGCACAGCGCCATCGTCCTGGTGTGCATAGGCGGCCTGCTCGACGGCGACATGATCGTGCGCCTGCAGATGCTGCTGAACGACAAATCGACCTATACAGGCGGCGGGCTGATTGCCGATGTGCCCCTCAAGCACCGCCTGAGCGACAGTAACCCGACCTTTCGCGCCAACCTGCTGGTGTCTGAAGGTTCGCAATCGGGCACCGCCATCCTCAACCAGCCCGGCGGTGTGCTGCTGCAGGAACTGCCGTTCTCGATCGAACTGAAAAAATTCATTGTCGAGTACTACTCGACCGGTATGCCCAAGCTGTTTGCCAGCGAGATCATCATTCACGACAAGGAAACTGGCGAAAAGATACCTGCACGGGTTGAGGTCAACCACCCGGCCCGCCACCGCGGCGTCGAGATTTACCAGTCCAGCTTTGACGATGGCGGCTCCAGCGTCACGCTCAAGGCTGTCCCCATGGGCACGGCTTCCGGCGCGACGAGCAAGCCCTTTGAAATCCAGGGCACGATTGGCAGCACGAGCGCGCTGACCAACGGTGCCGACAGGATGACGCTGGAGTACACAGCCCTGCGTGTCATCAACGTCGAAAACTTTGCATCCGGTAAAAGCATGGGCGAGGCCAGCGGCGTTGATGTGCGCAAGGTTGACCTGCGTCAGGCCATCGATTCGCGCCTGGGTGCTGCCAACAAGACAGTCTCCCAGAAAGAGCTGCGCAACGTCGGCCCCAGCGTGAGCTACAAGCTGCGCGATTCTGCCGGCCAGGCGCGCGAGTTCAACAATTACATGCTGCCTGTGAAGATGGCCGACGGCGAGAACAGCCCGGCAGTTTATTTGCTGGGCGTGCGCGAAAACCCTGCGGATGCCTTTCAGTATCTGCGCATCCCGGTCGATGGCGAAGGCAGCATGGAAACATTCCTGCGCATGCGCAAGGCGCTGGCAGACCCGGCGCAACGTGAACTGGCTGTGAAGCGTTACGCGACGCAGGCCATAGGTGCTGACCGGCCCGAGCTGGTGCAGCAGCTTGCTGCGTCGGCTTCGCGTGCGCTGGCGCTGTTTGCAGGCGAATGGCCAGAAGGCTCGCCCGAGGCGTCTCGAAAGACTGCCGGCCTGCAGGCGATTTCAGGCTTTATGGAAGCCAATGTGCCCGAAGCCGAACGCAACCGCGCCGGTGAGGTGCTGGTACGCATATTGAATGGCGTGCTGTTCGAGCTGACGCAAATGACGCGTCAGCAGGCCGGTTTGAAACCACTGCCGCAGGACGAAAAGACCCAGGGTTTCATGGCGCAGATGGTGCTGAGCCTGTCTGACGCACACCATTACCCCGCACCCATGGCGTTTGAACTGACCAACTTCACCCAGGTTCAGGCCAGCGTTTTTCAGGTCGCCCGCGCACCCGGTAAAACCATTGTGTATCTGGGCTGTGCCTTCCTGATCATCGGGGTGTTTGCCATGCTTTACGTGCGGGAGCGCCGTGTCTGGGTGTGGCTTGCACCCGGCGGCGACAAGGCCGAAAATCAGCCCGATGATGCCGAACCGGCCGGCACGACCGGTTCGAGCCACGCGACCATGGCCCTGTCCACCAACCGCAAGACGATGGATGGAGACAGGGAATTCGAGATGTTGAAAACGAAATTGCTGCAGGCGCCCCAATGAACACCACAAGCATCGACAACAAGAACGTCACGACGACCCTGTCGGCGGGGCGCGGGTCAGCCGCGCAAACGCTGAGCCTCAATGAAGGTTACTTTGCCAGGCGCAACGTCCTTGACTGGATTTTTGCTGCGCTGGTTGTAGCCGGCGGGCTGTTCGCCTTTTCGCGTTACAGCGCATTCATGGACGTCTATGAAAAAGGCATCCTGATCGGCACGGTGCCGGCGGCCATCGCGATGGGCTGGTTCTGGCGCCCGCTGCGTGTGCTGATGGTCGTGGTCAGTGCCTTTTCACTGTTGGGCATTGCGTCTTACCAGGTCGGCGGAGCGGGGAATCTGGCACGTGCCGACCAGGTGTTCTGGCTCAAATACTTTTTGTCCAGCCAGTCGGCGATTTTGTGGATGAGCGTGCTTTTTTTCATGAGCACGATTTTTTACTGGCTGGGCATGTTCGCAAAATCCCAAAGCGACACGCTCGAATCACTGGGCTCCAAAATTGCCTGGGTTGCGGTCGGCATGGCACTCATCGGCACCATGGTGCGCTGGTATGAAAGCTATCTGATCGGTGCCGATGTGGGCCATATCCCGGTCAGCAATCTTTATGAAGTGTTTGTGCTGTTCTGCTGGATGACGGCAGCTTTCTACCTTTACTTCGAAGCGCAGTACAACACGCGCGCGCTCGGTGCTTTTGTCATGCTGGTGGTCAGTGCTGCGGTCGGATTTTTGCTCTGGTACACGGTGATTCGTGAGGCCCATGAAATCCAGCCGCTGGTGCCCGCCCTCAAAAGCTGGTGGATGAAGCTGCATGTGCCGGCCAACTTCATCGGTTATGGCATGTTTGCGCTGTCGGCCATGGTGGCACTGTCTTACCTCATCAAACAGCAGGCCGACGAGAAGCGCTGGTACAAACTCACGCCGCTGTGGTTGCTGGGTGTGGTGCTGTGTTTTGTGCCGGTTGTGTTTCGCAGCAAGTCACCCGTCGAAGCGGGCGGCAGCAACTACTGGCTGGGTTATCTGCTGGTCTCGGGCCTGATTGCTGGGGGCATCCTGCTCGGCCGCAAGCGCATAGCGGCGCGGCTGCCGAGCTTTGAAGTGCTGGACGATGTCATGTACAAGGCCATTGCCGTCGGCTTTGCCTTCTTCACGATCGCCACCGTGCTGGGTGCGCTGTGGGCAGCAGAGGCCTGGGGCGGTTACTGGAGCTGGGATCCGAAAGAAACCTGGGCACTCATCGTATGGCTGAACTACGCAGCCTGGTTGCACATGCGCCTCATGAAGGGCCTGCGCGGCACTGTCGCGGCCTGGTGGGCGCTGGTGGGGCTGGCAGTGACTTCATTTGCCTTTTTGGGCGTCAACATGTTCCTGTCGGGACTGCACAGTTACGGAACCTTGTAACCGCGGATTGAATCCTTGTAAGAGTGGCCTGCGTATAACGACCAATAGACACTAACAGCAGATTTTCAAGGACAACACAATGCTCATCAGGACAAACGCCAGCGGTTTTAGCCATCCGGTTTCCAGCGAGATCACGCCGCAAGGCATTTACCAGGGCCGCCGCGACATGATCCGGCTGATGGCCACAGGCGTTGCCGGTGTGGCTGCTGCAGGCTGGGCTGGGCGGCAGGCCATGGCGCAAACTGTGCCCAAGCCCGGCAAGCTGGCGGCGTTGCCGGGTGCAAAGTCTGCGGTATCTGGCGCAGTGACCATGGAAAAGCTGACCGACTACAAGGACGTCACGACCTATAACAATTTCTACGAATTCGGCACCGACAAGGCCGACCCCGCCAAGAACGCAGGCACGCTGGTGACCAAGCCCTGGTCGGTGGCGATTGAGGGCCTTGTCAAACAGCCAAAAATTTACACGCTCGAAGACCTCATCAAGCTGAGCCCGCAGGAAGAGCGCATCTACCGCCTGCGCTGCGTTGAAGGCTGGTCCATGGTGATTCCATGGGTCGGTTATTCGCTGTCGGAACTGATCAAAAAGGTCGAGCCGCTGGGTAGCGCCAAATACGTCGAGTTCATCACCCAGGCCGATCCCAAGACCATGCCTTTTGTCGG
>JAZKHN010000257.1:0-3316 GCA_040385325.1 Pseudomonadota bacterium
GCCGCAACAACTATCAACCCCCCACCAACCAAAATCCGCGGCGTAAAAGCCGCTGCCCCCAGCAAGGCAGCAGAGCCACTCGCAAAAAGAATCTCGGTCAGCATCACAAGAGATGTCGTACTCGCAGTCAGCCGCGCGGCCCCGTATTGCAGCGCCGCATTGCCCACAAGAAAAGCCACACTCAAACCAATCGCCACCGGAATACCCGCAGCGGCAAGCGCGGGCGCCGGAACCGCATGCTGTGCCATCCCGACCAGCGCCACCCCTGTCGCCAGAACGGTACCGCCGCCGAACATGGCCAGCATGCGTGAACTGTCGGGTACGGCCTTCATCTTGCGCAGCAGGGCGTTTGTCACTGCAAAACTGAAGCCGCCCAGCAGCGCCAGCCAGTCGGCTGCGCTTTGCGGAATCGGCCAGGGGGAGTCGGGCGTCTTCAGCACGATCAACACACCCGCCATCGCCAGCACCAGCCTGAGCAACGAGCCCTTCGACGGCTTCTCGCCGAGCAGGTACCAGCCCACCAGCACCGACCACGCAGGCATCAGGTAAAACAGCAGCACCACACGCACCACATCGCCTACCGTGACGGCCCAGTTGAAGCCGATATTGGTAAACCCCGCGGCAATCGCCAGCAGCCAGAGTTGCGGGTGGGTGATAAAGCTTCGCCAGCTCTGCGGATACGCGACGAGCAGCGCGACCAGTGCAAACACATAAACCAGTGCGGTCGACCAGAGCGGGTGCAGCCCATGTTCGTGCAGTTGCCGGAAGGGCCACCACGACACGCCCCAGACGAAAGCGTTGCAAACAAGCGCCCCTGTGGCGAGCAACGCGCCCTTACTCTCTGCTCTCATGCGAAGCCTGGTTGATCAGTGGCTGTTATCGCTGCGGGCGATGGCCAGCAGGTGGTCGACCTGTTCCTTGTGCTTGACCAGGTTGCTCTTGTGCCAGTACTGGATCAGCGCCATGAAGCCTGCCACCACGATGCCGAAGGCGGTGATGGCGCCGAAGGCCGACATGCCCATGCCGGTGGACAGGCTGTAGCCCGCACCCAGCGCCAGAATGCAGGCCTGTTCATTGAAGTTCTGCACGGCAATCGAGCGCCCTGCACCCATGAGGTTGTGGCCGCGGTGCTGCAGCAACGCGTTCATGGGCACCACCAGGAAGCCGCCCAGGCCGCCCAGCAAAATCAGGAAGGGCGCGGCCACCCAGACATTGCTGATGAAGTTCATCAAAATGACCAGCACACCCATGGCGATGCCCAGCGGCATGACGCTGGTGGCCTGGTCCAGACGCATCTTCATCGACGCGACCACGGCGCCCACCGCCGTGCCTATGGCCACGACGCCGACCAGAGACGAGGCCTGCGTGGTGCTGTAGCCCAAAGCGGCTGCGCTCCAGGCCAGCACGATGTAGCGCAGGTTGCCTGACACCCCCCAGAACAGCGTGGTGGTCGACAGCGAGATCTGTCCCAGCTTGTCGCGCCACAGGGCCGAGTTGCAGTTCCAGAAATCGGGCAGCAGCTCAAGCTTGTTGCGCGGCATGGGCCGCATCTCGACGCCGGTATCCGGTATGCGGGTGTTGAACCACGCGGCGATGGCGTAGAGCACTATCAGCACGGCAATCGCGGCTTCGGGCGCGGTGTCGACACCGGTTTCCAGAAACGGGAGGTCCACTGCCAGCAGTCGTGAAGAAATGTGGTATCCCACCAGTTGGCCGCCCAGCAGCACGCCGAGAATGATGGACGCAATGGTCAGTCCTTCGATCCAGCCGTTGGCCTTGACCAGCTGTGATGAGGGCAGCAGTTCGGTCAGGATGCCGTACTTGGCAGGAGAGTAGGCGGCAGCGCCGAGACCGACGATCGCATAGGCCATGAGGGGATGCGTGCCGAACAGCATCATCAGGCAGCCGACCACCTTGATGGCATTGCTGATGAACATCACCTTGCCTTTGGGCTGCGAGTCCGCAAATGCGCCCACAAATGGTGCGAGCACCACATAAAACAGCGCAAACATCGGCACCAGCGCCGCTGGCTGCCACTTGGGCGCGCCACTGGTCTTGAGCAGCTCGACGGCGGCCACAAACAGCGCGTTATCAGCCAGCGAGCTGAAAAACTGGGCTGCCATGATGGTGTAAAAACCGCGCTTCATTAAACTTCGTGTGTCACTTCGTGGGCATGCACCAGCGCGTTGGCTGCTACAAAATTGGGGGGTGTCTCCAGACCAAGGTGGTTTATAGCATGGGGGCTGCTGTCAAAATTCATAGAGAAGGTTTGTAAAGCACTTAAATCCGGTTTGTAAACTTCAGCCCCGGGCTTACCCTGATTCTTCCGGTTGTCAAAATACACAGGCACTTTCACAACGCACCTGATTGAGCTGCTGCCGTCATCATTTACCCGAATGCCCCGCCCCATACTTGCCACCATACATACCGCCGCCCTGGCGCATAACCTGGCGCGCATGCGCACGGCGGCGCCTGATGCGCGGGTCTGGGCCATCGTCAAGGCCAACGCCTATGGCCACGGCATAGAACACACATTTGAAGGCCTGCGCAGTGCCGACGGCTTTGCGCTGCTTGACCTGCTTGAGGCGCAGCGCCTGCGCGCACTCGACTGGCGCGGCCCCATCCTGCTGCTCGAAGGCTGCTTTGAAGCGCGCGACCTTGAGCTGTGTTCGCGCCTGGGCCTGTGGCATGTGGTTCATTGCAACGAGCAGATCGACATGCTGGCCACGCACAAGACGCAGCTGCCGCACCGCGTGTTCCTGAAAATGAACTCGGGCATGAACCGCCTCGGCTTCACGCCCGAACGCTACCGCGCCGCGTGGACGCGGCTCAATGCGCTGCCGCAGGTTGAAGAGATTTCGCTGATGACACATTTCTCGGATGCAGATGGGGCCAAGGGCATCGCCGCGCAGGTCGCGGCCTTTGAAGCTGTCACACATGACCTGCCCGGCGAGCGCAGCCTGAGCAACAGCGCAGCGGCTCTTCGCCATGCAGATGCCGTGGAGCTCAAGTCGGACTGGATACGCCCCGGCATTGCGGTGTATGGCAGCGCACCTGACTTCCCCGAGCGCAGTGCGGAGGAGTGGGGCTTGCTGCCCACTATGACACTGGCCTCAAAAATCATAGGCGTTCAGGAGCTGCAGGCTGGTGACACCGTGGGTTACGGCTCCAGCTTCACGGCCGACGGCCCCTTGCGTATAGGCGTGGTCGCCTGCGGTTATGCCGACGGCTACCCCCGCCATTGCACGACCGGCACACCCGTGCTCGTCGATGGCGTGCGCACGCGCATGGTGGGCAGGGTCAGCATGGACATGAT
>JAZKHN010000258.1:0-2745 GCA_040385325.1 Pseudomonadota bacterium
CCCAGCTTGCCGTCCTTGGCCTTCTGGCCGAATTCAGCGATCTTCTTTTCGATGTCTGCAAAGCTCATCTGGTCTGCATTGCGCAGGATGGGCACCACCAGACCGCGCGGCGAACCGACGGCGATACCAATGTCGAAGTAACCGTGATAGACGACGTCATTGCCGTCCACTGAGGCGTTCAGCACAGGGTATTTCTTGAGGGCGTGAACCGCGGCCTTGACGAAAAAGCTCATGAAGCCGAGCTTGACGCCGTGCTCTTTTTCGAACTTTTCCTGGAAGCGCTTGCGCATGTCCATGACCGGTGCCATGTTGACTTCATTGAAGGTGGTCAGGATGGCGTTGGTCGATTGCGATTGCAGCAGGCGCTCGGCGATACGCGCGCGCAGGCGGCTCATGGGCACCCGCTGCTCTGGGCGGTCGCCGAGGTCGGATGCCCGGGCGGGTGCAGAAACCTGCGGCAGGGACTTGGTCGGCGCGCCGGTAGGAATCACTGCGGCTGCGGGTTGCGATGCAGCACCCAGCACATCACCCTTGGTCACGCGGCCATCCTTGCCTGTGCCGGCAACAGAGCCAGCGGCCATGTTGTTGTCTGCCATCAGCTTCGCAGCGGCAGGCATGGGTACACCAGCCATAGCACCACCAGTTGCGGCAGGCGCCGGAGCAGGTGCAGCAGCCTGTGCAGGCGCTGGCGCCGCTGCGGCAGCAGCCGGGGCCGGGGCAGTCGCAGCGCCCTTGCCTTCGCTGTCGATTTTTGCGATGAGCTGCTCGGCAGTCACCGTGCCGCCATCGGCCACCAGTATTTCGGTGATGACGCCTGCAGAAGGTGCTGGCACCTCCAGCACGACCTTGTCGGTCTCGATCTCGATCAGGATTTCATCGATTGCAACGGCGTCTCCGACTTTTTTCTTCCACTGCAGCATGGTGGCTTCCGCCACGGATTCAGACAGCTGGGGGACTTTGACTTCTACGATAGCCATGTATTTCTTTCAGTGTTTCTTGTGTATTTGTGTGGGGCCGGCAGTGACCTTATTTGGTCAGTACAAAACCCTTGAGCTTGCTGAATGCGCCCTCGACCAGCGCTTTTTGCTGTTCCTGGTGCAGGTGTGAATAACCCACCGCAGGTGAAGCGGACGCCGCACGGCCGGAATAACCCAGCTTCTGGCCTTCGAGCATGTTTTCGTGGATGTAGTGCTGCACAAAGAACCATGCGCCCTGGTTTTGCGGCTCGTCCTGGCACCACACGATGTCGGTGGCGTTGGGGTACTTCTTGAGCTCGGCGGCAAACGCCTTGTGCGGGAAGGGGTAGAGCTGCTCGATACGGATCAGCACCGTGTCGTCATGGCCTTTTTCTTCACGCTTCTTGGCAAGGTCGTAATACACCTTGCCGGAGCAGGCCACGATGCGCTTGACCTTGTCGGCCTTTTTGATGACGTCTTCCTTCTGCTCGGGGATCACGGTCTGGAAACCGCCCTTGGTGAACTCGGACAGCGGCGAGGTCGCATCCTTGTTACGCAGCAGCGACTTCGGCGTCATGATGATCAGCGGCTTGCGCAGGTTGCGCACCATCTGGCGGCGCAACACGTGGAAGATCTGACTGGCAGTCGTCGGCTGAACCACCTGCATATTGGTGTCGGCCGACAGCTGCATGAAGCGCTCAAGGCGCGCCGAGCTGTGCTCAGGGCCCTGGCCTTCATAACCGTGCGGCAGCATCAACGTGATGCCGTTGACGCGGCCCCACTTGACTTCACCGGATGCAATGAACTGGTCGATCACGACCTGAGCGCCGTTGGCGAAATCGCCGAACTGCGCTTCCCAGATCACCAGGGTGTTGGGGTCGTTGGAGGCATAGCCGTATTCGAAAGCCAGCACCGCCTCTTCAGACAGGATGGAGTCAATGACCACAAACGGTGCCTGCTGGTCGGCCACGTTTTGCAGCGGCACATAGGTGCCGGTGTCGAACTTCTCGCGATTCTGGTCATGGATGACGGCATGGCGGTGTGTAAATGTGCCCCGCCCGCAGTCTTCCCCGGACAAACGCACCGGGTAGCCACTGGCCACCAGCGATGCGAACGCCATGTGCTCGCCCATGCCCCAGTCCACCGGCACATCGCCGCGCCCCATGGCTGCACGGTCGTCGTAAACCTTTTTGACCAGCTGGTGAGGCGCCACAGTTGCGGGGATGGTCGTGATTTTTTCAGCGAGACGCTTCCACTCGGCCATGGGCAGCGCGGTGTCGCCGGCATCCGTCCACTTCTTGCCGAGGTACGGGCTCCAGTCCACCGCATACTTGCTCTTGAAGTTGGTGATGACCGGGTCAAAGGTGCTCTTGCCTGCGTCGAGTGCGGCGCGCACGGCTTTGACCATGTCGTCGCCCAGCGTGTCGCCAAAACCCTGTGCCGACAGCTTGTCGGCGTACAGCTTGCGGGTGCCAGGGTGCTGGGCAATCTTTTTGTACATCAGCGGCTGGGTCAGTGCAGGCGTGTCCTGCTCGTTGTGGCCCAGCTTGCGGAAGCAGATGATGTCAACCACGACGTCTTTCTGGAATTCCATGCGGAACTCGAGTGCCAGCTGGGTCGCCAGCACCACGGCTTCAGGATCGTCACCGTTGACGTGGAGCACAGGCGCTTCGATCATCTTGACGACATCGGAGCAATACAGCGTCGAGCGGCTGTCGCGCGGGTCGGAGGTGGTGAAGCCGATCTGGTTGTTGATGACGATGTGCACCGTGCCGCCCGTGAAATAACC
>JAZKHN010000259.1:0-2583 GCA_040385325.1 Pseudomonadota bacterium
GTATTGGCCTCCGAAGCCAAGGGTCGTGGGTTCGATCCCCGCCAGCCGCACCAAACAACGATCTGGTTTAACCGGGATTTTCTCCTTAAGGCATGACAGCGTCGTGGCGTCACGTCCGTGTTGGCGATCTGACACGACCGCTATTGGCCTGAAATGCAAGCTGCACAGGGCCCGGTGGCCCGCAGCAGGTGCTGCGTGGATGCCGGCTTAATGCTATAAAATTCATAGCTAATTATGCTTGTATCCATTGGTTTGCAGCCCGATTCGTTGTCTGAAATTGCCTTTTTGTCTCGTTTCAGGCCTTCCAATGCCATTTAGGTCGCACGCCCGCTCGCCCGCTCAAATTTTTTTAATGTATACGGCAAAAATTACTGTGTACGTTAAAAGCCAGCATTCAAGCCAGGAAGCACCCTGCGGTGAACTGCGGCATAGTGGTGCCTCCCGAGTACACCACCTGACGAAGCTTGCCCCCACATGACGCAGAACACCCTACCGGTTGAACTGGCAGACAAACTGGCACCGCGCCGGTCTGCGCTCGTACTGATTGACATGCAAAACGATTTTTGCGCCGCCGGGGGCTACATCGATATCGTGGCCGGCAAGGACGTTGCGGCTGGTGCCGGGCTTGTTCCTCAATTGCAGGCATTGATTGACGCAGCGCGCCATGCGGGCGTGCCGGTGATCTGGGTACGGGCAGATTATTCGTTTGACAAAATTCCGCCTTCCATGGCCGGGGTGTCACAGGCCAGGGGTATCACTGCCGAGTGCTGCAAGCCGGGCACCTGGGGCGCAGAGTGGTTTGGCATTGCGCCACTGTCAGGCGAGGAAATCATCACCAAACACACTTACAGCGGCTTCGCCAATACAGACCTGCACAGCGTTCTTCAGGCGCTCAAGGTGCAGTCGGTGGTCTTCGGCGGTGTGACGACCCAGGTCTGCGTGGAGTCCACGGTGCGCGATGCACACTCGGCCGGGTATTTCTGCATCGTTCCGCATGACGCCGTGGCGTCCCACACGCCTTCACTGCACGAAGCAGCGCTCACCAACATCCGGCTTTTTCTGGGCGATGTGTGTGCTGCAGCGGATGTGCTTTCGGCCTGGCGCCGACCGGGGCCTACTCGTATTTCTTTCCCGTCTCCAGAAGGTCAGGCGTGCCGATCACTTCATTGAGACCGTCGAAATCAAGCATGGCTGATTGCCAGGGCGCCGTGGTCTGTTGCTTCTGCAGGCTGGCGTAGTAGCCCTGAAGCGTGTGCGTCACAGCGCGCACGGTGCCACCAGGGAAGATGACGATTTTGAAACCTCTCCGACCCAGTTCTCCGGCGCTCTGCACCGGTGTCTTGCCGCCCTCGACCATGTTGGCCAGCAGCGGGATGCGCGATGCAAACTGCTGGCAAGCTGCGTCCATCTGTTCGGGCGTGCGCAGCGCTTCAATGAACAGGGCGTCGACGCCGCATTCAAGGTAACGCTCGGCGCGTTCAAGCGCTGCGTCGAGGCCCTCGGTGGCTACCGCATCCGTGCGCGCCAGGATCAGCGTTGAAGGCGACTGCCTTGCATCAAGTGCGGCCTTGAGTTTGCCCGTCATCTCCTGCGTGCTCACCACTGACTTGCCGTCCAGGTGTCCACAGCGTTTGGGAAAGGTCTGGTCTTCCAGCTGGATCATGGCTGCCCCCGCGCGCTCGAAGCCCCTGACGGTGCGCATCACGTTGAGTGCATTGCCAAAGCCTGTGTCGGCATCAACGATAACGGGCAGATCAACCCTTGCGGTGATATTTGAAAGAACCTGCTGGACTTCTGAATACGTCGTGAGGCCGATGTCGGAGCGACCCAGGGATGTGTAGGCAATGGAGGCACCTGAAAGGTATAGCGCCTCGAAACCGGCCTGCTGCGCCACCAGTGCGCTGAGCGCGTCGTACACGCCAGGTGCAAGCAAGGGCGATGGCTGTGCAAGCCGGGTTTTCAGGTCGGGATGGCTCATGCAGGCTGCCCTTGAGTTTGTGATTGGGTGATGGTGGCCGCTGCAATCGCGCCGCCGGCAATCGCACTGAGCAGGCCATTGCCCGAGAGGTAACCCCAGACGGCATTACCCGACACACCTCGGGCTGCGCCACCTGCCGCCAGCAGCGTGTTGAAGGCAGAGCCGTCTTCACGCAGCACATGGCAGTGCTGGTCAATGTCAAGCCCACCCTGCGTATGGAAGAGCGCGCCCGTGACCTTGATGGCGAAATATGGCGCATTCAGCTCGCGTGTGAACACACGCCCATGATGGTCGGGTGTGCCCGGTGACACTGCATTGAGTGTCGACTCCAGAATTTGCACGTGGCAGCCGATGAGTTTTGCAAGCGACGTGAGGTCGGGACATGACTTCAGCGCGCCTGCACCTTCTGCATCGCAGAAATCGGGGAAGCCGCGCGCCAGGTCCAGTGTGTGCTGGTCAAACACATTCCACGCCACGCCGCCGGGCTGGGCCAGCACCTGCACCGATGCTTCGGAATAGCCATGGCTTTCGTCGTGAAAGCGTTCGCCGCGGGCATTGATCTGCACGCCGCCATCCATGATGACGGCCCAGCTCACCAGCGCGCC
>JAZKHN010000260.1:0-11087 GCA_040385325.1 Pseudomonadota bacterium
TCAGGAGCTTGGGGTAGTCGATGGCCCTGACCTCTACCTTGCCCTGCTCGACGTAGACGACGCCTCTGTTGTTTGCTGTCATGTGATTTGTCTCCTGGTGGTTGGTGTTGTGAGTGACTGAAACAAGAAAAAGGCCCTAGAGATCCAAAACCAACACCGGTGATCTGGCGCGCGAAACACAGGGGGTGAACTGGTCGTTTTTGGCCTGCTCTTCTTCAGTGAGGTACATGTCTCGGTGGTCACATTCGCCTTCAAGAACGCGTGTCAGGCAGGTGCCACACACGCCCTGCTCGCAGGACACCAGAACGTCTACCCCCGCTGCGGCCAAAGCCTGCACGACCGTCTTGTCCTTGTGTACCGTGATGCACTTTCCCGAGCTGGCAAGCTTCACCTCAAAGTTGCCATCAGCATCAGACCGGGTCACAGCGGCGCTGAAAAACTCGTAGTGCAAGCGTGCTTCCGGCCACCCTGCGGAACGGGCCGTGTTGAGAACCGCATCCATGAAGCCCTTCGGCCCACACACATATAAATGGGTGTCCGCCCCGGGGTTTCCCAGCAAGGCGCCGAGATCAAACTTCTGGGCCGGCGCGCCATCGTCGAAATGAAAATGCGCATGCTGCGCAAAGGCCGACCCGGCAATGCGCTCACGAAAGGCCATGGCCGCTTCGGACCGCGCACCGTAATGCAGTTCAAACGACTCACCCAGTGCAGACAGGCGTTCGGCCATGCAAAGTACCGGCGTGATGCCGATGCCGCCAGCCAGCAAGAGACTCTTTTGCGGCGGATGCGCCAGCTGGAAATGATTCCTCGGCGTGCTGATCACAAGCTCGCTGCCTTCATGAACGAGTTCGTGCATAGCTTTCGAGCCACCGCGCGATGCAGCGTCTTCAAGCACAGCGATCACATAACGATGCTGCTCCGACGGCTCGTTGCACAGCGAGTACTGACGAATGATGCCGTCGGGAAGGTGCACATCAATATGGGAGCCTGCAGAAAAACCGGGCAAGACACCACCATCCGTTCTGACCAGCTCAAAACTGCAGATGCTGGACGCTTCAACACATTTGCTTCGCACCCTGACCTTGATCACGCCCACATCTGTACTCACAACCACCCCTTAAACCACACACATAAAAAAATGCCGGACACCCGTCTTCATTGAAAGCGCTTATACGCCCAGATAGCGATGTACCGTGCCCTGATCAGACTGAAGCGCAGCAGAATCGCCATGCCAGACCACCTCGCCCTTTTCCAGGATGTAGTGCTGATCGGCAAGTGGCATGAGCGCGTCGAGGTTCTTGTCGATCACGATCAGCGAAAGTCCTTCGCGCTTCAGCAGTTGAAGGGAACGCCAGATTTCCTGGCGTATCAGCGGTGACAGGCCTTCCGTGGCTTCGTCCAGCACCATGAGGTCCGGGTTGGTCATCAGCGCCCGGCCAATGGCGAGCATCTGCTGCTCCCCGCCTGACAATTGGGAGCCCAGATTGTTTTTGCGTTCCTCCAGCCGTGGAAAAAACCCATACACGCGTTTCAGGGTCCAGGGTGAAAGTCCAAACTCTTTTGCGCGCCGCGTTCTGGCGGTGGCGACCAGGTTCTCTTCTACCGAGAGGTTGGAAAACACTTGGCGCCCTTCCGGTACCAGCCCCAATCCGAGCCGCGCAATCAGATAAGAAGGCAACTGCGCGATCGCAGAGCCCTTGAAGGACATCTGCCCGCCCTTGACGGGCAATAGCCCGAACAGGCATTTCACGGTGGTAGACCGGCCCATGCCGTTTCTGCCCAGCAGGGTGATGACCTCGCCGACTCCAACCTTGAACGACACATTGAAGAGGACCTGCGCATGCCCGTAAGAGGCCTGCAATCCATCAACTGTCAACAATGAATTTCCGCTCATGATGCAGCCCCGGCCAGCGTCGTTTCCTCGCCCAGATAGACCGCCTTGACCTGGGGATCATTTCGAATCTGCTCTGTTGTTCCGGTCAACATCACCTTGCCGTAGACGAGCACGGTGATCCGGTCGGCCAAAGCGAATACAGCATCCATGTCATGCTCTATCAGAACAATGCCGTAGCTCTTCTTGAGCTTTTTAAGCAGGGCCACCACCTTGGCAGACTCCTGCGGGCTCATGCCCGCCATCGGCTCATCGAGCAACAACACTTTGGGACCTGCAGCCAGCGCCATGGCCAGCTCCAGCTGGCGCCGCTCCCCATAACCCAGTTCGTCCACGGGAACATCCTGCTTGGCCAGGAGTTCGGTGTCTTCAAGCGCCCTGTCAACAGCAGCCTGATGCCTCGCATCAGCTGCAAGGGCGCGCCAGAACGTAAAGCCGTGGGCACGAGCACCGAGTGCGGCCAACGCGACGTTCTCACGCACCGTGAACTGTTCAAAAACCGAGGTGATCTGGTAGGAGCGCATCACCCCCAGCCGGGCCCGGGCATGAACCGGCATAGCGGTGATGTCCTGGCCCCTGAAGGTGACAGTACCGCTGTCGGACACCAACTCTCCGCTGAGCTGGTTGATCAGGGTGCTCTTGCCAGCCCCGTTAGGCCCGATGATGGCGTGAATTTCCCCGGCACGAACATTCATGGCAACGTCACTTGTCACCAAAAGCGCGCCATAACGCTTGACCAGTCCACGGGTCTCAAGAAGAACGGTCATGCCGCACTCCTTTCGGCAGCATCAGGGGCCGCCGAAGCCGGTGCCAGCTTGCGCCTGTGCTCCATGACTTTGTCCATCCTAGCCAGCAGGCCCACAACGCCACCCTTGCCCAGCAGGACAATCAGCACAATGGCTGGTCCAAAAAATACCATCCAGTGCTGGGTCTGCCCCTTGGCCCACTCTTCAAAGCCGAGGTAAGTGAGCGCTCCCAGAAGTGGCCCGAATACGGAACCGACACCGCCTATCACCAGCATGACAATCAACTCCCCGGAGACATGCCACGACATATTACTCGGCGATGTAAACGCCGTAAGATTGGCCAGTAGCATGCCAGCGATGCCGCAAACAACTCCGGACGCAACATACAAAACGATCTGGTAGCGCAGAAGCGAAAACCCCAGCGCCCGGACACGACGGGCGTTCTGCTCGGCGCCACGCAGCACCATGCCGAAGGGCGAGTTCCTCACACGCGCGGCCCACCACGTCACCAGCACAAGGAATATCAGGCAGGTCCAGTACAACTTTGCGGGGTCACCGAGATCCCAACCAAAAAATTTGCTGGTCACAGATACTGGCAGGCCGTCGTCACCCCCATACTGCTTCAGGCTGATGAACAGGAAGTAGCCCATCTGGGCAAACGCCAGCGTGATCATGATGAACGCGATGCCGGAGGTGCGCAGACTAATCAAGCCTGTGATCAGTGCCACCAATCCGCAGACTGCAACCGTCAACCCCAGGTGAAGAAAGCCGCTGCCGAATCCCGCGTTGGCTGAAATGGAAACCGCATAACCACCGAGCCCAAGAAACAGCGCATGGCCAAAGCTGATAAGGCCGCCGTAGCCGAGTGCCAGGTTCAAGGCGGTACAGGCGATGGCGTAAACAATCACTCGTGCAGCCATGCTGATGTAGAAAGTTTCTTTCGTTGCCTGTGCCCAGAACGGCAGGACAGCCAACGCAACAAACACGGTGACGGGCAGGACCAAACTCCAGCTCATTTTCATTTTTTTGCGACCTGTCATGTCTTGCGGGGAAACAGTCCCTGTGGCTTGACGGCAAGCACGATGGCCATCAGCAGATACACGGACATGGAAGCCAAAGCCGGCCCTGCGGCATTTGCAAAGGAGCGCTCTGTGAGTTCGCGCAGCAGCATCGGGATGTAGGCCCGGCCCAGGGTATCCACCAAACCCACAATCAGCGCCGCGTAGAAGGCACCACTGACCGAACCAATACCTCCTATGACGATGACGACAAGCGTGGTGACAATGATCGCGTCGCCCATGTCTGCCTGAATGGCCAGGATGGGCCCCGCCATCGCCCCCGCGATGCCGGCCAGTGCAGCGCCCAGCGCAAACAGCAAGCCATTGAGCAGATTGATATTGATGCCCAGAGCCCCGACCAGCTTCGGGTTGACCGAACCCGCCCGGATGAGCATGCCCAGCCGCGTCTTGTGAATCAGCATATAGGAGCCCACCGCCACCGCCAGGCCAATGCCGATGATCATCAGGCGGTAAGACGAATAGCTGAATCCGAACATCTCCACACTGCCGCCCAGCCACGCTGGCAGGGAGACGAAATACGGCGTCGGCCCCCACACCAGGCGCGACAGCTCGCTGAAAAACATGACCAGGCCAAATGTGGCCAGCACATGGTCAAGGTGGCTTCGGCTGTAGAGTCTTGAAACCACTGCCCTCTCCAGGATAAGGCCGACAGCAATGCAACCACCTGCCGCCACACACAAGGCAGCGAACAGCGAGCCGAAGCGGTTAAATCCATAAGCGCCAAAGTAGGCGCCCAGCATGTAGAGAGAGCCATGCGCCAGATTGACAAAACTCATGATGCCGAAAACCAGGGTCAGGCCGGCGGCCAGGAGAAAAAGCAACACGCCCAGTTGCAGACCGTTCAGCAGTTGCGATAGAAGTAGTGACGAGCTCATCTGGTCTGCACTCAGTCTGCAGATTGCACGCTTGCCTGCCTGGCCGGCGCCCTGACGGTTTCTGCCTTGTCCTGCTCTTTTCTGAGCATGGCCTCCAGGCGGCGCCTGAAGCGCACTGCACCCACATCGACGGACAGCAGGACCGGCTTCTGCGACCAGAAGTCAGAGTCACCCAAGGCAGCCTGTTGCGCATTCAGGATGGGCTTGTCCTGGTCCTCGAAGGCAATACGGCGCATTTCGCCGAGCTGCGCATTGCTGATTTCATCCAGTTCCGCACCGCCGCGTGGGGTTGCCGACGCAAAGTGATAGTGGGTGGTGCGATCTGTCTCTGGCGTGAGGATGTGTATGCCGTAGAGCCAGCCGCGGTTTTCACGCTCACCCCCCGGCGCCTTGACGCCCGCATCGAGAAGAAATGCAGCAGGCGGAAACCAGCCGATGTTCTGCCAGGCGTCGACCATTGCACCGTCGCGCTTGTAGAGCATGTCGAACACGCTGGGCACGTCCACATTGGGCATCCAGCGGTCTATATAAAGCGCATCGCCCTCTTCCCTTACCGAAGGCTCTGCCGCAGTCATCTGGGGACTGCCCAGCAGGCCGCCATGCAGGAACGCGACGTGGCTCAGGTCCAGCAGGTTTTCGCCGATCAGTTCGTAATTGGCGTCGATGACGATGTTGCCCCTGTTGGTCTTGTACTCTTCCGGCTGCATGAGCATCTCGTATTTCGGTATGAGTGAAGCGTCAGGCTCGTCAGCACCCATCCATATCCACAGCATCCCGTACCGGTCCTCAACCGGGTAGCTGCGTACTTTCGCAGCGGCAGGAATCTTGCCGTCTCCATGGGGGTTGAGAACGCATTTCCCGGTGCAGTCGAACTGCAGGCCGTGGTAGGCACACTCAATCTTTCCGGCCACGATCTTGCCGAGATGCAGGGGGATGAAACGGTGGGGGCAACGGTCCTGCAGTGCGACCGCCTGGCCGCCGGCCTGCCGGTAAAAGACCACGTCCTGCTCCAGCAGCTTGCGGTGAAACATCTCACCCTCCCTGACCACATCGCTCCAGCAGGCCACGTACCAGGCATTCATCAAATACTTCATGTTCTCTTCCTTTGTGTGTCAGAAATGCGCACTGGGGCAGCGCGCTGGCCGGTCATTTCATCGGGCACAACTGGTGATAGGCGTCGGCACTCTTCTTCATGGGCGTGGCAATCGTTTTAAGGCTGGTGCGTCCGGCGGCGTCGTTGGCGACTTCGAACACACTCATGTCCTGGATGGGAAAGTTGTTATTGCCGAACTTGAATGCGCCCCGCACCGATGCAAACTCAGCAGCCTTCAAGGCCTTGTTGAAGGCAGCCTTGTCCGAAACATTGCCCTTCACCTTCGCCATGGCAGAGTCAAGAAGCAGTGCCGCGTCATAGCTCTGCGCTGCGTAGTTGGACGGAATGCGGTTGTACTTTTTCTCGAACTCGCTCACGAAGCGTTTGCTTGATTCATTGGGAAAATCAGGTGCCCAGAAGTTGGCCGTGATCATTCCCAAGGCAGAGTCCTTCAGGCCGGGCAGGCTGATGGCGTCAACGATGAACGTCGACAACAGCGGCATCTTGCTGACGAGACCTGCCTGCTGGTACTGCTTGACAAAGGCAATGCCCAGTCCGCCCGGGTAAAAGGCAAAAACTGCGTCGGGCTTGCTTTGCGCAACCTCGGAAAGCTCTGCAGAGAAATCCAGTTGCGACAGCGGTGTGTAAACCTCATTGACCAGTGGCGTCTTGTAGAAGCGCTTGAAGCCTGCAATCACGTCCTTGCCGGCCTGGAAGTTGGGTGCGAGTGCAACCACTTTTTTGTAGCCCTTTGACGTGGCATACATACCCATGGCTTCAGCCGCCTGGTCTCCCTGCCAAGACGTGATGAACTGGTAGGGCGAGCACTGGGCACCTGCAATCTGCGAGGGTCCGGCATTCGTTCCGATCAGGAAAACCTGCTTGTCAGTGATGTACTTGTGTATCGCCAGCATGGTGTTGGATACCTGGATGCCGACGATGATGGGAACGTTCTCCTTCTCAACCAGCTTGCGTGCGGCCTGACTGGCAACCTCGGGTTTCATCTGGGTGTCCTCAGTCACCACCTGAACGGGTACGCCGCCCAGCTTTCCGCCATTGCGTTCGACCACCAGCATGAAAGCGTCGAGCTGGTCACGGCCCAAAGCCGCAAGGGGGCCGGTCAGTTCGGCGAGGAACCCAAGCTTGACGGGCGTCTGTGCATGGGCGCAGACACATGCGCCGACAGCCACAGCAGCAGCGACGAAGTGACTTAATTTGGCTGTCTTCATTCTTGTCTCCTGGTTTTTCGTAGGTTTGATCACGCACACAGCAATATGAAAATCTCGTGCCTTCATAATCGCGTGGCGGCGCCAGTTTACAAAGAAACAGACTGATTGGTATGTAAGTTAAAACCATCTTGTCGAACCAACGGAAAAATGCTATGAGTGCCTTACACGGCGGAGCCGCCCAGGAAATCAAATGAAGACGCGACAACCAAAAGCAGACAACACCGTCAGATCGGCAGGTGCGCCGCAACCCTCGGCACCCGTCGTCAGGCGACGCCAGGAGGACCGGACGCGCGACGCCAAAAGCAAGCTGCTCAATGCCGCGATCCAGGTGCTTTTGCGGGATGGCTACGGAGGCTTGACGACCAAAGAGGTGGCCAAAACCGCAGGTCTTTCGTATGGCGCACTCATGCACCACTACGCTACAAAAGAGGAACTGGTTGTAGCTGCAACATCAATGGTTTATGACGAGTGCATCGTCAGGGGCCAGCGCGTGGCACAAACAGACGATGCGGTGCGCAATCCGCTGGAAGGCTACATCGCCGACTGCATCAGCGTCTACTTCGAATGGCCGTTTATTGCCGCCCTGGAAGTTGTCATGGTGGCCAGAACCGACCCAGGCCTGATGGCGCAGATTCTTCCCGTGATGGCCCACTACAGGGCTACCTGCGACGACATCTGGCTTGAGGTTTTTGAGAAATCAGGGGTCCCCAAATTAACCGCAACAGGCTTCATGAATATGAGCCTCAACCTCGTACGCGGCATGGCGGTCAACCGTTTCTGGAATCACGATGAGGCGCAGTACAAAACCGCCATCAATAAATGGACAGCACTGGCCAATGCGCAAATACAGGCCGAACTGCATAACAAGCCAGTGAAAAAAACACCTTCCCGCACCAGGAAAAAGCAGTAACGCTGACACGGCGCAAAGGCGTGCCGCGCCCTCTGGCAGCGATGCTTTACGCCTCCAGTGGCGCATGATTTTTCAAATCGGGTAAATGATGGAGTTCGGGATCATCTCGCTGTCGTAGATGCAGTGGCGGGATTCGAACTTCAGCCCGTCCGGCGTTTTGACCACCACATCGATATAACGGCCGGTGTTGAACACCGTGCTCTCCTGCGAGAGTTTGGTCCGAAAGACCGCGTAGTTGGCTTCGCTTTCAAAGCGCTGGCCGTCTGCCTTGTGAATGACGGGCGCGCCGACCACATGGCGCTGGTAGTAGGGGTCATGGAACAGCGTCTCGCGGATGCCGTAGGCGCGGTCTTTGAGCATGCCCTTGCTTTCGAACATCAAGGTGGCCAGCGGGAAGCCGCGCTCGTGGTTCTCGCGCGGCATGAGCTTGTAGGAGCATTCTTCGGTAAAAAACTCGGGCCACAAATCCCAGTCGCCTGAATCGACGGCCTTGGCGTAGCTGGCGTAGAGCTGCGTGAGCTGGAAGTAATCCTGGAAATCGATGGAAATCATGTTCAGGCTTCCATTACTTTGCGCCAGTACTCGTACATGCCGCGTATCAAGGTCTCGGTCACCATATGGTCGGTGTCTTCCACACCGCGACCGCCTAGTTCTGCCAGCGTGCGGTGAAACGGCTTCTGCTCAAAGCCCTGCTGCGAGAACTCGATGACTTCGCCGTCGTCTGCCGACACAAAACCCGCCGGGCCGAAGAGGTTGGCCTGGCGCAGGCGGCGCTGCGTCATCTCGGGTGTGTCTTCTTCAAACCCGAAGTGTGTCCAGACAAAATCAAACTTGCCATGACCCAATGGCTGAATGTGGCGCGTCGAGACACTGTTGACCTGCTGCTGCAGGATGACGCTGGGGAACAGCGTCATCATCACCGCTGTCGGCCCGCCCCACCAGGGTTCGGGCACGATGTCGAGAAAGCGCGGGTCGTTCAGTTCCATGCTTTCCTTGAAGCTGGAGACTTGCGTGACCTGCTCCGACTTGCCGGCGCTGCCGCGCGTCGAGATCATGGCCGCATGGCGGTGGTGCGCGTCCATCTTCAGCTCTGACTTGTTGTCGGCGCGCCAGAGGCCGAAGGTCACAAACCAGGTGTGAAGCAGGCCCGGGTGGTAGGGGTCCTTGATGTTTTCCTGCATCAGCTTCCAGTTGCCGGGAATGCGCTGGCGGTTGTAGCCCAGGATGGTGAGCTTGCGTCCGTCGAACAGGCGATCAAAGTAGCCGAGGATGGTGGGGCCCATGAAGTCTTCGAACGACTCGATGTCGTGGTCGAAACTTGCAAACACCACACCGCCGCGCGTGGCGACCTTCAGTTTGTTCAGGCCATGGTCGGCGGTCTTGAAATCCTCCGGCATGCCGCCGTTGACCTTGCCGTCCACCCGCACGCCGCGCCTGAAAGGTACACCCAGCAGGTCGCCCTTGAGGTTGTAGCCCCACTGGTGGTACGGGCAGACAAAACCTTTCTTGTTGCCGTGGCGCTCGCGGCAGAACTGCATGCCGCGATGCGCGCAGACGTTCTCGACCACATTGACCTCACCATCGCCGCCACGCGCCATGATGACCGAGCGTTCGCCGATCACGGTGCGCTTGAAGTCGCCATGATTTGGGATCTCGGCTTCAAGCCCGACGTAGCACCAGTGGTTTTTGTAGAAGAAACGCTCCAGCTCTTTCTTGTGCAACTCATCGCCGGTGTAGGCCATAAAAGGAATACGGCTGGTGCCGTCGGACTCCCAGTGCACTTCGGACGGAAAGGTCGGATTGGCCTCGAGAGGCGGCAAAGTTGTCTGGGTCATTTCTTGTCTCCGGTTTTCCTTGCCCGCGTGGGACGGGCACCTGCGTAGCGTGTCGCCCATGATCCTGCAACTCGCAAAATCAGTCAATGCAATGGAGATAATGAAAACCATCATCTGAATCAATAATCATGGAGACACCGTGGAACTCAACGATCTGGACCTCAACCTGCTGGTGGTGTTCAACCAGTTGCTGATCGAACGCAAGGTTTCGAAGGTGGCCGAGAACCTCGGGCTGGGCCAGCCCGCCGTGAGCAACGCGCTGGCGCGCATGCGCAAGCTGTTCGGCGACGAGCTGTTTTTGCGCACATCCCGCGGCATGGAGCCCACGCCTTTTGCCGCACAGCTGGCCGAATCGGTGACCGCCGGGCTGGGCATGATCCATGGCGCCATCAACCGAAGCAGCAGCTTCGAGCCCGCCACCAGCCAGCGGCGTTTTGGTATCGGCATGACGGACATCGGCGAGATCTATTTTTTACCGCGCCTGATGAAGGAAATAGCCGGGATCGCGCCGTCGGTCACCATCACCACCGTGCGCAACAGCCAGGCCCGGCTCAAGGACGACATGGAAGCCGGCCGCATAGACCTCGCCATCGGCCTGCTGCCGCAGCTCGACAGCGGCTTCTTTCAGCGCAGGCTTTTCATGCAGAAGTACGTCTGCCTGTTCCGCAAGGGCCACCCGCTCGACAAAGCCGCCATGTCGACGTCAGACTTTTTTGCCGCCGACCATGTGGCCATCGTCTCTGCAGGCACGGGGCACGGCAAGGTCGACGAGATCATCGACAGCAAAGCCGTGAAACGAAGGCTCAAACTGACGGTGCCGCACTTTGTGGCGGTCGGTCACATTCTGCAGTCGACCGACATGGTCGCCACCGTTCCTGAGCGGCTGGCGCACAGCATGGTGCAGCCTTTTGATCTTGTTTACCTGCCCCATCCGGTCAAGTTGCCGCAGATTGCCATCAATCTGTTCTGGCATGCGCGGGTTCACAAGGAGCCGGCGAGTCTGTGGTTACGGAATCTTGTGTTTGAGTTGCATTCGGATTGAGCCGGGTTAGCTTTGAGAGCATTGCCTTTCATGACCAGGCCGGGTCTCGCCCCGGCGGGCGAGTTACCTTTCTTTGTCTCGCCAAAGAAACCTAACGGAAAGAAAGGCGACCCGCCGTCTGGGTCCCTTCGCTGTCGCTACGGGCAACCTGCGGTGCTCGATTACGTCGGCGGGAAAAACAACTCGCTTCGCTCAAACAAGTTTTTCCCCTTTATGCCGTCTCCATCTCCGCTCCTCGGCCCAGCCTCAACGGGGTGGGGAGTTATTCGGATTCGGGGAGCCTCAAGCGCAAAGCGCTTGAGGCGAGAGTCCGGACTTCGTCTTCGCTCCCACAAACCCTTGGAGAGGAGCCGAGAAGCGCAGGGCCAGACGGATCAGGGCTGAAAC
>JAZKHN010000261.1:0-7795 GCA_040385325.1 Pseudomonadota bacterium
ACGCTGCAGAAAAAAGCGCAGAGCGTGACGATGCGGTACTTGCCCAGCCTGTCGCCTAGCGGGCCAAAGATGAGCTGGCAAATGCCGTAGGTGATGGCAAACACCGACACAACCTGCGCAGCCTTGGGCAAGCCGACGGCAAACACGCGCGACAGCTCGGGCAGCATGGCGTCGCAGATACGCTGCGTGACCATGCTGGAGAACGTGGCCGTTGACAGCAGAAGTATGGAGCGCCGGGTGGCAGCGGAGACGGGGTCGGGAGAGGTCACTTGGGGGAGACGTGTCGGTTAGCAGCTGTCATTGCCGGCCTGAAGCGCAATCGACGGGGTACAAAAAGCGGTGCAAAGTCGATTGCCCTGCCTTATTTGACAGCCGCGGCACGGCGAATGTCTGCCACGGCTTTGTCAAGAGCACCCACCAGCGTGGCCTGCACGTTGTCTTCAGACACCCGGGCCTTGAAGCTGGCAGATTCCCTGGCAGAAAACTCTTCAGTACCGACCTTGCCGCTGATACGAACATAAACCAGCTTGTCCTTCATCATTTCTGCGAAACCCCTGCCCACCAGGCCTGCGTCTGGCATGCCTTGTATGGTGATGACGGTCGGGTCAAGCACGCTGACGGTGAATTTCTCCAGCGTGATGTTCTTGCCTGCCAGTTCTGTAGAAGCATTGTTGTGAAGCCATGCCTTGAGCAGGTCGGGCACAGGCGGCACCAGGGTGTCGTCGCCATACGTGCGGGTTTCGCCATAAGACCCCTTGCTCATGGAGGACGCGCGGTCATCGGCAGGCCGTGCGTCAAGCAGCACAAAGCTTGTCTTGTCCGGGATGGTCGCCGCGATCTTCGGGTTGAGTTTGACGCTGGCGGTTGAACCGCAGGCGACGAGACCTGCTGAGAGAACAGCAACGACTGCGTAAACAAGGCGAGAGCGCATAAAAGCCTCTGGAAATAAAAAAGCTGAACGTTAAAAAGAAGATACAGAGCCACGGATTGCGGGTCGGGCCCGCCATGACAGCTGGAAGGTCTAGATGGCCTTGCCCAAACGCGCAACACCTTCCTTGATCTTTTCAACATCGGCTGTGGCAAAACTCAACCTGAACGTCGACAGATCAGGGTTGGCCGCAAAGAAAGGCGCGCCGGGTACAAAAGCGACGCCCTGCTCTATCGCGCGTTTGGCGAACTCGCTGGCGTCTTTCACCTTGCCGCCCTTGCCTGTGAGCCTGGCCCAGAAGAACAGGCCGCCCTGCGGCTGCGTGAACTCGACGGCGTCACCGAGTTCTTTGGTCAATGCCTCGCCCATGGCGCGGGCGCGTTCGGCGTACACCTTGCGCACATTGGTGAGCGTGGCGGGCATGCGGCCGGCCTTGAGGTACTGGGCGGCTGTGGCCTGAGCGAAGGTGCTGGTGTGCGCGTCGCTGAACTGCTTGCACATGACGGCATTGGCCATGAGGGCGGCGGGCGCAATCATCCAGCCCACGCGCAGGCCGGGCGACAGCACCTTGCTGAGCGAACCGCAATGAGCGAGCAGCTCGCGGCTGCCGGGCACGGTGGCGCTCAGGGCCAGCAGTGAGGGCGGCGGTGCATCGCCAAAGTAGAGGTCGCCATAGGGGTCGTCTTCAACCACCAGCGTCTGGTATTTGACGGCCAGCTCAAGCACCTTCTTGCGGCGTTCGAGGCTTAGCAATGCGCCGCTGGGGTTGCCGAAGGTGGGGATCAGGTAAACGAATTTGGGCTTGTGTTCGGCGATCAGCTTTTCAAGCTGCTCGGTGTCGACGCCGTTACCGTCAACCGGCGCGCTGATGAGTTCTGCCCCGTAGAGGCGAAAGCACTGGATGGTGGCCAGAAAGGTGGGGCCTTCCACAATCACCTTGTCGCCGGGCGAGATCATGCATTTGCCCAGCAAATCAAGCGCCTGCTGGCTGCCGGTGGTGACGATCAGTTCATTGGGCGCAACGGTAACGGCAGTGCCGGGCCGGCCTTCGCCCTTGGTGGCCATGAAGTGGCTGAGCTGCTGACGCAGGGGTTCGTAGCCTTCAGTCGCGCCGTACTGCAGCGCTCCGCCAGGTTCTTCCTGCAGGGCCTTGGCAGACGCCTCACGAATGCCCTCCACGTCAAACATGGCCGGGTCAGGAAAGCCGCCGGCAAAGCTGATGATGCCGGGCTTGCCCAGCAGTTTGAAGAGTTCGCGGATGGCAGAGGTTTCGACGCTGTTGAGGCGGTCGGCAAATTGCAATGGCATGGGTGAGGTCTTGGGTGCTTTGAGGAGATGCACTATTGTCGCCAATTAGGCCGGGGGCTGCCCGGCAGCGGTATAAAGACGGCTACCCCACCCAGTCCCATGAAAGGAGACACCATGTCGCTGGAGATCAAGACTTTCCCGCCCGCACGGCTGGCCTATATGCGCTACACCGGCCCCTACGGCCACCCTGACATCGCCATGCACTGGCAGCGTTTTGGCCAGTGGTGCGAAGCGCAGGGCCTGATGAGCCCGCGCCGCAGGATGTACGGTCTTAGTCTTGATAACCCGATGGTGACCCCGCCCCAGGAATGCCGCTATGACCTTGCCATCGAGGTCGATGCGAAGTTCAAGGTGAAAGATGGCGATGCTTCAGGCGTGGCGATACAGCAGTTTGAGGGCGGCCGTTATGCCTGCCAGCCCTTCAAGGGGACGGCTGCGCACATCGGCATGGCGTGGATGGCGTTGTTTGGCCAGGCCCTTCCCATGAGCGGGCTGCAGCGTGAAGAAAAACCTTCGATGGAGGTTTACCTTGAAGACTTCGAGATCGACCCGAACACCTTTGTGTTTGGCTGCCTGCTGTGTGTGCCTGTAAAAGTGTGAACGCGTGAAACCTGCACAGCCCGGGGTTCAGTTCATGCGGCCGCTGTGGTCTTCGTCATCGGCGATGCCGTATTTGCGCATTTTTTCCCAGAGTGATTTGCGACTCATGCCCAGATGGTCGGCGGTTTTCTGACGCTGCCAGCCGTTGCGTTCAAGCTCGGCGAGGATGCGGTCGTGCTCATCGGCGTTGAAGTGAGGCTTCGCGCCGCCAGCTGCTTCCGATTGCTGAACCTGTTCCATGGCGCGTGTGATTAGGCGCATGTCCCAATCACTGGTCTGGCGCACGATGACGCCCACACGCTCAGCAAGGTTCTGCAACTGCCTCACGTTGCCGGGAAAGCGCATCACACCAACCTGCTCAGTCAGCCAATGCGGGATGTTGCAGTGGTGATTGGTGTCGGGTTCGAGGGTATGTAAAAGCAGTGTTTCGAAGATGGCGACCTTATCGACGGCCCCGCGCTGCTCGAGGTTGGGCACGTGCAGTTCGATGACGGCCAGGCGGTAAAAAAGGTCGGGCCTGAAGCGTCCGTTGCGCACCTGCTCACGCAGGCTTCGATTGGTGGCGGCGACCAGCCTGAAATCGAAATGCTCGGCTTTTTCTGCGCCCACGCGCGTGACATCGCCGCTTTGCAGCACGCGCAGCAGCTTGACCTGCTGGAAATGGGGAAGCTCGCCGATCTCGTCAAGAAACAGCGTGCCCCCATGGGCCTGCTCAAGGTAACCCTTGTGCGCCTGCAGCGCGCCGGTAAACGCGCCGCGCGTGTGGCCGAAGAACAGTGACTCGAAAAGCCCATCGGGAATCGCGCCGCAGTTGACGGCGATGAACGCGCCCTTTGAATAGCGGTGATGTCCCTGATGCAGTATTTCTGCCACCAGTTCCTTGCCTACCCCGGTTTCGCCTTCTATCAACACGTTATGGTCGCTGTCTGCAAACGCAGCAACTTCATCGAGCAGTTCGATCATGGCCCGGGACCTGGCGACCACGATCCTGCCTTTCGGTACGCCTGGCATGACCCGGGTACGGGGTGCGAAACTGGCAACCATCTCGCGCAGTTGCACGTCGGTGAAATCGGGCGGCAGCAAGGTGCGGCCGCCAAGGGGATCGAGCGTGTAGCTTGAGGGTGGCTGGCGCGCAACCCAGATGATGCGCAGGTCGTGCTCACCATACCAGCTGCGGTCATGCTCCAGCACGCTGATACTCACAATGGCTATGGCAGGGCCCGTTGCGGTTGCGGGCGAGTGGGCGGGTACTGTATCGATGCGCTGGACGCCGACCCCGTTGCCGGCCATGGCGGCTGTAACCCTGTCAAAAAAGCCGGCGGCACCCTCACAGACAAGAATGGACAGCTGCGGATGTAGAGGATGTGCGCTCACAGGCTGGCCCCCGAAAACCGGTACGGCCGCCCGTCACCTGGTTGCCGCGAATCCCTGATGCACATGCCAGCCTCCTTGTGATTTTTACCGCTCGCATGCGGTTGTCGGCCCGCTCCTGTTGGCGATGGGTACAGCGTAACGTCCTACACGTAACACCGGTTACGCGCATACCCCTAACCGACATCCAGTTGCGAATATTTCCTACAAAGTACGTAGGTAAAAACGGAAGACAAACCGTAGCTTTCACTTGAAATCCGGTCGTGGTGTAGGTTTTCGCCCAATGGCTTGCTACTTGCCTCTTGTGTTCTTTTTACACACTGGAGATCGCCATGAACACGCACGCTACTCATATGAAACGGGCCGCCATCACTGCAGCAGTCCTTGCGTCACTCGCCCTTGGGGGCTGCGCGGGCTCTGGCGGTTTGTCAACGGACGTTGGCGGGTCGGGCAGCGGCACTGCAAGCACCGGCGCAGGCGGTTCGGTAGCCGGCGGCGGTACGGGTACCGGCACTGACACATCCGGCGGCACGGATGGCACGGGTGGCGGATCTGCCCAGGCCAGGACCGTGAGCCCAGCCAACGATGCAACCGGCTCCATCGCCAGCAATCTGGGTGGTGTGCTCAACAGTGTTGGCAACGTGGTGACTTCTGCCGGAGACGTGGTGTCGAGCGACGGCAGCAATGGCGTGGCGACAGGGCTGGGCGGCGTACTGCAACGCACCGGCAATGCCGTCGGTGCGGTAGGCCAGGGTACGAGTGATGGGCTCGGGCAAATCGGCCGTACTGACGACCCGCTGAATCCCACACTTTCAGGCGTACCGGGCGCGGTACAGCAGGTGGGCCGCGCAGTTTCAAGCGGCGGCAATGCAGTCAGCGCCATCGATGATGCGACCGGCCTTGGCATCGTCAGGCCCGTGACCAACACAGCCGGCACTGTCGTTGACCGCACAGGCCGCGTGGTGAGTGCCACAGGTGAACGGCTGGGCGGTGCCGTCAACGGCAACGCGATACGCCGCGTGACCGAGGGCGGCAGCAGAGTAATCGTGCCCATTGTTGAAAGGGTCACGTCGACCACACAGGGCGTAGGTGAAGCCACGCGCCTGGGTCAGCCGGTAGACAACCTGCTCACACGCACGGGCGGCGTAGTGACGCGTGTGGGGGATGGTGTGTCGTCAACCAACACACCGGTGGTGCATGAAACCGGTCAGGTCGTGAGTGCCACGGGCGCAACAGTGTCAAGCCTGGGTGGCGCGGTCAATGCGCCCAAAGGCACCAGCCTGGGCGGCATCATCTCGCCGGTGACGAATGCTGCGGGGAGTGTGAAGGATGGCCTGCTGGGCACAACCCAGGGCGGCTTGCTGTCGCCTGTTGTCGGTTCAGGCGGGCTGGCCGCAGGTGTAGGTGCCGGCGTGGGTGCGGGGGTTGCTGGCGGCAGCGGTGCCGGCCTTGGCGCAGGCGCCGGGCTTGGCGCGGGCGTTGCCGCCGGGGGCACAAGTGCGGGCGGTGACGGGTCACAAGGCGGTTTGCTGACACCGCTGGGCAACCTTCTGGGCGGCATCCTGCGCTAAGGACTTTTGCCGTCGCTGCCCATTTTTCCACTGACCCAACAACCAATACAAGAACAAATTGAAAACATCATCAGCCCCGCCTACCCGGCTACGTTGCCGGCTCTCGCAAAAAACCCTCGCCTGCCTCGCCACGGCGGGGGTTTTTTTTATGCCCATGGATATGCTGCTTGCCCAGGCGTTGACTGGCGGCAACCCGGTTGACCAGTTGCCTGCGCCGCAAACCGGGCCTACGCAACGCAGCGGTGCGCGCACCGGCATCGGCCAGGCGCAGGTGCCGCAACAGGCGGGGCCCAGCCGCAAAGTCACGCCGCAGCGCTTTGACATCGCAGGCGTCAATGCCATCGCTTTTGAAGACATAGCCGCGTTATTTCAGCCGCTAGTAAACAGACCCATCACGGTGGCCGACCTGGTTGAAAAGGCGAGACAGGCCACAGAGCTTTACCAGCAGCGCGGTTATGCACTGTCGTTTGTGTTTATTCCGCAGCAGGAGTTTGAAGGCGGCGTGGTGCGCGTTGTTGCGGTGGAAGGCCACGTGGCCAGGGTACAGATTGAAGGCGATGCTGGCGGTGCCGAACCGAAAATGCGTGAACTCGCGGCCCGCATCATGCAGGACAAGCCCCTGACGCGCGATAACTTTGAGCGCTACACGCAGATCATGGCGCAGCAGCCGGGTGTGCGTGTTGACGCCACAGCCATGCCGCCGACGGAGACCGACGGGGCCGGTGCGCTGTTGCTCAAGGTGTCGCACCAGCCGTATTCGATTTCACTGGGCACGGACATACGCTCGTCAAAACCACGGGCCGTTATCACCGGTGTGCTCAATGACCCGCTGGCATCGGGGAGCAGGCTGACGGCATCTACCCTGCTGGGCGGGCTCAAGGGCGAATCGTTTGTGGCGGGTTCCTACTCGCAGATGGTTGGCACCGAAGGCCTGACCATCAAGGGTGACATCTCGTCGTACAAGGGCGACCCGGATGCGCAGCTTTCAACGCCGCCGGCCATACGCCGCTTCACGACCTACAAGCGTGCAGAGCTTTCGGCAAGCTACCCGCTGACACTGGCACAAAACCGCAGCCTGTTTGTGAGCGGCGGGATCTACGGCGTCAATAACGGCGATGACTACCTGAACCCCGCCAATGGCCTGCTGCTGACTGATGATGTCAGGGTGCGCGCGGTGTATGGGCAGGCCGCCTACAACACGGCACGCGACGACCAGTCGCGCAGCCTGTCGGCCCGGCTGGTGCAGGGACTGAAGGGCCTGGGCGCCTCTTCTTCAATCCGCACCAATGCACCTGGCGCGGTGCCCGTGAACCCGGCGAAGCTTGACTTCACCCGCCTTGTGCTGAGCGCCAGCCAGCGCGACACCTGGGCCAAAACCTGGGGCACGGCAGTGGGCTTCAACGCGCAATACACACCGCATACCCTGCCCACCACCGAGCGCGTTTCATACGGCAGCGGACGTTTTGGCCGCGCCTATACGGCGGGTGTGATTGCGGGCGATTCAGGATACGGGTTGTCGCTTGAAGGCAACCGTACATTCACGGTCGATACACAGTACGTCAAACGCATACAGCCCTACCTGCTGCTGGAGCGCGCCAGGGTCTCTGTGCATACGGGAGCGCTGGCGTTCTCGCGCCTGACATCCGCAAGCGTGGGCGCGCGAATTTCCGACGGCACTTATTACACGGTAGACGTGGCGCTTTCAAAACCACTGGATGCTTCGTTTGACAACCCGCGTAAGAACCTCCGCCTCAGCACGCTGCTGACCTACAACCTCGAGAAGCGCTGAAAACTCAAGGCAAGGTGGGGGCTAAACTTGCTTGATGAAAGCAGCCGCCATCACCCCGTTTTTTGAAACCCTCAAAGCCGCCAACCCCGAGCCGCTCACCGAACTTGAATACACCAGCGTGTTTGAACTGCTGACCGCCGTGCTGCTGTCAGCGCAGGCCACCGATGTGGGCGTGAACAAGGCGACGCGCAAGCTCTTTCCGGTAGCAAATTCACCGCAGGCGATTCT
>JAZKHN010000261.1:7895-11628 GCA_040385325.1 Pseudomonadota bacterium
ATCTTTCGCGTCAGCAACCGAACGGGGCTGGCGCCGGGCAAAAACCCGCTGCAGGTCGAGATGCAGCTGCTCAAACGCGTGCCGGCTGAGTACCTGGTCGATGCACACCACTGGCTGATATTGCATGGGCGCTATGTGTGCGTGGCGCGCACGCCGCGTTGCTGGGAATGTGCTGTCAGCCCGTATTGCGATTACGAGCCAAAGACGCCACGGCCTGAGTGATTTTGAGGAAGGCCTCGCACTGGCTGTCATTGCGGACTTGATCCGCAATCCATGCGAAACGAAATGACGATGGATCCCGGATCAAGTCCGGATGACAGGCCCGAGCCTGTTGAGGCTGCAGCGAGTTCAATCCAGACTGATATTGCCCTCCTGTACAAGCTGTTTGTAGACAACAGCCTTGGCCTTCGCGTTTGACAGAATCTCTGCCTTTGACCATGACAGCGGCTCAAACGCAAAGGTCTCAAAGCGGGCACGTATGCCGGGGTCGGCAATCGCCTGGATCACATCGGCATTGATCTTTCTGCCCAACGCATCGGCCATGCCCTTGGGTGCCAGCAGCACGGCAAACGAGCTCACCTCCAGCTTTGCAGGGCCGCCCGCTTCTGCAACGGTAGGCACATCCGGCATCTGGGGAATACGTCTGGGCGCTGCAACCGCGATGTAACGCAGCTTGCCCGCCTGATAGGCGGCCCTGCTCGATGGCAGGGTACCGAGGCTCCAGTTCACCTCACCTGCACTCACCCCGATAAAGAGCTGGCCGACATCCTTGTAAGCAACGTGCTGCATCTTCACGCCTGACAGCCCTTCAAGCATGACGCCACCCAGGTGGCCGGGGCTGCCCACGCCCCATGAGCCATAGGTCACATTGCCGCTGGCCGCTTTTGCACCGGCCACAAGGTCAGCCATGGACTTCCACTTCGACTCACTGGATACCGCGACAAAGAACGGCGTGCGAAACAATGCAGCGACCGGGTCAAACGTATCCAGTGTGTTGAAGTTGCGCTGCCTGTAAAGGTAAGGCAGCAGGCTGACCTGCTCGCTGTCGAGCAGCAGCAGGGTGTAGCCGTCGGGGGCGGCCCTTCTGGCCGCATCAATGGCGATGAAGCCGCCCCCGCCTGGCCGGTTATCAATGACCACACGCTGCGTCCATTTTTTTGAAAGCACTTCGCCGACCATGCGCATCACTGCATCAGGACCGCTGCCTGCAGCAAACGGCGTGATGATGGTGACAGGCTTGTTGGGGTACCCATCTGCCACCACCTGCGCGCTGACCATGCCGGCAGTCGCCGCCATGACCAGGGTTGCAAGGCTCTTCAAAAGTGTGCGTTTGTTGTTCATGTTTATCTCCTCCATACAGGTTGTTGAAAAATCAGGCTGAAAAGTCAGGGTGTGTCCAATTCATGGCTGTGAGGCCTCACGCCAGATCCCCAGCGCGAGCTGGGCAGGCCTGTCAGACATGCTGAACAGCACGGCGTCCTCACCTGCCAAATGGCGCGCATCCACCCATGAAGGCACCATGAACACATCGCGAGGACCCCATTCGATGCGGGTGCCGCCGATGTCGCTGTGGCCACAACCTTCCACCACGCAATACACGGTGGCGTCTGTGCTGCGGCAGGCCGTGCCGTCAAAGCCCTTGGGCAGCAACTGCATGAAGGCGCCTATGGTCGGTGTCGGCCAGCCGCCAGTGCCGGGGTGGGCAAAGCGCATGCGGATGCCGTGTGCCGGATGCAGCTCGCCGTTGGCCCGCAGCCGCATGAGCGTGCTGCGCGTTTGTGCATAGGGGTAGCGGAACACCGGGTTGGCAAGACCTGCGCGGTAATCGACCGGCAGCAAATTGCCGGCGTAACGCGCGAGTGAATCGTCTTCGGCACGCGCGCGAAGCGGCGATGAAGGCTGATGCTCGGAGAACGCTGCGTCAAACAGCTTGATGATGGGTACGTCCAGCCCGTCGAACCAGATCACAGCGTCGCTGCCGGGATTGCCATGGTCATGGAAAGTCCACGACGGTGTAATCACGAAGTCGCCCACATGCATGGGCGTGCGTTCGCCATCGACCGAGGTGTAGGCACCCTCGCCTTCCATGATGAGGCGCACGGCGGTGGCGGTGTGCCGGTGCACCGGCGCGATCTCGCCCGGCAGCAGCAACTGCAGGCCGGCGTAGAGCGAATGCGTGATGGACGATGCGCCGCGCAGGCCGGGGTTTTCAAGCACCAGCACGCGACGCTCGGCTTCTGCCGCACTGATAAGTTCCCCTGCCCGCATCAGACGAGCGCGGGCAGCCTCCCAGGGCCAGTGGCAGGGTACGCAGGGTGTGCGCGGCTCTCGGGGAACCAGGTCACCCAGCACTTCCCAGAGCGGTGACATGTTCTCGGTATCAATGGTTTTGTAGAAAGCCTGGCGTTCGTTCAAGACGTTCCCGGGCTTTGATGCACTTACTTTCTGCGTCATCACATGCTCAATTCGCCAGATGCGGTTTGATGAGCACCTGCAACTCGCCCAGGCCTTCAATGCGTGCGCTGAAGCGGTCACCGGCCTCAATCGGACTCACGCCTTCAGGTGTGCCGGTGAAGATCAGGTCACCGGGATGCAGCGTGTAAAAGCGCGAGCCAAACTCGATGAGCGCCTGCACGCCCAGTATGAGTTCACTGGTGCTGGTCTTTTGCCGGGTCTGACCATTGATGAGCAGCTCCATCGCAAGCTGGCCGGGGTCGGCGATTTCATCGGCCGTGGTCAGCCAGGGGCCGAGCACTGTATAGCTGTCGGGGGATTTGCGCAGGCTGCGCTCTTCGGGGCCGCGTATGGTGATGTCCAGGCCAATGCTGTAGCCGGCGACATGGTTCAGCGCATCAGCAGCCTTGACATTGCGCGCTGCCCGGCCGATCACGGCGACCAGCTCGATTTCGTGATCGGTTCGCCTGTCAGGCAAGACCAGCGTCACGCCCTCAGCCGCACCGTTAAGCGAACTGTTGGCTTTCAGAAAAAGTCCGGCGCGCTGGATGTGGCTGATCTGGTTGTCATGGTGCAGGTTGGGGTCGTCGAGCACCTCCTGCAGGTGCTTCACATAGTTGACCGGTGCCGCAATGATCTTGCCGGGGTTGGCCACCGGCGACAACAGCTTGACCTGCGCCAGCGGCAGGCGCGCCTCCGATGCCTTGAGCGTGGCTATACGCGCACGCAGCTGCGGCAGGTGGGCCACCAACTGGTCGTAGACCGGGAAGGGGTAACGCAGTGCGGGCAACACATCGAGTGCCTCCGTCACATCAAGCACCTCATCGCCTTCGACGATGCCGAGCCGGTTGTCATTGAATCTGCAAATCTTCATCACAAGTTCCTGTAAAAATTCAAAAAATGATCAGGCCGCGTCATACAGCCAGGCCAGGCTTTCATAGCCCTGTTCGGTGGTGCGGGGCATCAGCATCTGGTTGCGCAGTTCACGCGCCACGCCATGTGCGTGGTAGACCTCGCCATACATACGTGCCGTGAGCTGCACGCGGCCGGTGCGCAGGTAGCGCTCGCTCTGGTAATCGACAAACGCGGCTTCAAGGTTTTCGCCGGCGCGGCTGATGTGGCCCGCCAGGCTGACGGCGTCTTCCATCGCCATCGCCGCACCCTGGGCCATGTACTGCAGCATGGGGTGGGCGGCATCGCCCAGCAGGGTGACGCGGCCACGGCTCCAGGTGTCGACCGGGTCACGGTCACACAGCACCCACATGCGCCAGGTTTCTAT
>JAZKHN010000262.1:0-6615 GCA_040385325.1 Pseudomonadota bacterium
GCATCCAGTACCAAGCCTTGCCGAAGTTCGCACGAGGAGAGGTCCACCCACTCTCACTAAAAATCGGGCTGCTGAAAATCACCCCTAACTCATCTTTGGTGTATTCCTTGCGCCTCCTGGCTATCGCCGCGCGACCGCTTGCGGCCTTTGCAGCCGCCTTACCAGCACCACCAGCAATCACAGGGTTTTCAGCCAGAGAACCCAATCTCAAACCGTGACTCAAAACAGCGGACAAAGCCCGAAGCTTATTGCGGACAGTTGCTGCAGTAACCAGAGGCAGGTTTTCCGCTTTGGCCTTTTCAATGAGTTGCCTAGCCGACAGCTTGCGGATGCCTTCGCCTTTTGCTGGCATCGCTGCGATATCAACCCGATATTGACGGATCATCTCTCGGTCAATTTGCCTAACTGAGACATCCCCAAACAAATCAATGAATTGCTCCACGATGGCGCGATAGCTGAGTAGCGTTTTTCTAACGCTTCGCGTGTCGCCATCGTTGAGCTTTTTGTCCTGGCTGTATGTGTCAAACAGGTCCAGCAATTTGATGGATTGAGTAGTTTTGGCACCCCGCTTCTCCACGCCCAAAGGCTCCTGCTCAACTACCCCTCCAGGAGCCCCCCAATCGCCCTTAGAGCGCTTCAAAGCAACATCTGACAGCTTGAGCCAATGATCCAAGAAAACGCCTCTAAGGCGCTTCTGAGCGTCCGCATCGGTAGGCCTGGGAATCTTGGACTCCCGGAACGTCTTTGCAATGATGGCGTCAACTTCTGCAGTGAAGTCGGGACCATCATCTTCCTCCAAAGCCTGCCGTACGCTAATCAGTGGCGTGTGTTCTTCCGCGTGGTCGCCCTGCTCATTGGACCAACTGCCATCCTCCACAAGCCAAGGCGCAAAGTCGCCTGTCTGCTCCAGCTTTTCAAGCTCTGCCCGGAACCACCGGGACGCCAATTGCTGCATGTCTCGCGCCCCCAGCTCGGATGCACCTTGGGACTGCGCACGCGCCACGGAAAAGGCCTCCTCGGACCGCGCCCACTCTTGCGCAAACTTCGCTTTGGCTTCTGCCGGGTCACGCGTGTTTAAAGAGCGCTTGTATTCATAGCCCAAAACCTGCCGAAGTTCAGGCGGCACCTTACGGCGCAACTGATAAATGCCACTCGGAGAGGTGTAAGGCTGGGCCATAAAGGAGCGACGGCGGGGTAAAGAAGACCTGCCGATTCTACGAACTGAAAGTGCCACGGTGTACCTACTTGGTGTACCAAACCAAGGGATTAGCGACATTCCAGAAGTGAAAAAGCCCTTGAATCCGTTAAGAATCAAGGGCTTAGATAACTGGTGGCCTGGGGCGGAATCGAACCACCGACACAAGGATTTTCAATCCTCTGCTCTACCGACTGAGCTACCGGGCCAAGCCCATGATTATATATCAGGCCGGGGGACCTTCAACTGAGAAGCCCGATGAACGAGGCGAATTTCAGCTGCTGCGTTTGCCGCGTGACAGATCCACGCCCAGCTGTTTGAGCTTGCGGTAGAGGTGCGTACGCTCCAGGCCGGTTTTCTCTGCGACGCGGGTCATGGACCCGCCTTCCTTGGCCAGGTGGAACTCAAAATACGCTTTCTCAAATTCATCCCTGGCATCGCGCAATGGCTTTTCGAGGAGAAAACTCTGCGTGGCCTGGGGACCGATATCAACAGCAGCCGGTAGCGTACCGCCTGTCATGGCGGCTTCAACAGTCAAATCTGCAGGTGTGGCCATCAGACCTGTAGTCACCAACTTGCGCCCCACAGACTTGGTCAGGCCTTGTTCGACCGCCTTGAGCAGCTTTTGCAGCGTGATGGGTTTTTCAAGAAAGGCCATCGCGCCGATCTTGGTCGCCTCGACAGCGGTGTCTATGGTCGCATGGCCGCTCATCATGATGACGGGCATGGTCAGCAAGCCACTGGAGGACCACTCCTTCAGCAAAGTGACGCCATCGGTATCAGGCATCCAGATGTCCAGCAAAACGAGGTCGGGCTTGATGCGGTTACGCGCGGCGCGCGCCTGCGATGCATTTTCCGCCAGCTCAACCTGATGACCCTCGTCATTGAGGATTTCCGATAAAAGGTCGCGTATCCCCAGCTCGTCGTCGACCACCAGAATATTTGCCATGATTGAATTACTGCCCTGCCATTGTTAGAAGTGTTGCTAGCCTACAACTGCGAATGATAACGATACTTGGGCTCCCTGCACGACCTGGTCCACCACACGATTGGAAATATCAACACGCGCGCCATGCTCGTCCGCAATCTTCTTGACCACCGCCAGACCCAGGCCTGTACCCTTGGTCTTGGTGGTGACATAGGGCTCAAAAGCCCGCTTGAGAATGTGTTCGGGAAAGCCGGTTCCGTTGTCACGAACCGTCAGACGCACGCGCCCTGATGTTCTGGAGTATTCAGTCTTGAGGGTAACAACAGCAGCCGGCTTTCCTTCCTGTGCATCCTGGGCGTTTTGCAACAAGTTGTGAATCACCTGCCGCAACTGCTCGGCGTCGCCCTTGATGAGCGGTGCGGTGAGATCAAGCTCGGTCTGCACGGGCACGACCGCATTTTCATGCGAATAAAGTTGCAGCACGTCCCCCACCAATGCGTTGAGGTCTACGGGTTTGAGTTCGGCAGCCGGTAACCGCGCATAGTCGCGAAACTCATTGACAAGCCGCTTCATCGCCTCGACCTGGTCAACAATGGTTTTTACGGATTTGGTCAGCAGAGCATTTCCGGCCTCGTCCAGCTTTGCGGCAAGCTTCATCTCAAGCCTCTCGGCAGACAACTGTATCGGGGTGAGCGGATTCTTGATTTCGTGCGCCAGCCTGCGGGCAACTTCGCCCCAGGCCTGGGCGCGCTGCGCGGAGACCATCTCCGAGACGTCATCAAACACCAGCAAAAACTCTTCCGTCCCCGGCATTTTTGCACCCCGGGCGATCAGCGTGATGGCGTTATCGGGAGAACCCGTCATCGCAGTGTTGAGCTCAAACGACTGTTGCCATTGCTCCTGACCGTGCGGACCGCCTGCATCGCTGAGGAAATCTGCGAACTGGTTTTTCACATCCCGGGCGAAAGTCTCCAGCCCCCCGATATCCGCAAGTGATTTGCCGTGGTGCGCTGCAAGAGGTGCCCTGAGGATGCGCGTCGCGCCTGGATTGCTCGACTGGATATTTCCATTGACATCGAGCACGATGACACCGGCTGTGAGGTTGTCTAGGATGGTCTGCAGGTTGGCGCGTGCAGCGTCCACCTGACTCATGCTTTGCTGCACCGCCGATCTTGCATCAGCCAGCTGCTGGGTCATGTCGGCAAACGAGCGCGTCAGCCCACCCAGTTCGTCCTTGCCCTGAAGTGCTGCTTTGGGCGTCAGGTCGCCCAATGCCACCTGCCGCACACCTTCAGCCAGGACCAGCAAGGGTTTTGCAAGCTGGTTACCCAGAACAACTGCGAGGAGCACAGCCCCGAACACCGCCAGAAACAGGCTGAGCGTGAGTGTGCCTATGTACATTTTTCGCAGGCCGCCACGCGCGAGCGCACGCTCCTGGTATTCGCGATTGGCCTCCTGCACGGCAATCGCATTGGCGACCACCGACGACGGTATGCCCTGCGTCACCTGCAGGAAGCGCACATCGCCCAGCAGCCCGACATTCGGATTGTTGACCACTGCAATCGCCTTGATGCGTGCCGATGCAGCCGGTGCCGCCGACGTCGAAGCAGAACCGGCCAGCTCGCCGGTACCAGTCACGACAAGTTCATCCAGGCCCTCGATCTGGGTCACCACGCGCTGCGTTCTGGCAGTACGGAACTGCTGCGCGGCGGGCCGCTCGGGGTTGAGCGTGAAACGCGACTCTCCGACACTCGCAATCATCTGGCCGGATGCACTCCAGAGCACCACGTCCCTTGCCGATAGCTGGTCGCGCAGGCGCTCCAGCGCCAGCGCAGCCACCGAATCAGGCGTTTCCGATATTTGAGCGGCAGCCTGTTTTGTCTTGTTGGCAAGGTCAAGCGCCATCGCATCCAGCGTGGCCCGGCCAAGGTTCAGGCCCGCATCCAGCGCGCCCTCAACCCGCACATCAAACCAGCTTTCAATTGAACGCGACACAAACTGGTAAGACACCACATAAATCATCAAACCAGGCATCAGACCCACAAGCGCAAAGATGGCCGCAAGTTTCACCAGAAGCCGGCTGCCAAAGCGTCCCTTGCGCAGCCGGAGCAGCAGCTTTGCAACAATCCAGGCAATGATCAGCAGCAGCAGCCCTGCCACCACAATATTGAGAACAAACAGCCTCGCGTAGTTGCGCTCGTAGAGCTCCCGGTTACCGGTCGCCTGGGTCAAGAGAAACATCAGCACCAGGCCGAGCGCAAGCATGATGCCAGCGCCCACACCCACCGTCCAACGGAACGCAGGGCTGCTCTTGAGGGAGGAGATGTCGTTGTTGATGCTCACTGCGCTTTCCCAAACACCCGGCAGACACCGGAGCTCATTTGTCCAAAGCCGCTGCAGCAGGGCTGGTCTTGAGGGGCCCCAATTGCAGCCTCTCTGTCGCCTGCACGGCGATGGTCCAGTCACGCTGCCCGGCGATGCCTATCTGGAACGGGCGGGGCAACTGCGAGACATCCAGACGGAAACTGAATTCAAGTTTGTGCACGACATCGGGTTCGATGTCGGCGTTGTCCGCAATGCGCCACCGTGCCAGCCGCTGTACGGCCGAAAGTGCTTCGGGCAGGGTGTCGTAGTTCTGATTCAGGGTGGCACGCAGGCCGGCAGAACTGTTGATCAGCCCCGAAACGATGTTGACGCGCCAGCGACGGGTCAGCGGCTGGAAAGCGAGCCGTATGGTGCGCGCGGTGCTCGCCACACGCTTGTCCGTCCAGTACCAGCGGTTCTGGTAAACGTCTGCTTCCACCAGAAAAAACATCGGTATCCCCTTGAGCAGGGCGTCTTCCACCACGGGAGGAAGATCGAACTGGACAATGGTGGAAAGGTAAACACCATCATCACCGCGCTCGACCCTGATCTGCGTCACGTCTGCTGCCGAAACCGGCGGCGTCAAACCCGCGAAGAGAAAAAACAGCGCACACAGAAAAACGAGAAACTGCCGCGACACCGTTTCAGGCCTTTTGCTTTTCAAGAAGCGCGTAATAAAAACCATCATGCTCACGCAACAAATTGTCAGGTAAGACCGTGCACGAACCCGTGTTTTGCGGCAGCAAATGCCCCGGCGAGGGCATTAAACGGGCGTCTGTGTGGTGTGCAAGAAACGTTTGTATCCGGCTGTCTCCCTCGGGCCTGAACACAGAGCATGTGCAATAGAGCAATCGCCCACCCGGTGCAAGCAAAGGCCACAGCGTCTCCAGCAGGCGCTCCTGAATGGCCGCCAGCTGCGCCACATCCCCCGGCCGGCGCAACCAGCGTACATCGGGGTGGCGCCTGACGATGCCCGAGGCCGTACATGGCGCATCCAGCAGGATGGCGTCATAAAGCCTGCCATCCCACCAGTTACCGGGTTGCGCCGCGTCCGCCACCAGGATCTGCGCGCCAAGGCCAAGGCGATCCAGATTGTGTTTGATGCGCTCGCACCGGCGCGCGTCGATGTCCAGCGCCGTCACGTCAGCATCGGCGATTTCCAGCAGATGAGCCGTCTTGCCGCCCGGTGCTGCGCAGGCATCAAGAATATTCAGCTTTTTCCCTTCCCTGGCGACCAGGCCATCAAGCAACAGGGGCGCAGCCAGCTGGGCTGCGGCGTCCTGCACAGAAAAATCGCCCTGATCAAAGCCCGGCAGTGAGGGCACAGGCCGTGCACTGGCAAGGATCACCCCCTGGTCACCAACCGGCATGGCCTCCAGGCCTGCCTCAAGCAGCGCCTGCAGGTAGTGCTGTTGCGTGGTCCTGCGCGAATTGACCCGCAAAATCAGAGGGGCGCGGCTGTTGTTTGCACGAAGGATGTTTTCCCAGTCATCGGGGTGATCCTTGCGCAGCCTGTCTATCCACCATTGCGGATGGTTCCATACCGCCTGCGGGTACCGGTCGGTCAGGGCGACAAGTTCCTCACGTTCACGCAGGAAACGGCGCAGGCAGCCATTGATAAAACTGGCCTGATGCCTTGTGGCATGGCTGTTCTTGGCCGCCTCCACAGCCTGATCAACCAGGGTGTGCGGCGTGTAGGGTGCGTCCTGCTCGTCCCAAATGAGGGCAAGTACGACACAAAGAAGTGCATCTGCTTCAGGCGGTGGTGGCCGTTTGGCCAGTTGCTGGCGCAGGGCCTCTGCCCGGCCCAGCCAGCGCAGCGCGTGAAAAGCCAGCGCCTGTACGCCGGGGCGCAGGGCACCATCGATTTTTTCAAGCGCAGCCGTCATGGACTGGCCACCGCGCACCGCCATCAACAGGGAAGAAGCGCCCTGCAGCTGGCGCCATAACGGAACGGTAGTCGGGTGGTCTTGCATCAGGCTCTAAACACTGCCCGAAAAGGGCAGCCAGCCTCTATTAGACCAGCAGGAGATGGCCCCCACGGTCGTTCACTGCGTGTAACTCCCTGCCCCACGAGGGGGCCGCTGCGCCTGCGGTCTGGCAAAGCCAGTCCCGCGGCCCCTGCTTG
>JAZKHN010000263.1:0-2203 GCA_040385325.1 Pseudomonadota bacterium
TCTGGCCCATGCTGGTGGTCATCTTGGCGGCAATCAGGCGCGCCACGATGTCGGTACCGCCACCTGCCGGGTAAGGCACGACAAAGCGAATCGGCCTGGACGGGTAGGCCTGTGCCACTGCGGCGGGGGCAAAAGCGGTCGCCAGTGCGGCTACCGCGACAGACAGCAGCGCGAGCTGTGCCTGCCTGCGGGTGATGGACAAAAGGGTGCGCATGAGGGCCTTCCCGTCAGTCGAGCTTGACGTTGACGTTCTTCACGCTTTTGGCATAAGCGGCCCGGTCCTTGACCAGGAAATCCGCAAACGGCTGCGGCCCCTGGTTCAGCAGCACCAGCCCGACACCGGTGATGTACTTCTCCTGGAAGTCCGGGCGGGCGATGACCCTGGCCACATCGGCAGCGATCTTGTCGACAACAGCCTTCGGCGTCGCGGCCGGCGCAATCAGGCCGAACCAGGCGCTGGACTCGAAGTTGGCAATGCCGGCCTCTGCAGTGGTCGGCACATCGGGCAGCAGTTTCGAACGCTGCGGTGCGGCTATTGCCAGCGCCCTGACCTTGCCGCCCTTGACCATGGTGATGGAGGGCGGCATACCCGAAAACGCCATGTCGATCTGGCCGCTGGTCAGCGCACCCATGACATCTGCCACGCCCTTGTAGGGAATGTGGTTGAGCTTGACGCCGGCGAGGTGCGAGAAGTCTTCTGCATCGAGGTGCGCCTTGCTGCCGGGGCCGTAGCTGCCGTAGGTGATCTGGCCCGGCCTGGCCCTGGCCTGCGCAATCAGGTCGGCCACGGTGCGACCCTTGAAGGCGTCGCTCACCACCAGCACTTCCTGCGTCGCGGCGATGTTGATGACGGGGGTGAAGTCTTTCACCGGGTCATAGGGCAGCTTGTTGTAGAGGTACTGGTTGGACGACACCGTGGGGTCGTTGGCCAGCAGCAGCGTGTAGCCGTCTGCCGGCGAGCGGGCCGTCAGCTCGGCCGCGATGATGGTGTTGGCGCCGGGGCGGTTGTCGACCACCACGGGTTGCGGCCAGGTTTTCGACAGCTCGTTCGCCAAGCCGCGCGCCAGCACATCGGCCAGCCCGCCCGCCGTGAAAGGCACGACGATGCGCACCGGCTTGTCGGGAAAGGTTTGTGCGAAGGCGGTGCCGTTGACCAGGCCGGCCGTGGCCAGCAGCATCGCTGCGAGAGTCTTGAGTTTCAGTTTCAGTTTCAGTTTCATTGTCTTGTCTCCTGTTTGTAAAAATTTGCGGCTGGGCTTGTGCAGGGCGTCAGCCCACCTGCCGGTCACTGCCGGCCCAGAAAGGCGCCCTGAGTGCGCGCTTGTCGATCTTGTTGGTGCTGACCACGCGCGGCATCACGTCTATCACCCTGACGAACTTGGGTTTCTTGTAGCTGGCGAGCGACTTTTTGCAGTGCTCAACCACCTCTTCTTCTGTCACCTGCATGCCGGGCCTGAGTACAAGAAAGGCCATGACCGACTCACCCCATTTCGGGTCAGGCACGCCGACGACTGCCGCCTCTGCCACGGCGGGGTGCTGCAGCAACACTTCTTCGACTTCACGCGAGTAGATGTTCTCGCCGCCCGACACCACCATGTCTTTTTTGCGGTCGACGATGAACAAAAAACCTTCGTCATCAAAGTAGCCCATGTCGCCTGTGCGCAAGAAGCCGTCAGCGGGCATGGCCTCGCGCGTCTGCTCCGGCCGGTTCCAGTAACCCTGCATCAGCGCTTTGGAGCGCATGAGCAGGTCGCCGGTTTCACCCACGGCGCAGGTCTTGCCGTCCTTGCCGACGATCTTCATGTCGGTGCCCAGGTAGGGCTGTCCGGCGGACGCGAGGCGCTTGACCTGTGCTGGCGTGCCGTCCAGGATGTGCTGGTGCTTGAGCAGCACACTGCCCAGGCCCAGCTCGGACATGCCGTAAATCTGCATGAACACCGGGCCGAAGGCAGCGCGCGCACGTTTCGACAAGGCCACCGACATCGGGGCAGATGCATAGATGATGGTGTGCAGCTTTGAGAGGTCGTAAGGCGTTTTCTCCTGCACCTCCAGCACCATCTGGATCATGGTGGGTGCCAGGTGCGCGGCTGTCACGCCGCTGTCCTGCATGCTTTGCAAGATGGCGTGCGCGTCAAACGTGCGGTGCAGCACGATGGTCGAGCCCGTGACCAGGTAGGTCAGCAGCTCTGTCGGCCCGCCTATG
>JAZKHN010000264.1:0-3148 GCA_040385325.1 Pseudomonadota bacterium
CCGCGCTACTTTCTGAACCGCCAGGACCATGCACATGAAATCCTGCGCGAGGTGGGCGCAAAAAACCTCAAGGTGCAGATGGACCTCTACCACTGTCAGGTCGTTGAAGGCGATGTGGCCATGAAGCTGCGCAAATACATACCGACGGGCAACGTCGGCCATATCCAGGTTGCGGGATCACCCGGCCGCAATGAGCCGGATATTGGCGAGCTCAACTACCCCTATCTTTTCTCTGTGCTTGAAGAGCTGGGCTACCAGGGCTGGATAGCAGGTGAATACAAACCTGTGCGCGGGATGCAGCCTCAGGCCACGGCCGACGGTCTGGGCTGGTTACGGGCGGCGCGCTTACAGGGTGCGCCTTGAGACGGTCGATAGAATCGCATCCACATTCACACCAAAAGCGCACGTGTCCGACAGATCTGCCGTCCTTCCCCAATACCTGTTCCCCAAACAGGCACTCACGAATTTCGCCGGATGGGTGGCATCCAAAGAGCGCGGCTGGGTGACGACCGAGATCATTCGCCGCTTCGTGGCGAAGTACGACGTCAACATGGGCGAGGCGCTGGATTCAGACATCGCCAGCTACAAAAGCTTCAATGATTTTTTCACGCGTGCGCTAAAGCCGGGTGCAAGGCCCATCGCCAACGCCGACCTCATCTCGCCTGTTGATGGTGCCATCAGCCAGTTCGGCCGCATCGAGCGTGACCAGATCTTCCAGGCCAAGGGCCACAGCTATTCAACCACCGCACTGGTGGGTGGTGATGCTGCATTGGGCGCGCAATACCAGGACGGCAGCTTTGCCACCCTGTACCTGAGCCCGCGCGATTACCACCGCATTCACATGCCCTGCGACGGCCGGCTGGTGCGCATGATTTATGTGCCGGGTGATTTGTTCTCGGTCAACCCTGTCACTGCACGCGGTGTGCCCGGCCTCTTTGCGCGCAACGAGCGCACGGTCTGTGTGTTCGAGTCGCCACGCGGGCCTTTTGTATTGGTGCTGGTGGGCGCCACCATCGTCGGCAGCATGGCCACGGTGTGGCACGGCGTGGTGAATCCGCCGCGCGGCAGGGATGTGCGCACATGGGACTACCCCGATGAGCCGACATCCGCCATCCACATCAAACAGGGTGACGAGATGGGGCGCTTTCTGCTCGGCTCGACCGTCGTGATGCTGTTCCCCAAGGGCCCGCTCAGCTTCAACCCCGAGTGGGTGCCCGGCCGCAGCATCAGGCTGGGCGAGGCCATGGCAGAGCAGCGCTAGTCAACCCGCGACAGGCCGCGCGAGTGATCAAGACCATTCTGCGCAGCTTCATCAAGGCACTGCTGCTCGCCGCGCTTTTTAATACAACCCTTTCACACGCTGCAGACGAGCCGCTGCGTGTGGGCTCCAAGCGCTTTACCGAGTCCTACATACTGGCCGAGGTGCTGGCGCAAACCGCAGCCCCGCATATGGCCGCGCCGCCCGTGGTGCGGCAGGGGCTGGGCAACACCGCCATCGTTTATGAAGCCCTGCGATCAGGCGGCATAGACCTGTATGCCGAATACACCGGCACGATTGCGCTTGAAATCCTCAAGAGCGACAAGCCGATGGACCGCGCAGCGATGAATGCAGCGCTGGCACCTTTCGGGCTGGGCGTGGCGGTGCCCTTCGGTTTTAATGATGGCTACGCACTGGCCATGCGCGCAGACCGTGCCGACGGCCTCGGAATTCGGACCCTGGGTGACCTGGCCAAACACCCTGAACTCAAACTCGGTCTCTCCAACGAATTCATGGGTCGCGCCGATGGCTGGAAGGGCCTGGCCGCGTTGTACCGCCTGCCGCACTCACCCACCGGCCTGGACCACGGCCTTGCCTACGACGCGATAGGCGCAAAGCAGGTGGATGTGATCGACATCTACACCACCGACGCCAAAATCGACAGCCTGGGCCTGCGGGTGCTGCTTGACGACCGCCAGCACTTTCCGCGATACGACGCGGTGGTGCTTTACCGGCTGGATGTGCCTGCGCGTTTTCCTGCGGCCTGGGCGGCTTTGCAAAAGCTCGAAGGCCGCATCGACGAGCGCGCGATGATTGCCATGAATGCACGCGCCGAGTTGCAGGGCCAGGGTTTTGATGTGATCGCGCGTGACTTCCTCAAGGGCGGTGCAGCGTCTTCCGCACAGCGCGGGTTTGTGGCCAAGCTGTTCGGCTCCGACTTCGCACGGCTCACGCGCCAGCATCTTTTGCTGGTAGGCGCTTCCGTCGCGCTGGCCTTGCTGATAGCAGTGCCGCTGGCGATTGTGGTTTTTCCACATGTGCGCTTGCGGGCCGCCGTGCTGGGGCTGGCTGGCCTGCTGCAGACCGTGCCCTCGCTGGCGCTTCTTGCGGTGCTCATCTCGCTGATGGGCGCCATCGGTACGTTGCCCGCGCTGATCGCGCTCACGCTATATGCGCTGCTGCCCATCATGCGCAATACCGTCACGGGTTTGAATGAAGTGCCGCAGGGCCTGCGCCAGGCCGCCACTGCGCTGGGCATGACAAAGCAGCAAAACCTCTGGCTGTTGCAGTTGCCTCTGGCCTTGCCGACGCTGCTGGCCGGGGTGCGCACCGCCACGACGATCGCCATCGGCACCGCCACCATCGCGGCCTTCATAGGTGCCGGCGGTTATGGCGAACGTATCGTGACCGGGCTTGCGCTCAACGACCGAGGCCTGCTGCTGGCGGGTGCGCTGCCTGCTGCGGCGCTGGCCCTGCTCAGCGAGGGCTTGTTTGAAGGGATCGAATGGCTGATGCGGCGCCGAAGGACTTTCAGCTGAAAAGCGACTGCTCTTCTTCGGGTTTAAAACCCAGGCGCTGCAACAAGGCCATCGCAGCCGCAGGCGCACGCTCCTTGGCGCCGTTGATGAAGTAGATGAACACATCGCGTGGTGCCTGCTTTTTAGGCGTTTCATCGATGCAGGGCAAATCATCGGGCGCATCGCCTGCCGCCCACAGCTTTGCCCGTTCGGCCCACGCATCCAGCGCGGCACCGGCATACCCGGTGTCAATCGCCGCGTCGCTCATCATGAGCCGCGCATAGGCAAAGTCGCCGGTCAGGTCGGCGAACGAAGGGAACTGCTCCGCATCGGCAAACACCGTGGCCACCCTGTAGCGGCGCGCCAGCGCCAG
>JAZKHN010000265.1:0-10130 GCA_040385325.1 Pseudomonadota bacterium
AACAAGGTCAATGCCATGTTTGAAGGCGACTTCAAACTGAATTACCACCTCGCACCGCCCATCATCGCGAAGCAGAACGACAAGGGCGAATTGCAGAAGCAGAAGTTCGGCCCGTGGATGCTGAGCGGCTTCAGGGTGCTGGCAAAACTCAAGGGCCTGCGTGGCACGGCTTTCGATATTTTCGGCAAGACGGAAGAACGCAAGACCGAACGCGCGCTGATCGAAGAGTACAAGGCCAGCATTGAAAGCCTGCTGCCCGCGCTCAATGAAGCCAACCATGCGACAGCGCAGGAGATTGCGCGCATCCCCGAGCTCATCAAGGGTTATGGCCACGTCAAGGAGCGCAACCTCAAAACCGCGCGCCTGCAGTGGGCTGGTTTGATGCACGACTTCCGCAATGGCGGCGTCGCTGCGGAAAAGCTCGCAGCCTAGGAGGCTGTCGGGCGCCTAGGCCCGCGTCATCCGCTGGAACAGGCCGCCGGGCAGGCGTGTCACCACGCCGTGCAGTTCAAGCTCCAGCAATCTGGCCTGCAGTTCGGGTGTCGGCAACCCGGTACGCGCCTGCATGGCATCCAGGCTGACGACGTCAAAACCCAGTGCGTTCATGAAGTTTTTGTCGGCGGGCATGGCCTCGCTGGCTTCATCGTCTTCATCCGTGTCACTGTCGATCTGACGGGTCACGGGCAACTGGAGTTCTTCAAGGACGTCTTCCGCGTTTTCGACCAGCTTGGCGCCCTGCTTGATCAGCCAGTGGCAGCCGCGGGATTGCGGTGAATGGATGGAGCCGGGAATCGCAAACACCTCCTTGCCCTGTTCGGTGGCCATGCGTGCCGTGATGAGCGAGCCGGACTTGAGAGCCGCTTCGACAACCAGCGTGCCCTGAGACAGGCCCGAGATGATGCGGTTGCGTTTGGGAAAGTTGGCGCTGAGGGGTGGTGTACCCAGCGGGTACTCGCTGATGATCATGCCTTGCGCCGCAATGCGGTGGGCCAGCTCAAGGTGTTTTTTCGGGTAGACGCGGTCCAGCCCGGTGCCGACGACGGCGATGGTGTGGCCGCCGCCCAGCAGCGCGCCGTCATGCGCGGCACCATCGACGCCCATGGCCAGGCCCGACACGACACACATGCCTGAAGCACCGAATGATTTTGCAAATTGCCGCGCATTGATCTCGCCCTGCGGCGTGGGGTTGCGGCTGCCGACGATGGCGATGCAGGTACCGGCAGATGCCGCAGATGGCGAGGCCAGCGTGCCCATCATGTAAAGCATGAGGGGCGGGTCGGCAATATTGAGCAGGCTGGCCGGGTAGGCCGCGTCGCCCAGCGTGACCACCTGCCGGTCATTGGCCGCAGCGAGCCAGGCCAGCGTGGTTTGCAGAAGGTCTGCCAGTGCCGGCGGTTCTTCTAGCAGCGCGCGCTCAAGCTTGTCGCTGCCGAGTTGCCTCAAGGCGGCCGGGCTTTGTTCAAAGACGGCCTGGGCCGAGCCAAAAGTGGCCAGCAGTTTGCGCGAGCCCTCGTTGCCGACGCCTGGCGACAGGGTCAGGCGAAGCCAGGCCCGGAGTTCGTCACGGTCCAAAAGAGGGATGAATTAATTGGGATTGGCGAAGCGGTCGCCCACCTTCACGCCATCGGTGATTTGCAGCACCAGGGCGTAAGAGAGGTTCTCGAAGGTGCGAAACACCATGAGCAGGCCATTGCGTTCATTGGGCAGCTTGATGGTGGCGCGGGACGGGTCGGTTTTGTCCTGCAGGACCTGACCGTCCTTGAGGATGGCCATGACATGGCCGTTTTCCAGTCCGTCTTTAGTGCCCCGGTTGACGACCACGACCTGGTTTGCCGATGCGTAGGTCACGGCGCTTCCGTACACGGAAACAATCTGGCCGGAAATGGGCGTTGCCGGCGCACGCGGCGCATAGTTTTGCGACACGCGCGGCGGTTCTGCGATCAGCCGGTCGCCGACGCGCATTTCTTCCTTGGCCACGACGATGTCTATGGTTGCGGGCACGATCTCGGAGGTGACTTTTCCGTCCCTCGCGGTAGCCTGCTGTGTGCCTTCACCGCGCGCCAGCTCGGCCTTGCCGACAAACTGCGCCTCATAGCCCAGAATGGCGCCGGTGGACGGGTCTTTCAGCGGTGTGGCGTTGCGGAAAACCCGGAACTGGTAAGGCTCGCCGCGGGCATCGCTCAGTGGTTTGCCAACGGTGCCGTTCACGGACTGGCCGCGTGCATAGGCGCGGTCACCGCGGCTCAGCAGGACGCGGCCTTCCTGTGTGGCCACGATGCGCGGAGCGATCGAGAACTGGGCCTCGTCCACAATCATCGGCTCGGCCAGAAATGCCTCGATGGAGTTGGGCGCCAGTGTCGGGATGGATGCATCGGCCAGTGAGGAAAAACGGGTCTGCGGTGACACACGCACGGTATTTGTCGGCGGGCCGTCGCTCGACAGGGCCTGCCGTGTGCGCAGCGTGGCGCGGCCGTTTAATTTTTCAAGGTAGAGCTGCTGGCCGGGGTAGATGCGGTGCGGGTTGCGGATGTCCTGCAGGTTCATGCCCCAGAGTTCCGGCCAGCGCCACGCGCTTTTCAGGAACATGCCCGAAATGGCCCACAGCGTGTCGCCTGATTTGACGACGTAGCTGTCGGGTGCATTGGGTGCGAGGTCTTCCAGCGGGATGCCGGTCTGGGCGACCTGGCTGGCGGTGGCTTTCTGGTCAGGCGTGATGGGGAAATTTTGCGCATGGACCGCGAAATGGGCGCCCATCAGGCCAAGCGCCATTGAAACAGTGCTCAATCGAAGAAACGTTCGACCAGACATACGACCAGAAATAATGTGCATCTTGAAGGCCCCTCCGGGCTTGCGTGGCCGGGTTCCCTTGGGGGGGCGGGGCCATGTTATATCTTGATAAATCACTAGCGATTTTGTACCTAAGCCCTTGATTAGGCAACGAAAATGCTGCTGCACAAGCCCTTGCATCCTCAAAAGGGATGAAAATTTGCGAAAATAGCGACATCCGATCGCACCCCATGACCCAACTTACCATCCTCCGCTACCCCGACCCCCGCCTGCACACTGTGGCAAAGCCTGTTGTTGCCGTCGATGACCGCATCAAAAGCCTGGTCGACGACATGCTGGAAACCATGTATGACGCAGAAGGCATTGGCCTCGCAGCCACCCAGGTGAATGTGCACGAGCGGCTGGTGGTGATTGATGTGAGCGAAGGCCGCGACAAACCCCTGGTGCTCATCAACCCGGAAATTGTCTGGGCCAGCCCCGAAAAAAAGATCAACGATGAGGGTTGCCTGTCGGTGCCCGGCATTTATGACGGCGTTGAGCGCTCGATCTCGGTCAGGGTTCAGGCGCTGGACCTTGAGGGCAAGCCGCAGACGCATGAGGCCGATGACCTGCTGGCCGTCTGCATCCAGCACGAGATGGATCATTTGCTGGGCAAGGTGTTTGTGGAATACCTCTCGCCGCTCAAGCGCAACCGCATCAAGACCAAGATGATCAAGCAGCAAAAAGCGGACTAGCTCATGCGCGTCATTTTTGCGGGCACGCCCGAGTTTGCCCGCATTGCTCTGGAACGCCTGCATGCCGCCGGTTTTGAAATTCCCCTTGTACTGACCCAGCCCGACCGGCCGGCCGGTCGCGGCATGAAGTTGCAGGCCTCAAGTGTCAAGCAGTGGGCAGTGGACAAAGGCATTGAAGTGACCCAGCCCAGAAGCCTGCGGCTTGACGGCAAATACGCCGAAGACGCCGTTGCGGCGCGCGAGGCGATAGAGGCGGCGCATGCCGACGTGATGGTGGTGGCAGCCTACGGCCTGATCCTTCCGCTCTGGGTGCTTGAAACGCCCAGGCTGGGCTGCCTCAATATCCACGCATCGCTGTTGCCCCGCTGGCGGGGCGCGGCACCCATCCATCGTGCGATTGAAGCGGGCGACCAGGAAACCGGCGTCACCATCATGCAGATGGATGCCGGGCTGGACACGGGTGACATGCTGCTGACGGAGAGAATCCGTATTGCCGCGCAGGACTCCACTGAATCACTGCACGACAAGCTCGCTGGGCTCGGCGGGCGTTTGGTGGTTGAGGCACTTGAAATGGCGGCCTGTGGCGGGCTGCGGCCCGTGAAGCAGCCTGATGACGGCATCACCTATGCCCACAAGATTGAAAAACATGAGGCCGCTGTTGACTGGTCGCACGACGCTGCAACGATCGAGCGCCGCATTCGTGCATTGACGCCCTTCCCTGGCGCTTTCGGGCAGATGGGTGATGAAGCCATCAAGTTTCGGGAAGCGATGGTGATTGAGGGCGCGCTGCCTTCCGGCGCAGTCGCCGGGCAGGTGCTTGCGGCCAATGAGTCCGGGGTCGACATTGCAACGGCCCATGGTGTGCTTCGTGTGACACGTTTGCAGAAGTCGGGCGGCAAGGCCTTGCCGGTGGGTGACTTTCTGCGGGGCTTTGAGATTCACGCGGGGATGATTTTTGCCAAAACTGCCTGAGGCTTGCCTGTGAGCCCGCTTTTCAGGCACCCGGAATTTCGTCGTGGTTTCATGGCCAGCGCCGCTGTGGCACCCGGTATTGCCGCCTGGGGTTTGATGACCGGGGTCGCCATGGTGAAGTCGGGCATGAGCACGGTAGAAGCCTGTTTGATGGGTGTGCTGGTCTATGCCGGCAGTTCACAGCTGGCGGCCATACCGCTGATCGCTGCCGGTGCGCCCATGTGGGTGATTCTTGCGACTGCTTTTTGCGTGAATCTTCGCTTCATGGTCTTCAGCGCGCACCTGAGGCCTTACGTCATGCATCTCTCCCGGCGCCGCCGCCTTTTGTATGGCTACCTCACCGCCGACATGAGTTATGTGCTGCTGACCAAACGGTTTCCGCACGCTTCTGAAGATGCCGAAACGCGTCGGGCGCAGGAAGCCTATTGGGCCGGCAATGTGACCCTTAACTGGACATCCTGGGCGGGCATGAGTTTGCTGGGCATCGCGCTGGCCAATGCGATTCCGCCTTCCTGGGGCCTGTCTTTTGCCGGCATTCTGGCCCTGGTCGGTGTGCTTTCCTCGCTGGCCACCACGCGCCTGCGGGTGGTGGCCGCCCTTGTTTCGGGCGGCGTTGCCGTCGCAGCCTTTGCGCTGCCGCTCAAGCTGAACATGCTGGTGGCCATTGCTGCATCGGTTGCGGTATGCCTGTTGCTGGAAAAGCCTGAGACAGGCCTGCCGCGAACCGCAGGTACAAAGGAGACACCATGAACAACACCGACTGGTGGACCTTGCTGACCATCGCCGGCATGGTTTGCGTCACGGTGGTCACGCGTTCTTTCTTTTTCATATCCGACAGACCCTGGAAGCTTCCGGCCTGGGCCCAGCGCGGCCTGCACTATGCGCCCATTGCCGCGCTGGCAGCGGTTGTCATACCGGAAGTGGTGATGACCCAGGGGCACTTCATCTCCAGCCTCAAGGATGCACGCATCTTTGCGGTGATGGCTGGCGTCGCCTGGTTTTACTGGCGTCGCGGCATTCTCGGTACCATCATTGCCGGCATGGCGGTCTACCTGCCGTTGCATGTTGGGCTCGGCTGGTGAAGATACGGCCCCCACGCTCGCTCACTGCGTATAGCTTTCTGCCCCCCAGGGGGGCTGTCCCTGCCTAAGGGCGGCCTGTCGGCGGGACTGGCCCCCAAGGTGAAATAGTGGCTCACGGTTGCTCACTTCGTATAGCGCCCTGCACCCAAAGGGTGCCGCCGGCATGCGGCCCGGCAAAGCCGGTCCCGCGGCTCGTACTTGTACAACGAGGACGTGCGGGGTGTATGGTTTGCCGCAACCTACAATTTAAGGCTTTGGGCGCTGTGGTCCCAAAGCTTTTTTATTTTGTGAGCCGTCCATGAACTTCATCCGTTTCTCTGATTTGTGCGCCAGCGGCCAGGTGGCCGGCAAGCGTGTTTTTATCCGTGCCGACCTGAATGTGCCGCAGGATGATGCGGGCAAGATCACCGAAGACACGCGCATTCGTGCCTCCATTCCCTGCATAAAGATGGCGCTGGACGCCGGTGCTGCAGTGATGGTGACCTCCCACCTCGGGCGCCCGACGGAGGGTGCTTTCAAGCCCGAAGACTCGCTCGCGCCAGTGGCCAAACGCCTGTCAGAACTCATGGGGCGTGAGGTGGCATTAAAAAGCAACTGGGTCGATGGCGTTGAGGTCAAGGCCGGTGAAGTCGTCCTGCTTGAGAATTGCCGCGTGAACAAGGGCGAGAAGAAGAACGACGAGGCGCTTGCCCGCAAGCTGGCCGGCCTCTGCGATATTTTTGTGCACGACGCCTTTGGCACCTCGCACCGTGCAGAGGCTTCGACCTATGGCATTGCCCAGTACGCAAAAGTCGCCAGCGCCGGCCCCTTGCTGGCCGCAGAGATGGATGCCATCTCCAAAGCCCTGACGGCCCCGCGCCGTCCACTGGTGGCTATCGTGGCGGGCAGCAAAGTGTCCACCAAGCTCACCATCCTCAAGGCGCTGGCCAGCAATGTGGACCAGCTCATCGTCGGTGGCGGTATCGCCAACACCTTCATGCTGGCGGCTGGTTTGAAGATTGGCAAAAGCCTGGCCGAAGCCGACCTGCTGCCTGAGGCCCAAGCCGTGATCGAGGCCATGAAGGCACGTGGTGCTGCAGTGCCCATCCCGACCGACGTGGTCACCGCCAGGACTTTTGCAGCCGACGCCCCTGCCACCATCAAGGCGGCAACGGATGTGGCTGACGATGACCTGATCCTGGACATCGGCCCCGAAACCACCGCGCTGCTCGCAGCCCAGCTCAAGGCGGCCGGCACGATTGTGTGGAATGGCCCGGTCGGGGTGTTTGAGTTTGATGCCTTCTCAAAAGGCACTGAAGGCATTGCGCGCGCCATTGCGGACAGCAGCGCCTTTTCCATCGCCGGCGGCGGCGACACCCTGGCTGCGATTGCCAAATACGGCATTGAAAAGCAGGTCGGCTATATCTCGACTGGCGGTGGCGCTTTCCTCGAAGTGCTTGAAGGCAAAACCCTTCCCGCTTTTGAGATTCTTCAAAAACGCGCTGCGGGCTGATCCTTTCTGCAGTGGCCGAGGTACCGCTTCGGTAACCGGTTTCAGATGCTTCGTGTGAAAATCAGAAACTAAATTACAACGGAGACAAGTTCATGCCACGTCGCGCCACCAAAATCGTCGCCACCCTCGGCCCTGCCTCCAGCGACCCCGCGCTGCTTGAAAAAATGATACGGGCGGGTGTCAATGTGGTGCGCCTCAACTTCAGCCACGGCAAGGCTGAAGACCACATCAAGCTGGCTGCAGTGGTGCGCGAAGCCTCTGCACGCGCCGGCCGTGAGGTCGCCATCATGGCCGACCTGCAGGGCCCGAAAATCCGCGTCGGCAAGTTTGCCGAAGGCAAGGTGCAACTGGTTCCGGGTGAAAAATTCGTGCTGGACGCATCCCGGACCGAGCCCGGTGACATCAAGGGTGTGGGGCTCGACTACAAGGAACTGCCACGCGATGTGAAGGCCGGCGATGTGCTGCTGCTCAACGACGGCCTGATTGTGCTGACGGTCGATGCCGTGCTGGGCGAAGAGGTGATCACCACCGTCAAGCTCGGGGGCGAGCTGTCGAACAACAAGGGCATCAACAAGCAGGGCGGCGGCCTGACCGCGCCGGCCTTGACCGCCAAGGACATGGACGACATCCGCACGGCCATGAGCTTTCAGGCCGACTACGTAGCTGTGAGCTTCCCCAAGAATGCGACCGACATGGAGATGGCGCGCCAGCTCTGCAACGTGGCTGCCGCGCAGTTCAAGCACAAGCCGGGGCTGATTGCCAAGATTGAACGCGCCGAGGCGGTACCCAATCTGGAAGAAATCCTGCGCGTCAGCGACGGCATCATGGTGGCGCGTGGCGACCTGGCGGTGGAAGTCGGCAATGCTGCCGTGCCGGCTTTGCAAAAACGCATGATCAAGATGGCGCGTGCGCAGGACAAGGTGGTCATCACCGCCACGCAGATGATGGAAAGCATGATCCTCAACCCGGTGCCGACCCGTGCCGAGGTCAGCGACGTGGCCAATGCCGTGCTGGACGGCACGGATGCCGTGATGCTCAGTGCCGAGACGGCGGCCGGCAAGTTCCCGCTGGAAACCATCATTGAAATGGCCAATATCTGCGTTGAAGCCGAAAAAGCTGAATACAAGGAAATCGACTCCGACTTCACCGGGAAACACTTTGCCCGCATTGACCAGTCGATTGCCATGGGCGCGCTGTTCACCGCCAGCCATCTGGGTGCCAAGGCCATCGTGGCCCTGACCGACAGCGGCTCGACCGCCCTGTGGATGAGCCGCCATGACATTCATGTGCCGATTTATGCATTGACGCCGCGCCTGAGCACGCAGCGCAAGATGGCGCTGTACCGCAACGTGCGCCCCTTGCTGATGGATACCAGTGTGGATCGCGACACGGCCCTGGAGCAGGCCGAAGGCCATTTGCTGAGCCGCGAAATCGTGCAGAGCGGCGATGTGTATGCCATCACCTGCGGCGAACCCATGGGCGCCCCGGGCGGCACCAACATGCTCAAGATCTGCCGGGTCGCCTGACCCGGGGACCCGCTATCTCAGGCGCACAGCGCGCAGCGTAGGCAAGCTATCCCACAGGGTTTGCGGGAATTTGCTGAATCCAGACCAGCTTTAGTCACGTATCAAATACACGTCATGAACCTGCTGAATTCAAAATTGCCCAGACGCTCCCTTCTTGCCATGTTGCCCGGGCTGCTCACGGCCTGCTCTGCAGTTGACCTGCTCAATGCCACCGTCGCCATTGACACTTACGAGCGGGATGAGGGCATCGCGTACGGGTCAGATGAGCGCCAGAAGCTCGACGTCTACCGTCCGCGCACGCCTGTGGCCAACGCGCCCATGGTGGTGTTCTTCTATGGTGGCAGCTGGTCATCCGGTGAGCGTGGTGACTACCGTTTTGTCGGGGAGGCGCTGGCCTCCCGTGGCATCGTGACGGTCATTGCAGATTACCGGCTCAGCCCCGAGTTTCGCTACCCGGTGTTTGTGCTCGACAGCGCCCTGGCAACGAGCTGGGCCTTCAAGAATGCACAGGGTTACGGGGTCAACCGTTCCCGCATATTTGTCATGGGCCACAGCGCCGGTGCGTATAACGCTGCCATGCTGGCGCTGGATCCGCGCTGGCTTGAAGCTTTTGGCCTCAACCCTTCCCGGCTGGCCGGCTGGATCGGACTTGCCGGGCCTTACGACTTCCTCCCGATTGGCGACAAAAAGACGCAAGTGGCCTTTCGCTGGCCTGATACCCCCCAGGACAGCCAGCCCCTGTTCCATGCATCCAAAGCATCCCCGCCTGCCTTGCTGATCGCGCCTGCCAAGGATTCAGTCGTAGACCCGGTTCGCAGCACCGTCAGCATGGCCCGCAAGCTGAAGGCCGCCGGTGTGCCGGTCGAGTCCGAGCTCTACGACGGGGTGGGGCATATCACCCTGGTGGCCTCCATGGCCACAGTACTCAGGGGCCGTGCACCGGTGCTCGATCGGGTCACCGCGTTCGTCAATACCCCTCGCTGAGTGCGGCGTTCTGTGAGGCTTTAACGGGCCGCAGTTAGAATTGGGGCACCGGTTACCTTGCGGTTACGGACTCCCGGAACAGCCCAGGCTGTGAGGGTCCACCGCCGGAACCCACCGCTTTCACGGCTTAACTTTCTGGGAATCTGATCATGGCACTCGTATCGATGCGCGAGCTGCTGGACCATGCTGCAGTCAATGGCTACGGCATTCCGGCTTTTAACGTCAACAACCTCGAGCAGGTACAGGCCGTCATGGAAGCGGCGAAGGAAACCGGCGCACCGGTCATCCTGCAGGCCAGCGCCGGCGCCCGCAAATACGCCGGCGAGCCCTTCATCAAGCACCTGATTGAAGCCGCCATCGAGATGTACCCCAACATCCCGCTGGTCATGCACCAGGATCATGGTCAAAACCCTGATGTGTGCCAGGGCGCCATCAACCTCGGTTTTTCGTCGGTCATGATGGATGGTTCTCTTGAAGCCGACGGCAAGACCATTGCCAGCTACGAATACAACGTCGAAGTGACAAAAAAGGTCTCGCAGCTGGCACACCGCTA
>JAZKHN010000266.1:0-8754 GCA_040385325.1 Pseudomonadota bacterium
TTTTCTTTTGGCGAAGCAAAAGAAAGTGACTAGCCGCCGGGCTACCCCCGGCTTGGTCGTGAAGGCTAACGACGCTTATCGGTTCGCCGGCTTGGCAGTGAAGAGCAAAACCCTCAAACCAAACAGCGCCGCATGGAATTCCCCTAGCACCCACCGAAATCCCAACCCCCATAATTAAAAGATGGAAACCAAATGGCTAGAAGATTTCGTCAGCCTGGCTGAAACCCGCAGTTTCAGCCGCTCTGCCCAGTTGCGCCACGTCACGCAGCCCGCATTCTCGCGGCGCATCCAGGCGCTGGAGGCGTGGGCGGGCACCGACCTTGTGGACCGCAGCTCTTATCCGACGCGCCTCACCCCGGCAGGCGAAACGCTCTACAGCCAGTCGCTTGAAATGCTGCAGGGCCTTCAGTCCACGCGTGCGATGTTGCGCGGCCACACGTCGGCAGGACAGGATGTCATCGAGTTCGCCGTGCCGCACACGCTGGCCTTCACTTTTTTCCCGGCATGGGTCAGCAGCCTGCGCGAGAAGTTCGGGCCCATCAAGAGCCGGTTGATCGCACTCAATGTGCATGATGCCGTGCTCAGGCTGGTGGAGGGCAGTTGTGATCTTCTGATTGCCTACCACCATGATTCACAGCCTTTTCAGCTCGATCCGGACCGTTATGAAATGGTCACGCTGGGGCAGGAGGTTCTCTCGCCTTACGTCAGGCCCGATGCCGAAGGTGAACCGATGTTCCGGCTGCCCGGGCGCGCGGGCCAGCCGCTGCCTTACCTGGGTTACGCGCCGGGTGCCTATCTGGGCCGCGTGGTGGACCTGATCCTCAAACAATCCGGTACGGCCATTCACCTGGACCGTGTTTATGAAACCGATATGGCCGAGGGCCTCAAGGCCATGGCACTGGAAGGCCATGGCGTGGCTTTTTTGCCTTCAAGCGCAGTCAAGAAAGAGTTGCGCGCGAGAAAGCTGGTAAGTGCTGGCGACAAACTGGAGATGACCATGGACATTCGCGTTTACCGCGAACGGCCGGTCGCCAACGCTTCTGCAAAAGGCCATGCCCAGGCGCTCTGGACATTTCTTCAGGCCCAGACTTCTACCAAGGCAGCAGCGTCGGGCGGCCGGAGTTTGCCTAAGTAATAACCCTTGCCCCTTATTAAAAAAATGCATGACCGTTGCTTTAAACGGCATTGGTGTTTTTAAAGCGCAAAATTTACAGTGCGTGACCCCTGCGCAAGAGCTGGCCGGGCATTGCAGGCTGACATAAATCTTGCGATGAACGGTCCAGGGCAGGGGCTGGCACAAAGACTGCTTGCAAAAGGTGTCATGATGGCCACAGGTTTGCATGCACCACATTGGGGACGCTCGGGGCTGCTCATGAATCCCCTGTAAAGACAGTATCCAAAGCAGTATTTTCAAGTCTCCGAATCAACGCAAACACCTCTCAAAACGTTCTGGAAGGGCACGGGTAAACCTTGGGGTTAGCCCTTGTAACGACTCTCTAGAATGACATTCACCAACCGTTTCATTTTCAATACAGGAGATAGCATGAAACTCAAACTAGCCGCCCTCTCAATCGCCTTGCTCGCTACCGGCGGTGCTTTTGCCCAGGCCAATGACACCATCGCCAAGGTCAAGTCCTCAGGCGTGGTCACCATGGGCGTTCGTGACTCCTCAGGTGCACTGTCCTACACCCTCGGCGACGGCAAATACACCGGTTACCACGTCGAAATCTGCAGCCGCGTGATTGCCGCACTGGAAAAGGCCGCTGGCCGCAAGCTGGAAGTCAAATACCAGCCCGTGACCTCGCAAAACCGCATCCCCCTGGTCCAGAACGGCACGGTTGACATTGAGTGCGGTTCCACCACCAACAACGCCACCCGTCAGAAAGACGTGGCTTTCCTGCCCACCACCTTCGTGGAAGAAGTGCGCATCGCGGTGAAGGCCAACTCCGGCATCACCAGCATTGCCCAGCTCAACGGCAAGAACGTCGCCACCACCACGGGTACCACGTCTGTGCAGACCCTGCGCAAGAACGAACGCGCCACCAATGTCGACTTCAAGGAAGTCTTCGGCAAAGACCATTCCGACAGCTTCCTGCTGCTCGAATCCGGCCGTGCCGACGCATTTGTGATGGACGGCTCCATTCTGGCTGGCAACATCGCTACCGCCAAGAACCCCGCAGACTTCAAGATCGTCGGTGAAGTGCTGAGCGTGGAGCCCATCGCCATCATGATTCGCAAGGATGATGCAGCCTTCAAGAAACTTGGCGAAGACACCATCAAGGACATGATCAGGGCTGGCGACATGGCCAAGCTCTGGGACAAGTGGTTCCTGCAGCCTATCGCACCGAAGAACACAAAAGTCGGCCTCGCCCTGAGCGACAGCACCAAGGCTGCCTGGGCATCACCTAACGACAAGCCCATGGAAGACTACGCCAAGAAGTAATCCGGTTTGAGTCCGCGTATTGGCGTCTGAAGAGATACAAACCCCGTCCCTGATTGTTCATGGCGGGGTTTGTCATTTGCCGAAAGGCTTTTCGTTTGAGCAACAACATCAATAACAGTAGGCTGGAGTAACCATGACCTGGGACTGGAAAGTATTTTTGCAAGATGACGGCAGCGGCCGCACTTACCTGCAGTGGATGTTCGACGCCTGGGGCTGGACGCTCTCGGTGGCCGGCGCTTCGTGGGTCGTCGCCATGATTTTTGGCGCTCTTATTGGCACCATGCGTACCTTGCCCAACAGCCCGTGGCTGGTCCGGCTGGCCAACGCATGGGTCGAGCTTTTCCGCAACGTACCGCTGCTGGTGCAGATTTTCATCTGGTACTTTGTCATTCCCAAAATATTCCCGGCGATGAAGGACCTGCCGAGCTTCATCCTGGTGGTGTTTGCGCTGGGGTTTTTTACCTCTTCGCGTATCGCCGAGCAGGTCAGGGCCGGCATCCAGGCCCTGCCTCGCGGACAGCGTTACGCTGGCATGGCCATGGGCTTCACGACGGCGCAAACCTACCGTTATGTGATCCTGCCGATGGCGTTTCGCATCATCATCCCGCCGCTCACCAGCGAGTCGATGAATTTGCTGAAAAACTCATCGGTGGCGTTTGCCGTGTCGATTGCGGAGCTCACCATGTTCGCCATGCAGGCGCAGGAAGAAACCTCGCGCGGCATTGAAATCTACCTTGCAGTCACCGTGCTGTATGCGGCCTCGGCCTTCGCGGTCAACCGCGTGATGGCGGTTGTAGAAAAGAAACTGCAGATACCGGGCTTTGTCGTGGCCGGTGCAACTGGTGGAGGACACTGACATGTTTGGACTCGACCTGAGTTTTTTGAGCTGGGACATTATTTCCAAGTTCGTCATCAAGGGCTTTATCTTCAGCATCGAGCTGACGGTGATTGCCACCATAGGCGGCATCATCTTCGGCACGGTGCTGGCGCTGATGCGGCTGTCGGGCAAGAAGTTTCTGGTGATTCCCGCAACGTTTTACGTCAACGGCATGCGCTCCGTGCCACTGGTGATGGTGATCCTGTGGTTCTTCCTGCTGGTGCCGGCCGGTTTCTACGCCATCATTCCCGGCGGTAGCAACTACCGCGCGGAGATCTCGGCCATCATCACCTTTGTGGCGTTTGAGGCGGCCTACTTCAGCGAGATCATGCGGGCGGGCATTCAGTCCATCTCGCGTGGCCAGGTCAACGCCGGCCGCGCGCTGGGCATGACCTACGCGCAGAACATGAAGCTCATCATCCTGCCGCAGGCCTTCCGCAACATGGTGCCGATTCTGCTCACGCAAACCATCATTTTGTTCCAGGACACCTCGCTGGTTTATGCCATCGGTGCCTATGACCTGCTCAAGGGCTTCAGCACTGCGGGCAAGATCTACGGCCGTCCTGAGGAGGCCTACCTGCTGGCTGCCGTTGTTTATTTTGTGATGTGCTTTGCACTGTCCTACATGGTCAAGCGCCTGCAGGTCAAAATCGCGATCATCCGTTGAGCCTGCCTGCTCAGCCCAAGACAAATCCCAAGAATTACTGGAGTTAAAAGATGGCCATGATTGAAATGAAGAATGTGTCCAAGTGGTATGGACCCGTGCAGGTGCTCAATGACTGTACAACCAGCATTGAAAAAGGTGAGGTGGTGGTGGTGTGCGGCCCGTCGGGTTCCGGCAAGTCCACGCTCATCAAGACGATCAACGCGCTGGAACCTTTCCAGAAGGGTGAGATTTTTGTAGACGGCCAGGCTGTGCATGACCCCAAGACAGACCTGCCAAAGCTGCGCAGCCGTGTCGGCATGGTGTTCCAGAATTTCGAGCTCTTCCCGCACCTGAGCGTGACCGAGAATCTGACCCTGGCGCAGATGAAGGTGCTCAACCGCAACGCCACCGATGCCAAGGCCCATGGCCTGAAGTACCTTGATCGCGTGGGCCTGATGCTGCACAAGGACAAGTTCCCCGGCCAGCTGTCAGGCGGCCAGCAGCAGCGTGTGGCGATTGCCCGTGCCCTCAGCATGGACCCGATTGCCATGCTGTTTGACGAACCGACTTCTGCGCTTGACCCGGAAATGGTCGGTGAAGTTCTGGACACCATGATGGGCCTGGCACTGGACGGCATGACCATGATGTGCGTGACGCACGAAATGGGCTTCGCCAAAAAGGTCGGCAGCCGTGTGATCTTCATGGACGTGGGCGGCAAGATGCTGGAAGACTGCTCGAAGGATGAGTTCTTCAGCCACCCCGAGAACCGCCAGCCGCGTACCAAGGATTTCCTCAACAAGATCCTGGCGCACTGAATCCGGTTTGCGCTTCGATGGCGCAAAAAAAGCCCCGCATCGCGGGGCTTTTTTAATTCTGGCAGGGCCGCTTATTTCTTGCGTGCAGCAATCGATTTTTCAGCCGTGTTGACCAGGCTGGCGCCAATCTGGTTCTTCCACTTCTCGTAGACAGGGCGGGTTGCTTTGACGAACTCGGCGCGCTCATCAGGCGTGAGCTGGGTGATGGTGGTGCCCAGAGCCGAGATGTCCTTCAGCAGGGGTTTGTCGGCTTCAACCAGGCCTTTGCGGGCAATAGCGATTTCCTGCTTGCCGGCATCGATGGCCGCCTGCCTGACGATGGCACGGTCGGCTTCGGTCCAGGAGGCCCAGACTTCCTTGTTGACGACAAAGATCAGCGGATCGTTCACGTAGCCCCACATCGTGATGTGCTTCTGCGCAGAGTTGTGCAGCTTGGCAGCGGTGTAGATCGACAGCGGGTTCTCCTGGCCATCGACGGCGCCGGTTGCCAGTGCAGGTTGCGCATCGGCGAAACTCATTTGCGTAGGGTTGGCACCCAGGGCAGTGAAGGTGTCCAGAAACAGTGGCGAGCCCACCACGCGGATTTTCAGGCCCTTCATGTCAGCCGGCTTTTTGATGGCCAGCTTGGAATTGCTGATTTCGCGGTAACCGTTCTCGCCCCAGGCGAGCGGCACCACGCCGGCCTTGTCGATGACCTTGAAGATTTCCTTGCCCACATCGCCCTGTGTCAGCGCGTCAGCTGCCGCGAAGTCGGGCATCAGGAAGGGCAGGGAAAAGACGTTCAGTTCCTTGACCTGTGGCGACCAGTTGATGGTCGAGCCCACGGCCATGTCGATCACGCCCTGGCGAATGGCGCTGAACTCACGCGTCTGGTCGCCCTGGATCAGCGACACGCCGGGGTAGAGCTTGATGTTGATACGGCCCTGCGTACGCTCGCGAACGAGGTTGGCCCAGATTTCGCCGCCCTTGCCCCAGGGGAATGCCGGGCCTACGACCAGCGACATCTTGTATTCGGACTTGTAGGTCTGCGCAGGCGCAGCAGCGGTGAAGGCCAGCGAGGCGCAGGCCAGCGCGAGGCCGAGGACGGTTTTGAATTTCATTGGGTGAGTCTCCTTGGTAAAAATCGATTTTCAGTTTTTCTAATAGCCCAGCTTGCGTGGCAGCCACAAAGCCAGTTGAGGGAAAGCAATGACGGCCACCAGCACAAGGAACATGGCCAGCATCATCCAGATCACCCAGCGCACGGTTTCTTCCATGCGCACGTTGGCGATACGGCAGGACACCATCAGGTTGACGGCCAGGGGCGGCGTGAACTGGCCTATGGCGACCTTGAGTGTAAGAATGACGCCGAACCACACCAGGTCCCAGTTGTAGTGCTGTGCAATAGGCAGCAGCAGCGGCACAAAAATCAGGAAGATGGAGATGCCGTCGAGGAACATGCCGACAGTCACCAGCATCAATATCAGCAGGGCCAAGATGCCGTATTCGCCCAGGCCTGAATTGGTGATGGCGCGGGTGAGGGGATCGATCACGCCCAGGGTGCTGAGCGAGTAGGCAAAGATACCCGCCAACGAGACCACCAGCAGGATCACAGCGGACAACTCGCCAGACTCTCGCAATATTTCAAACAGGTCACGGAACTTGATGGTGCGGTGAATCACCATGCCGACAAACAGCCCGTAAAAGACCGCGACCACTGCGGCTTCGGTCGGTGTGAACCAGCCCGCACGCATGCCGCCCAGAATCAGCACTGGCGCGGCAAGGCCCCAGATGGCATCACGAAAGCTGGCCCAGAAAGGCGGTTTGGGCATGGCTGCTTCAAGGGCACCCATTTTGTATTTGCGCGATAGCCAGACCGAGGGCACGATGAGCGCCAGCCCGGCCAGGATGCCGGGGATCATGCCGGCTGCAAAGAGCGCTGGCACAGAGGCATTGGGCACCAGTACCGAGTAGACGATGAAAGCAATCGAAGGCGGAATCAGAATGTCGGTGGAGGCTGCAGCGCCCACCACGCTGGCAGAGAACGACGGTGGGTAACCGGCGCGCGACATGGCGCTGATCATGACTGCGCCGACGGCCGCTGCGCAGGCCGGGCCTGAGCCTGAAATGCCGCCCAGAAACATGGCGACCGCAATCGCCACCAGCGGCAGCATGCCGGGGCCGCGCCCGACGATGGCCACCGCAAAATTAACCAGCCGAAGTGCTACGCCCGAGCGGTCAAAGATTGAGCCGACCAGCACAAACATGGGAATCGCCAGCAGTGGGTACTTGCCCAGTCCGGCGTAAAAGTTTTGTGGCACGGCCATAAGGCCGAACAACTGCGCATCTGAATTCGCGAGCGCAATCGCAGCAGCACCGGCCAGGCCCAGGGCTGCACCGATCGGCACGCCGACCAGCATCAGCACAATGAATGCAATAAAAAGAAGCGTCGGGATCATTCGCGGCGCCCCCGGCGAATGAACAGACCAACGGCGCGCAGCGCCATGCCCAGCGACAGTATCGGCAGCCAGATCGAATACCACCACTGCGGAATGCCTATGCCGGGCGAGGTTTCATTGAAGCGGTAGTCGTCCCACACCAGCCGTACGCTCAGCACGGCGATCAGGCCGAACAATATGGCCACCATGACCGCGCCCAGCTGCGCCAGCTTTTTACGCCTGGCCATGGAACCGCCTTCAGAGAAATATTCGATGCGGATGTGGCGGTCGCGTGCGATGGCAGCAGAACTGCCCACGAGCGCCAGCACGATCATCAGAAAGACAGAGAACTCTTCTGTCCAGGCAAATGACTGGCTGGTGAAGTAGCGCACCAGCACATTTGCAAACGTGAAAAGCGCCAGCGCGCCCATCACGATGACGGTAAGCCAATCTTCAATCTTGAGGGAAACCCTGACGGGTTCGTCAGCCGCATCCAGGGGCGGCATGGCTTCTGGCGCGTGGCCAGCTTCAGGAGGCAAATGCATGAAAAATTCTTGTAATGGGGCGTGTCCGGCGATGGTGACGCCTGCTCAGCCATGTTGTAGCTGGACGCATATGGTAACGGCAGCTCGCCCGCACCATATCAGGACTTTCCTCAGGGGCTGGCTAACAGATCCGATGACCGGCCCGTCTGTTGTTTTTGATCTGCCCGTAGCCGTGCCGCTGGGGGACTCCCGTCGCAATCTGCCAGGCCTTGTGGTGCGACAATTTGCATCATGACTCCAGCGACCCCCCAAAGCCTTACCAGCCTCACCATCACTCGCCCTGACGACTGGCACCTGCATGTGCGCGACGGCGACGCCCTGAACACCGTGGTGCCGCATGCAGCCGCGCAGTTTGGCCGCGCCCTCATCATGCCCAACCTGCGGCCGCCTGTGACTACTGCGGCCATGGCCGTCGCGTACCGTGAACGCATACAGGCCGCGGTGCCGAAAGGCCTGAAGTTCGAGCCGCTGATGTCGCTGTACCTGACCGACAACCTGCCGCCTGACGAAATCAAACGCGCAAAAGATGCGGGCGTCGTTGCGCTCAAGCTCTACCCGGCAGGTGCCACCACGAACAGCGATGCCGGCGTGACCGACATGCGCAAGACCTATAAAACGCTGGAGGCCATGCAGAAGGAAGGACTGCTGCTGCTGGTGCACGGCGAAGTCACCAGTTCAGACATCGACCTGTTTGACCGCGAAGCCGTGTTTATCGACAGGCAGCTGATCCCGCTGCGTAAGGACATGCCCGAGCTGAAAATCGTGATGGAGCACATCACCACCAAAGAAGCCGCGATGTATGTCGGCAGCGCAGACCGCTTTACCGCCGCGACCATCACGGCCCACCATCTGCTCTACAACCGCAATGCCATCTTCACTGGCGGCATTCGCCCGCACTACTACTGCCTGCCGGTACTCAAGCGCGAAACCCACCGTGTCGCACTGGTTGAAGCCGCAACCAGTGGCAGCGACAGGTTTTTCCTGGGCACCGACAGCGCGCCGCATCCGGCG
>JAZKHN010000267.1:0-6782 GCA_040385325.1 Pseudomonadota bacterium
CCGTCCGCGTCCTGGATCACCGGCATCAATTTCTCGGCCATGCCCTGGTCAATCAATATGCCGCCGGGGAAGGGCGCCTTGCTCACTTCAGTCATCAGTGCTGTGGCGTCGTGCTTTGCCCATTCAGTTTTGTCTGCGCCAAGGTAACCCGTGAGCGCTTTGTGACCCCAAGGACACTGGCTGGGCGCGGCAATCGGCGCGAAGGCCGAGACCGACTTGAAGAGGTCCGAATGACGAAGCGCCAGCGTCAGGGCGCCGTGCCCACCCATCGAGTGGCCGAAGATGCCGATGCGGCTGTTGTCTATGGGCAGGATGGAAGCAACAAGCGGCAGCAGTTCTGTTGTGATGTAGCTTTCCATGCGGTAGTGCTTTGACCACGGTGCTTCTGTAGCATCAAGGTAGAAGCCCGCGCCGACGCCGAAATCCCAGCTGTCGGTTTCACCCGATGCGCCTGCACCGCGCGGGCTGGTGTCCGGCGCAATCAGTGCCATGCCCAGTTCAGCAGCCAGTTGCTGCGCACCGCCCTTGGTCATGAAGGTTTCTTCATTGCAGGTCAGGCCTGCAAGGTAGACCAGCGCCGGTACTTTTGCGTTGGCCTGTTTTGCCTGCGGCGGCAAAAAAACCGAGAACTTCATGGGCAGGCCAATGACCTGCGACTCGTGTTTGTAAAAGCGTTGCAGGCCACCGAAGCAGCCGTGCTCGCTGAGCAGTTCAGGTGTTGCCATTAAAAAAGCACGACGCCGCGAATCGACTCGCCCGATTTCATCAGGTCGAAACCCTTGTTGATGTCTTCCAGTGGCATGGTGTGCGTGATCAGGTCATCGATGTTGATCTTGCCTTCCATGTACCAGTCCACAATTTTCGGCACATCGGTGCGGCCGCGTGCGCCGCCGAAGGCCGAGCCTTCCCATTTGCGACCGGTAACGAGCTGGAAGGGGCGGGTGCTGATCTCTGCGCCGGCTTCTGCCACGCCGATGATGATGCTGCGGCCCCAGCCTTTGTGCGTGCATTCCAGCGCCTGGCGCATCACCTTGGTGTTGCCAATGCATTCGAAGCTGTAGTCGGCACCGCCGTCGGTCAGTTGCACGATGGCGTCGACGACGTTCTCGGTTTCTTTGGGGTTAATGAAGTGCGTCATGCCGAACTTGCGCGCCATCTCCTGCCGTGCCGGGTTGATGTCCACACCGATGATCTTGTCGGCGCCCACCATCTTCGCGCCCTGGATCACGTTCAGGCCGATGCCGCCGAGGCCGAACACCACGACATTCGCGCCAGCTTCTACCTTGGCGGTGAACAGCACGGCACCAATGCCGGTGGTCACGCCGCAGCCGATGTAGCAGACCTTGTCGAATGGCGCGTCTTCGCGGATTTTGGCCAGCGAGATTTCAGGCGCCACGGTGTAGTTGCTGAAGGTCGAGGTGCCCATGTAATGAAAGATGGGCTTGCCGTCCAGGCTGAAACGGCTGGTGGCGTCAGGCATCAGGCCCTTGCCCTGCGTGCCACGGATCAGCTGGCAGAGATTGGTCTTGCGTGAAAGGCAGAACTTGCACTGGCGGCATTCGGGGGTGTAAAGCGGAATGACGTGGTCGCCTTTTTTGAGCGTCGTCACGCCGGGGCCGACATCCACCACAATGCCCGCGCCCTCATGGCCGAGGATGGCGGGGAAGATTCCTTCCGGGTCGGCGCCAGAGAGCGTGTAGTAGTCGGTGTGGCAAATGCCGGTAGCCTTGATCTCGACCAGCACTTCACCGAACTTCGGGCCTTGCAGGTCAACGGTTTCAATGGTCAGGGGCTCGCCTGATTTCCAGGCTACGGCGGCTTTGGTTTTCATGTGTTTGTTCGTGAAGTTGAGTTGGTTTTTCAATGTCGCTGTGAGGCGACGACGAAGCACTATAAGCCACGCCCACCGGCTGCAACGACTGGACGCGTGATAGCCACCATCACCGGTTGCCCTGCGCTTGACACAAGGGTTATTCCTGAGCCATTGATGGCTCGCAGCGATTTATATACTATAAAGCTATTTATAGACACAATATGAATCAAGAAACCCAAAACGCAGCCAAAACAGAAAAAGCAGGGAAAGCACAACAATCCGCGGCGCCATCCGCTCAGGTGGCAGGCTCACGCGGCCCGCTGACCGGCGTGCGGGTCATCGACATCACTACCATCTTCATGGGCCCATCGGCCACGCAGATGCTGGGCGATCTGGGTGCCGATGTCATCAAGGTCGAGGCACCTGGCGGTGATGTGGTGCGCGGCATCGGCCCGCAGGGGCAGGAGCGCATGGGTCCGCTATTTCTGGGCATGAACCGCAACAAGCGCAGCATTGCGGTCGATCTCAAGTCACCTGAGGGCCTGGCTGTGCTGCTGGACCTTGTGAAAGACGCCGACGTGCTGACCTACAACGTCAGGCCGCAGGCGATGGCGCGACTGGGTCTTGGCTACGAGGCGCTTGCTGCCATCAACCCAAAATTGCTTTACGTCGGCATGTTTGGTTTTTCACAGCGCGGGCGTTATGCCGCCAGCGCTGCGTTTGATGATTTGATACAGGCGGCCTGCGCATTGCCGCAGGCCGTCAGCATGGGCAGCGGCGATATTCCGCGCTACCTGCCCATCACCATTGCCGACCGTTCCGTGGGCCTGTATGCGTTTGGCGTCATCAGTGCCGCACTCTATGGCCGCGAAAAAACCGGCCAGGGCCAGCGCATCGACGTGCCCATGTTCGAAACCATGGTGCCCTATGTGCTGGGCGACCACCTCTACGGCCAGACCTTCGTGCCGGCGCAGGGCGACTTCGGCTACCCGCGCCTGCTGTCGCCCGAACGCCGGCCCTACAAAACGCTGGACGGCCACGTCTGCTGCCTGATCTACACCGATGTGCAGTGGCGCGCCTTTTTGAATGCCATCGGCCAGCCCGACATGTACGAGACCGACCCGCGCTTTGCCACGCTGGCCGAACGCACGAAGCACATCACCGCGCTCTACGGCATGGTGTCTGACGAGATCGCCACGCGCACCACCGCGCAGATGCAGGCCCTGCTTGAAGGCACGGACATCCCCGTGTTCCCCATGCACACCTTCGACTCTTTGTTGAAAGACCCGCACCTGGACGACATCGGTTTTTTCAGCGAGGTGGAGCACCCCCACGTCGGCACCATTCGGCAGATGGCCGTACCCAGCGAATGGTCGGGCACGCCGCCGGGCGAGGCCACACCTGCACCGCGCGTGGGCGAGCACAGCCGCGAGGTGTTGCGTGAAGCCGGTTATGACGCGGCACGCATTGACGCGTTGATGGCATCGCGCGCCGTGCTTGAGTAGATGAAAAGTGCACAGGAATCCCATGACCACCACCACCACGCACAAACTCCGCTTCATCAACTACAGCGTTGCCTCAGGCGTTGCCACGGTCGTGCTGAACCGGCCCGAGCGCCGCAATGCCATCGACATGGCCACACGTGATGAACTCAACGAGGCATCGCTTTGGGCCGTCACCGACCCCGATGTACGTGCCATCGTCATGACAGGTGCTGGCGGGCATTTCTGCGCGGGAGGCGATGTGAAATCGATGGACGCCGGTGAACGCATGACGGCTGACGCTGGGCGCCAGCGCATGCGCACCGCACACATCGGCATACAGGCGCTGTTCGAGAGTGACAAGCCCGTGATAGCGGCGGTTGATGGCTGCGCTTATGGTGGCGGCTTTGGCCTGGCGCTGCTGGCGGACATGGTGATCGCCACACCGGCAGCGCGCTTTTGCATGTCGTTCATGAAGGTCGGCCTGGTGCCCGATTGCGGCGCGCTTTACACACTGGCGCGCAGTGTGGGCCTGCACCGCGCCAAGGCGCTGATGTTGTCGGCCCGTGAGGTCGATGCGCAAACCGGCCTGGACTGGGGGTTTGTGAACGAGGTGGTGCCCGTACATGATCTGCAGGCCCATGCGAACGCCGTGGCGCAAAACCTCGCACGCGGCCCGGCGCTGGCGATTGCGCTGACCAAGCATGCCATGAACCAGTCACAAATCTCCTCGTTTTCGACCATGCTGGATGTAGAGGCGAATGCGCAGGGCATGGCCTTTGCCAGTGATGACCACCGCGCAGCGGCTTCCGACTTTGCAGCAAAGCGCCCCAGCCGTTTTGCCTGGGCCTGAGATTGAGAACACTTCCAGAATTTTTATCAAGAGGACAAGATGACGACTGAGATTGAACCCGGCAGGGAACTGATTGAAGAGATGCGCGGCAACGTGATGTGGCTGACCATCAACCGCGAGGAAAAACGCAACGCCATCAGCCCCGATGTGCTCGCCGGCCTCAGCGATGCGCTGACCCGTGCCAACAAAAGCCGTGACGTGCGCGCCGTCGTCATCACCGGTGCCGGCACCCGTGCTTTTTGCGCAGGTGCAGACCTGCAGAGCGGCAAGTCCTTCAAGTTTGATTATTCAGAACCCTATGTGGCTTTTGCCAACCTGTTGCGCCAGGCCAAAAACTCCAGCGTGCCGCTGATTGCGCGCATCAACGGTGCCTGCATGGCCGGCGGCATGGGCGTGATGGGCATGTGCGACATGGTGGTGGCCAGCGACAAGGCCATTTTCGGCATGCCCGAGGTCAAGGTGGGGGTGTTTCCGGCACAAATCCTCAGCGTGCTCGCCAGCCTGATCCCGCGCCGCCTGCTGGCAGAAATGTGCCTGACGGGCGAGCCCATCACCGCTGCACAGGCACTTGAGCATGGCCTCGTCAACTACATCAGCGACGACGTCGACGCGAAGCTGCAGTGGCTGCTGGACCGCATGCTGGACAAGTCCCCCGCCGCCATACGCCGTGGCCTTTACACCATGAAAAAAATCGAGGCGATGTCGTTCGAAGAGTCCATCGCCTTCACCGAAAGCCAGATCGGCCTTTTTGCATTGACCGACGACGCGGCGGAGGGGCAACTCGCCTTCCGCGAAAAACGCAAACCGGTTTGGGCAGGCCGTTAATTTTTCAGGAAAAGAACAGACCATTCATGAACGCGAAAAAAGACAAGATTGTCCGTATCGGTGGCGCGTCGGGCTTCTGGGGTGATAGCAGCCTGGGCGCGCCGCAACTGGTTGAGAGCGGGCAGATCGACTACCTGGTGTTCGACTACCTGGCCGAGCTGACCATGTCCATCCTGGCCGGCGCACGGCTGAAGAAGCCCGAGCTTGGTTACGCCACTGACTTTGTCAGCGTCGCCATGAAGGCCGTGCTGCGCGATGTGGTGGACAAGGGCATCAGGGTTGTCAGCAACGCAGGCGGCGTGAATCCTGAGGGCTGTGCGGCAGCGCTTGCTGCATTGGCGAAAGAGCAGGGCATAGCCCTGAAAATTGCCGTCGTCACAGGTGACGATGTGATGCCGCTGCTGCCTGCCCTGCGTGAGAGCGGTGAGGTCAGGGACATGCAGAGCGGCGCGGCCCTGCCCGAAAAAGTGTTGACCGCCAATGCCTATCTCGGTGCCTTGCCCGTGAAGGCCGCGCTTGACGCAGGTGCCCAGGTCGTCATTACCGGGCGATGTGTCGATTCGGCCGTGACGCTGGGTGTGCTGATGCATGAGTTCGGGTGGACCAGCACTGACTACGACCTGCTCGCCGCAGGCAGTCTTGCGGGCCACATTCTCGAATGCGGCTGCCAGGCCACTGGCGGGCTGCACACCGACTGGGACACCGTGCCTGGCTGGGACACGATGGGCTACCCGATTGCCGGGTGCCGCGCAGACGGCAGCTTTGTGCTGGGCAAGCCCGAAGGCTCGGGCGGCAAGGTCACCCCCGCCGTGATTGCCGAACAGATGCTGTATGAGATTGCAGACCCGGCGACCTACATCCTGCCTGACGTGATCTGCGACTTCACGCAGGTCACCATGACGCAGGCAGGCGACCAGCGCGTGGAAGTGCGCGGCGCGCGCGGCCGTGCGCCGACTGCCAGCTACAAGGTCAGCGCCACCCATGTACAGGGCTTCAAGTCTTCGGCCCAGCTCACCATCGTGGGTTTTGATGCGGTGGCCAAGGCGCGCCGCACGGGCGCTGCCATCATTGACCGCACCAGTGCCATGCTCGACAAGGCGCAGTTCGGCCCCTACAGCGCCACAAACATCGAGGTGCTGGGTGCCGAGTCATGCTACGGACCGCATGGCCGGTCTGAGGGCACACGCGAAGCCGTGCTGCGCGTGACCGTGACGCACGCCAGAAAAGAGGCGCTGGATATTTTTGCAAAAGAGATCGCACCGGCCGGCACCTCATGGGCACCGGGCACCACGGGCGCTGGCGGCAGGCCTTCTGCATCGCCGTCTATCCGGCAATTTGCTTTCCTGCTCGACAAGACGCGCCTTACGCCCACGCTCAACCTTGAAGGCGAGTCGACGCCTGTCCCGCAGCCGAAGGGCGAGGCCAACCCGAAACCGGCGGCTCGCATGGCTGATGGACAGGTGACGCATGACCACGTCGACACCGGTGGTCCCAGCACCATGCTGGAGGTGCCGCTGATTCGCCTTGCGTATGCACGCAGCGGCGACAAGGGCGATATCTCCAACATCGGCGTGATTGCGCGGCAGGCGGGATTCCTGCCGCTGATCCGCGCACAGGTGACCGAGGCCTCGGTCGCGGCCTGGCTTGCCCACCTGGTCAAGGGCAAGGTCACGCGTTTTGAAGTACCCGGCATACAGGCCTTCAATTTTGTTTGCGAGCAGGCACTGGGCGGCGGCGGCATGGCCTCGCTGCGCAACGACCCGCTGGGCAAGGGTATGGCGCAGATTCTTTTGTCAATGCCGGTACAGGT
>JAZKHN010000268.1:0-6991 GCA_040385325.1 Pseudomonadota bacterium
CAGGACGTCATAGGCCGGCTGATCGGCCAGAAGCTCAGTGTGCTCTGGGGCAAGCCGGTGGTGGTGGAAAACCGGCCCGGCGCGGGCAGTGTGCTGTCGATCACCACCGCGGGGCGGGCTGCGGCGGATGGGTATTCCGTGCTGCTCAGTTCGAGCGGGTTCACTGTGAGCCCCAGCATCATGCTCAATCCGGGCTATGACGCCGAAAAGGATTTCATTCCCGTGGTGCTGATCGCCTCCACACCCAACATCATTATTTCCAGCACCCAGTTGCCGGCGACAACCTTGAAGGCGGCGGTGGACCTGGCGAAGACAAAACCGCTGAACTACGGCTCGCCCGGCCTGGGCACCACGCCGCAGCTGTCGGCTGAATACCTTTTCAAGTCACTGGCCAAAGTGCCGGTGACGCATGTGCCCTACAGCGGCGCATCGCCTGCCGTCGCCGCAGTTGCCGGTGGGCAGGTGGAGATGGCCAGTGTGGCCATGCCGGCAGCGGTGCAACTGGTCAAGTCCGGCAAGGTGCGTGCGCTCGCCGTCACCAGCAACAGGCGCTCTAAAGTGCTGACCGATGTGCCCACCATTGCCGAAGCCGGTTTCACGGGTTTTGAAGATTCGACCTGGGTGGGCCTGTGGGTGCAAAAGGGCACGCCGTCTGCCATCGTCGACAAAATTTCTGCAGATGTGGTGTCGATACTGGCGCAGGCCGACGTGAAAGAGCAGCTCGTCAACCTCGGCTTTGAAGCATCTGATGTGCCGCCAAAACAGTTTGCGGCCTACCAGAAGCAGGAGCTCGTCAAATGGGCGAGGGTGGTCAAAGAGACGGGCACAAAACAGGAGTAGGCTGCGGGCTTTTCCGCACAACTTATTGAATTGACCATGCGTATTGCCCTGATCCATGCCCTGCGCCATTCACCGCCGCCTGTAGAAGAGGCGTTCGCGCGCCTGTGGCCAGAGCCGACATTGATGAACCTGCTGGACGACAGCCTCTCTGCAGACCTGGCGGTGGCAGGCCGCATCACCGACGACATCACCCGGCGTTTTCTTGAGCTGAGCGGCTATGCCGTGTCTACCGGTGCGGATGCCATCCTGTTTACCTGTTCGGCCTTTGGGCCCTGCATTGAGGCCTGCGTGGCGAAGTACCCGAATATCCCCGTGCTCAAGCCCAACGAGGCCATGATTGAAGAGGCCGCTGGCCTGGCACGCCGCGTGGGCTTGCTGGCCACCTTTGCCCCCACGCTGGCCTCCATGCCACCCGAGTTTCCGGCGGGCATGACGGTGGTGCCCAAACTCGCGGAGGGTGCGCTGGCTGCACTTGACCGGGGTGATGTGCACGAGCATGACCGGCTGGCTGCACTGGCGGCAGCTGACCTGCGTGATTGCGACGTGATTGCGCTGGCCCAGTTCAGCCTGTCGCGTGCGGCGGGCGAGGTGGCGAAAGCGACCGGGCTGAAGGTATTGACCACGCCCGACTGCGCAGTGCTCAAGCTCAAACGGCTGCTCAAGGCTGCCTGAGTTCCGTCAGAAGCCCGCCTCAAGCACGCTTTGCGCCCAGTTGCTATTAATTCAGTAGCTACTCACGCACATCTTTATTGGGCTGCAGCCTGATTTGGCACTCAAAAACAGCCTTTTTTGTGCTTTGGGACCGGTTTTGTCCGTACGCCACTGCCTTAAAAACGTAAAAAGTTAATATGGAAGTTAACTTTTTGGCCTTTTGGCAGGTTTTTCTGGCTCAACCAGCTGTCAACTGACTGAATTAGCTGAGTAAAGCCTGCGCAAATTCCCGCGCATTGAACGTTTCCAGGTCTTCGAGCTTCTCACCGACACCTATGAAATAAACCGGCACAGGCCTCAGGTTAGGCGAGGCCTGCTGGCGCTCCTGCGCCCAGAGCGCAATCGCGGCCAGCATGCCGCCCTTGGCTGTGCCGTCGAGCTTGGTCACGATCAGCCCGGTGAGCTGCAGGGCTTCGTCAAACGACTTGACCTGCGAGAGTGCGTTCTGGCCGGTGTTGCCGTCGATGACCAGAAGAATCTCATGTGGAGCCGTCGCATCCGCTTTCTGCACCACGCGCTTGATCTTCTTCAGCTCTTCCATCAAATGAAGCTGCGTCGGCAAACGCCCGGCGGTATCGACCAGCACCACATCTTTGCCGCGCGCCTTGCCTGCGCTCACGGCGTCAAACGCCACGGCCGCCGGGTCGCCGCCTTCCTGGCTGATGATCTCGACCGTGTTGCGGTCAGCCCAGACACTGAGCTGCTCGCGCGCTGCGGCGCGGAAGGTGTCGGCAGCCGCCAGCAACACCGATGCGCCCTCGGTCGCCAGATGTTTGGTGAGCTTGCCGATGGATGTCGTCTTGCCTGCGCCGTTGACGCCCGCGACCATGATGACGGTAGGTTGCTGCTGGCCTATGACCAAGGCCTGTTCGAGCGGCTTGAGCAGCCTGGCCAATGATTCGAGCAGGATGTTGCGCACGGCAACCGGATGCGTCACGCCGCTGTCTTTCACGCGCTTTTTGACATCGTCCAGCAAAAAGGTGGTGGCCTTGACGCCGGTGTCGGCCATCAGCAGGGCGGTTTCCAGGTCTTCATACAGTTCATCGTTGATCTGTGTGCCCGTAAAGACGCCGGAGATGCTGGAGCCGGTCTTGCGCAGACCCGATGTAAGCTTGGCCAGCCAGCGCTCGCGCTCGGGCGCGATGGCGATTGATGCAATATCGATAGGCGCCACCAAGGCAGTCCCTATCAGGCTGCCGGTCGCTGGAGCCACACTGGCAGAAGGTGGGGGCATTACAGGCGGCTGTGCCTGGGGGGCTGGGGCCGTGGGGGCTGCGGCTGGCGGAGGGGATTTTTTCTTGAAGAAACTGAACATTGGGCCTGCTTTGGAGTCGCACTATTCTATGAAACACGTGTTTTGCCGCTTTCCCCGTTTTTATTCAACCCTTCTGTCGTCTCTCGCCCTGGCTTTTTCAGCCGCTGGCGCACAGGCCCAGCCCACCCCAAAGGTTGAGCAGTTCACCCTGGCCAACGGCCTGACCGTGATCGTCAAGCCCGATAACCGCGCCCCCACAGCCGCACACATGCTCTGGGTGCGTGTGGGCTCCATGGATGAAGTAGACGGCACCTCTGGGGTGGCGCATGCGCTGGAGCACATGATGTTCAAGGGCACGCCCTCGGTGAAAGTGGGTGAGTTCTCGCGTCTGGTCGCCGCGCTCGGCGGCCGTGAAAACGCCTTTACGTCACGCGACAACACCGGCTACTACCAGCAGATTCCGGCGAACAAGCTGGAAGACGTGATGAAGCTGGAAGCCGACCGCTTTGCCAACAACCAGTGGGCTGACGACGAGTTCAAACGCGAAATCGAGGTGGTGAAGGAAGAGCGCCGCCTGCGCACCGAAGATTCGCCGCGTGCGCTGATGTACGAAGCAGCCAATGCCCTCACGTTCACCGCCTCGCCCTATCGCCGGCCCATCGTGGGCTGGATGAGCGATCTTGATGCGATGACGCCGGCTGACGCGCGCGAGTTTTACCGACGCTGGTATGTGCCTGCCAATGCGGCCGTGGTGGTGAGTGGTGATGTGGATGTGGCAGAGGTGCGCCGACTGGTCGAGAAATATTACGGCGGCATTCCTGCACGGCCTGTGCCCGCGCGCAAGCCCCAGCAGGAACCGGTGCAGAGCGGCATCAGAAAGATGGAGTTCAAGGCGCCGGCCAGCCAGGCTTACGTGTCAATGTCTTTCAAGGTGCCCAAGCTGGAGGCTGCTGATTTGATGGACAACGCTCCCGCGTCAGGCCCGGGCCGCGACGCCCTGGCGCTCACCATGCTGTCAGCCGTGCTTGACGGCTACACCGGGGCGCGTCTGGCCCGCGCGCTGGAGCAGGGCGAGGGCGCTGCCCGCATTGCCGACAGCGCCGGTGCATCGAACGGCCTTTATGGCCGCGGCCCGCAGATTTTCACGCTTGATGGTGTGCCCGCCGCCGGCAAGACCACCGATCAGGTGGTGGCCGCGCTGCGTGAGCAGGTGGCCCTGATCGCACGTGAAGGCGTGCGTGAAGCTGAACTCAACCGCGTCAAGACGCAGTGGCAGGCCAGTGAGACCTACAAGCTCGATGGCGTGTTCAGCCAGGCGCGCGAGCTGGGCACCCACTGGATCAACGGCATGCCTCTGGACGCCAGTGCCCGGCTGATCGCCAAACTGCGCACCATCACCAGCGCAGAAGTTCAGTCAGTGGCTGCACGTTATTTTGGTGACGACCAGCTCACCATGGCCACCCTGATCCCGCAGCCGCCAGACCCGAACCGCAAGCCGCGCACGCCCGGACCTGCGGTTCCCAATCACTGAGCTGGACTGAAAAAACATGACCCTGATTTCTCGTTTCAAACACACCCTTTTCCGCAGTGCTTTCCTTGCAGGTGTTGCAGGCCTGCTGTGCAGCGCGGCCATCGCCGCCATCCCCATCCAGCAATGGACACTGGCCAGCGGCGCGCGCGTTTACCTGGTCGAAAGCCCGGCCATTCCCATGCTTGATGTGCAGATCGACTTTGATGCGGGAAGCCGCCGCAACCCGGCCGACAAGGCTGGTTTGGCGAGCTCGACGGCCAGCCTGCTCGAAAAAGGCGTGGCTGCACGCGACGGGCAGCCGGCTCTTGATGAGAATGCACTGGGTGAAGCCTGGGCCGATCTGGGTGCCAGCTTCGACAGCAGCGCAGGTGCAGACCGCCTGAGCTTTTCGCTGCGCACCTTGACCGACTCTGTGCTGCTCGACAAGGCGGTCGCGCTGGCAGCGCGGCAGATTGGCGAGCCTGCCTTCCCCGACAACATCTGGCAGCGCGGCAAGCTGCGCATCATTGCCAGTTTGAAGGAGTCGTATACGCGTCCCGGCAGCATTGCGGGCCGCGCTTATTCAAAGGCGGTGTACGGCACGCACCCTTACGGTTACGAGATGACGGAAGACAGCGTCAACCGCATCAGCGTGGCCGACATGCGCGCGTTCTATAACGCAGGTGTGGTCGCCTGCCGTGCGCGCGTCAGCATGGTCGGTGCGGTGACCCGTGCGCAGGCCGATGCTATTGCGCAGCGCCTGCTGGCCCGCCTGCCGCAAATACCTTGTGCCAGCCTGCCGGCACCCGCTGGGGTGCCTGAGGTGGCGGCGCTGGCACAGGCCACTGAACAGATCATTCCGTTTGATTCTGCGCAGGCGCAGGTGCTGCTGGGCCAGCCCGGCTACAAGCGCTCTGACCCGCAGTTCTTCTCGCTGCTGGTCGGCAACTACATTCTGGGCGGCGGCGGTTTTGTCTCGCGTCTGGCCAGTGAGGTGCGTGAAAAACGCGGCCTGACCTACGGCGTATCGAGCAGCTTCTCGCCCGGCCTGCATGCAGGTGCCTTCACCATCGGCCTGCAGACACGGCCAGACCAGACCGGCCAGGCGCTGGACGTGACGCGCAAGGTCCTGCGCGACTTTGTCGCCGATGGCCCGACCGAGGCCGAACTGAAGGCCGCCAAAGACAACCTGATTGGCGGCTTTGCATTGATGATAGACAGCAACGGCAAGCTGCTGGGCAATATCTCCAACATCGCGTGGAACGACCTGCCTTTGAATTACCTGGACACCTGGACGCAGCGGGTCAATGCCGTCACTGCGGCTGATGTGAAAGCCGCTTTCGCGCAGAAACTGCAACCTGAGAAAATGGTCACGGTCATCCTGGGAGGAAAACCGTGAAGTACACCGCTGCAAGCGCTGAAAAGACTGCCGAGAAGAAAACTGAAAGAAAGCCTGCCCGTTCAGGCAAGGTGGTTGCACGCAAGACCGTGCCGCCGGGCGAGATCCGCATCATCGGCGGCCTCTACAAACGCAGCAAGATACCGGTCGCCGACAGGCCTGGCCTGCGCCCCACGCCCGACCGCGTGCGTGAGACTCTGTTTAACTGGCTGGGCCGGGACCTGACGGGCTGGCGCTGTGCCGATGTGTTTGCCGGCACCGCCGTGCTGGGTTTCGAAGCCGCTTCACGCGGCGCTGCCGAAGTGCTGGTCTGTGAGCAGGACCCCGTGCTGCTTGAAAAGATCAAGGTGCTGCAGGGCAAGCTCAAGGCCGATGCGATACGGCTTGAACGCGGTGACGGCGTCAGCCTGCTCAGGCGCCTGAGTCCGGGCAGCATGCAACTGCTGTTTCTGGACCCCCCCTATGAATCTGCGCTGTTCGAGCCGGCCCTCAAGGCCGCTGCGCAGGCTATTCACGCCAACGGTTTTGTGTACCTCGAAGCGCCCAAAGCCTGGACAGATGAAGACCTGGCCGGGCTGGGCCTGAAGGTGCACCGCTTCGGCAAGGCCGGTGCCGTGCACTTCCATTTGCTTGTCAAAGGCGCTGCCAGCAGTGTGGAAACACCCGCAGAGGCATAATTTCACCCATGGCAGCCAGCACCCCAACATCCCCACGCACAGCGGTTTATTCCGGTACCTTTGACCCGGTGACGCTGGGCCATGTGGATGTGGTGCGCCGCGCTGCCGGGCTGTTTGACCACTTGGTGATTGCTGTCGCCATCGCTCACCATAAAAAAACGCTGTTCACACTTGAGCAGCGCGTCTCGCTGGTGCAGGGTGCCTGCAAGGGCCTGGCCAACGTCACTGTGCTGCCTTTTGACGGCCTCATCATGGATTTTTGCGCCGCGCAGAAGGCCACCGCCGTGGTGCGCGGCATCCGCAACCTGACCGACTTTGATTACGAAGCGCAGATGGCGGCCATGAACCGCAAGCTGCGGCCAGAAGTCGAAACCGTGTTTTTGCTGCCCGATGCGCCTCTGGCCTGCATCAGCAGCACGCTGGTGCGCGAGATCAGCAAGCTCGGGGGCGACGTGGGCCAGATGGCCGGTGCCGACGTGATCGCCGCCCTGAAAACCGCGCACGGCGCTGCAGCAAAGGGGGCCTGACATGGCCCTGATGATCACCGACGAGTGCATCAACTGCGATGTGTGCGAGCCCGAATGCCCCAACCAGGCCAT
>JAZKHN010000269.1:0-3904 GCA_040385325.1 Pseudomonadota bacterium
TCTCAGCCCTTGCGGCAAGGTCGGCGGCACGTACCGTGAAAACGCGTGTGACGACTCCGCTGTCCAGAACCTTGATGGAGCTTTGCCCCGGCGGAAGGATGGTGAGTGTTTCTCCATCTGCCCGTAGCGACTCGCCGCCGGCCGCGATGTCGGCGCGCACACCGGGCGGAAGCAGCAGCATGTATTCGTCAGGGTTCTCGCTTCTTGCAAGCTCGGTCCCGGCACTCACCTGGCTGACGACGACCACCACATTGGCGCTGCGTGTGATCCAGGTTTTCTGCCCGTCGTCTTTCAATTGCGGTGCAGACGCGTAGTACAAACCGCGGCTTGCTTCTGTGGTGACAGCAGACATGATGACTCCTTGGTATCTTGAATAAGGGATTTAGAGTGCCCTGAACTTCGTCAGCTCGGTGCTTGCCGCCAGGCGCAGCAGACCCTGCTCTGAAGAAATGATGAAGGTGTTGATGCCCAGCGCACGAAGCGCAGGGATTTCGGCAGAGCTGTTCACAAAGGCGCACAGTGGTTTCTTCGCTGCGGTGACGGCGCTGACAAAACGCGCAATCGCCGCCTTGACAGGCGCGGCATCGGTCGCCGACTCGCCAAGCGCTACGGTCAGGTCGCCGCGGCCCAGGAAGAACGCGTCTATGCCCTCCACCGCCACGATGTCCTCGATGTGGTCCAGTGCCTCCGGGTCTTCGAGCATGGCGATGATGGCGGTGCGGCTGTCGTTGGCCTCGATGTGCGCGGTCAGGCCCAGGCGGCCGTAACGACCCGCGCGGGATGAATTCGTGAAACCGCGCCGGCCCGGCCGGTAGCGGCAGGCATCCACCACCTCGCGCGCAATTTTGGCGGTCGAGACGTGGGGCACCATCACCCCTGTCGCACCGCAATCCAGCGCCGTCAATATGGTGGCGGTGCTCTCTACCCGCACAAGGGCACCAATGCCTGAAGCCTTTGCCGCCAGCAGGGCCAGGTCAATGGCACTGCGGTCCCAGGGCGCGTGTTCGGCATCGATGACCACGAAGTCAAGGCCGGCATCGCCGAGCACTTCAATCGCCTGCACGCCGGGTGTCTTGATGAAGGTACCGAGCAGGTTCTCGCGCGCGGCCAGCCGTTCACGAAAGGCTTTTTTGTTTTCTGACATGGGGTGATTTGTTCCAGCAGTTCTATGCGCGGGGTAAGCCCCGCGCGCAGCATCATCAGTCCAGCTTGACGCCGGCTTCCTTGATCTTCTTTTCCGCCGAAGCTCGGTCTTTCACGAGGAAAGCCGCAAACTGCTCGGGCGTTTCACCGAGGGGATCAAAGCCGTAAGGGTCCAGAGTCTTTTCAACAAAGGACGGGTCGGCCAGCACCTTTCGGGTTGAACTGGCGATCTCGTCAATGATGGGCTTGGGCACGCCCTTGGGTACGGTCAGGCCGAGGAAGAAGTACATCTCCGTATTGGGGAAACCCGCTTCGGCAAAGGTCGGCACATTGGGAAGGGACTTGGCCCGTTTGCTGCCATTGATGGCCAGCACCTTGAGCTTGCCTGACGCGACATACGGTGTGGCTGCCGAGCTGCCCGCCACCATGATCTGCACCTGCCCACCCAGCAAATCCTGCACTGCCGGCGCAATGCCCTTATAGGCGACATGCGTGATCTCAAAACCTTCACGGCGCGCAAAGGCATCCACCGGCAGATGGGTCGGCCCGCCTGCGCCGGCAGAGCCGTAGTTGTATTTGCCCGGGTTGGCCTTCATCAGCGCCACAAACTCCTTGAGGTTGTTGACGGGCAGGTTGCCATTGACGATGAACACCTCGTTCACAAAGGTGACGCGGGTCACCGGTACCAGGTCGGTCAGCGGGTTGAAGGGCAATTTGCTGAACAGGAAACGGTTGCCTGAAAAGGTTGGGTCCGTTGCCAGAAGAATCGTGTGGCCATCAGGCGCTGATTTAGCCGTCATGTCGGCCGCGATAATTTCATTGGCGCCGCCGCGGTTGTCGACCAGCACGGGCTGGTTCCATATCTTTGACAGCCGGTCTGCAAGGCTGCGGGCAACGCCATCAATCGGGCCGCCTGCTGGATAAGGCACGATCAGCTTGACGGGCTTGGTCGGCCATGGGTCTGCAGCCAGGGCAGGTAGGGCGGCGGCGAGGCAGGCGGCGGCGAGCAGCGCACGGCGAAGGGTGAGGGAAGGCTTGAGGGTCATCGTTGTCTCCTGGTTCAAGTTAAAAATCGCCTTTTGAGCGCCGGCTTTTCCGGGCGACCTTGAGGCTTGTGGTGCTAACTCTTTGTTGAACCGGCAGACGCAATGACCCGGGCGGGTCTATCGTGTCCTGCCGGGTCTGAAACCTATGCTCTCGGAAATGCTCGCGCCGGCATTGACCAGCGTTTCGATCTGCAGCTTCGTGACCTTGCCGGGCATGAACTGGACGGCATCGACGATGGCAATCGTGGCCACGATTTTTCCGGCCGCATCGAAGATCGGTGCAGCCAGGGCATTCAGTCCCATGACGGCTTCGTCAGGCGCGATGGCCCAGCCCTGCTTGCGTATCTGCTCCAGCTCTTTTTCAAGCTCTTTCACGCCGGTGATGGTTTTGGGCGTGAGTGCGGGCAGGCCTGCCGCAACGATCTTTTTGAACAGCGCCGCACCGCCGTAAGCCATGGCGATCTTCCCCTGCGCCGAATGGTGGTAACCGAGCAGCGAACCGGGCTTGACGGTAATCTCGATCGCCGATGTGCCGGGCTGAACCGACACCACACGCACGCCGCCGCGATCCAGCATGCCCAGAATGACGGAATGGTTGAGCGTGTTGCGCACCTTGCGCATGACCGGGCCGGCCTCGCGCACGATGTCCACGCTGTCATTGACCGCATGCCCCAGTGCCACCATGCGCGCGCCGACGCGGTAGCGCTCGGACGCTTCGTCCTGCACCACATAACCCTGCTGGGCCAGCGTGCGCAAATGCCTGAACACCTTGCTCTTGTTGGTGCCGAAGTGTTCTGCAATGGCGGTCACGCCCACAGCCTCGCGCTGGACGGCGACGTGCTCCAGGATTTCCAGTGCGAACAGGACGGCTTGAACGCCGGTGGTTTCTTTGGGCTCTGTCATGGTGCTTGTTTCGCTTTGAAGCCGGGAAATTCCGGCCTCGCGATGTTAGCTTTGCGTGGGTTTGCCCCCGCTGCTGCTGGCCCAGTTGGCGCCGCCTTCAAGAGCCGCATGCGGCAGGCGTTTGTCAGCTGCCGGTGCGTCCGCCATTTTTTTGGCAAGCGCCGTCAGCTGTGCAGACCAGTCGGCCAGGTATTTCTCGCGCTCGGCCTGGCTCACACGCGGCGAGGCATAGGCAACGAAGCTGGGCGCGACTTCAAGGCCCAGATATTCGAGCATGGTCCTGCGGTGCGGGTACAGCAGGTTTTCAATCGGGCCGTACACACCTCCCTCGGAGAACCGCTCGGGCGTACCGCCCGTAGTCAACGCGACCACGCCGTGGCGCCCCTTAAAGAAGCCGCTGTCAAAGCGCTTGCCATCGGCATAAGCAAAGCCGTAGGCCAGCACGCGGTCGAACCAGCCTTTGAGAATGGCCGGCATACCGCCCCACCAGAGTGGGTAGATGAAGATGAAGAGGTCTGCATCGGCCACACGTTGCTGCTCACGCGCCAGCTCGTTTGAGAAGCCGTTTTCCTGGCTGGCCTTGAGCTGCTCCTGCTGGTAATGGAACCTGTCTGCATCGGCCACGGTGGTGAAGTCATGTCGGCCGGCAACAGGATTGAAATTTTCCGCATAGAGGTCAGACACCACCACCTCATGCCCTGCTGCCGTCAGCGTGGCTCGGGCCGCGTCTTTCATGGCGGCCGAAAACGATGCCGGCTCGGGGTTCGCGTAAACGATCAGCGCTTTCATGGTGTCAGCGTCTTCACGGCAGC
>JAZKHN010000270.1:0-7877 GCA_040385325.1 Pseudomonadota bacterium
ACGATGGTTTGCGCACGCCTGTCCAGTGTCAGGTTGCCTGAGGTCTCGACCACTTCGGTGGCCAGAATGCGGCCGTCGAAATTCACTGTGACGATCATGGTCAGCTCGCCATAAAGTTTTCTGCCGGCCAGCTCGGGGAAGTTGGTCGTGCCCTTGTCTTCAATCTTGCGGCGCAGGTTGTCGTAGTAAGTGGCGTATACCTCTTCACGCGTGGCGGGGCTGATGTAGCGCTTTTTCGGCCGCGCGTTTTCTTCATTGATGCGCTTTTCGATCTCCGCCAGGATCTTGATCAGTTGCCTGCGTTTTTCTTCACGCTGGGTCTGCGCAGGGTCATTGGCAGGCTGGGTGGGGTCGGGCGGCGGCATGGATGCCAGCTCTTTTTTGATCTGCGCCAGCAACTGCGTCTGCTGCTGCTGCATGGACTCGACCCTGCGCTGCGCTTCTTCAGCCGCATCGCCGAGTTCCGTCAGGGCTGATGGCGGCAGTGGTGAGGTGGCACGGCCTTTTTCAAGCTCGCCGCCACCGGCCAGTGATGCCTGCGCGATGGCCCTGGCCACTTCAGGCTTTTCATTCGATTTGGCGTTGACGAGGACCACCTCAAGCGGGGTGTCCTGGAACACGCGGTTAAAGCTTTCAGGGTCTACAAAACGCGTCGTCAACACCACTGCGTGAACCAGGACGGACGCTCCCAGGGCAATTTGCAGTGTGCTGAAGGTTTTCACAGCTTTGAATTATCGACTCAACGGCCCCTTGCGGGCTGACAAAACCCGTGCGAAACAGCCTCAGGAGGCAGAAGAAACAACACCCGCAGCGTCTGCCGCAGGCTCGTTCATATCGACAGCGATGGAGATCGGGCCCGAAGCCAGGCTTTCTTCGTCTTCTTCATCCTGGTCTTCCGCAGGGGCTGCATCAGCTACAACATCCAGGCGCTCGATCACGGTGCCGTTCACATCCAGCGTGATTTCATCAATCTCGCCCAGCCGGACCCGAACCCGTGCACCCCGTGGCAAGCCCTGCGCACCAGCTGCTGGCAGGACCAGCGGCAGTTCGTCGGCGCGCACCAGGTTGTCCTTGAAAGACGTGGCCGTCAGTTCGGTGATGCCGTTTTGTTGCAGGTACTTCAGCGTCCAGTAGCGCTCTATGCCCGACTGGAAGCCGTTGTAGGCGCTGTAGGCTGCATCAAAACCCGAGATGATGGAGAAAAGTTCTGCATCCTTGGGTTTGAAGGGCGCAACCAGAGCGGCCGTCGGCCCGTTTTTGGCGCAGGCAATGATTTGCCACTGGTTGACCAGGTCGGTGTAGCGGCGCAGCGGCGAGGTGCTCCAGGCGTAGCTTTTAACGCCCAGGCCGGCGTGTGGCAGTGACTTTGTGCCCATGCGCACCTTCACGCCGGGGGCCATGCTGGCCTGGCTGCGGTAAATACCTGGTACGCCCAGCTCTGCGAGCCAATGGCCCCAGGTGCTGTTGGCCAGGATCATGGCTTCGGCCACGATCAGGTCCAGCGGCGCACCGCGCTGGCGCGTGGTGATGCTCACTGCTTCGCTGCCCATGGGCTCCTGCCCGGACGGGTTGTCCAGCCTGAAGTTGTAGTCAGGGCGATTGAAGTTTTCGGGCTTGCCGCGCACGACTTCGCGTTGCGCTTTCAGGTGTCTGGCCAGCCGGTGCAGAAACACCATCTCGTTTGCCCAGGCCACATCTGCGGGCGGCGCTGCGGTTTGCGCAGATTCAAAAAATGCCTCGGTAAAAGTGCTGTCCAGAACGTCGTGGCGCAGGTTGCTTTCAATTGGCACCTGCTCAATGCGTGTGTCCGTCCCGCGCACTTCCAGCGTGGCCTCATCAAGCGTCACATACAGCGAGACGGCCGGGCAGTTGCGGCCGGCCTGCAGTGTGTAGTTCTGCACCACTTCATCGGGCAGCATGGTGAGTTTGTAGCCCGGCATGTAGACGGTGGACAGACGGAAGCGACCGAGGTTGTCAATAGCACTGCCCGGCCGCACGGCGAGACCCGGCGCGGCAATGTGTATGCCCAGCGTCACGGTACCGGTGCCCAGGCCCTGTACCGAGAGCGCATCGTCAATCTCGGTGGTGGCAGAGTCGTCAATCGAAAACGCCTTGACATTGGCCAGCGGCAGTTCTTCCTTGTGCGTGGGCGCCTGCAGCGCCGGAAAGCCCGTGCCTTTGGGAAAGTTCTCGAAGAGAAAACGTTTCCAGTGAAACTGGTAGGCCGAGGTGATGGCTCCGGCTTTTTGCAGCAGGTCCAGCGGGGCGGTGTGGGTGTTGCGCGCGGCTTCGACCACGGCCTTGTATTCAGCGCTGTTCTTGTCGGGCTTGAATAGGATTTTGTAGAGCTGATCGCGTATGGGTGCCGGGCACTCGCCTTTGGCCAGTTCTTCGGCCCATGCGGTGATCTGCAGCGCGACCTGTTTTTTCTTTTCAATGGCGGCCAGCGCCAGTTGCAAAATTTCGGCGGGCGCTTTCTTGAAGCGCCCTTTGCCGGCGCGCCTGAAGTAATGCGGGGCTTCGAACAGCCTGAACAGTGCGGCGACCTGTTGCTCCTGTGTCGCAGGCCTTCCGTCGGCGCTGAAATAGTCGCGTGCCAGCTCGGCAAACCCGAACTCTTCTTCGCTGGCAAATTCCCAGGCCAGTTCAAGTTCGATGTCCTGGCTGAGCTTTTGCCCTGTGGCCATCAGGTCTGCGGGCGAGGGTTTCTCAAACTTCAGCAGCGCATTGACGGCCTTGACCTTGACGCGCTTGCCCGAGTCCAGCTCGACCTGCAGGGAGCTGTCAGCCTCGGACAAAATGCGGCCGGCCAGAAACTTGCCGGCTTCTTCAAACAATACAAACAAAACGTGCGCCTTTTTTAATGTCCCGGGATGTGGGCACCCAGTGTAATCAGCGTCACCCGCGGCTAATCAGCGGGCAAGATCCAGAAACTGCAGGATGGCTGGCAGGTGGTCGTCAAAGTCACTGAGCGCGTGATCGCCGCCTTCCAGCAGCTTGATCTGCGCATTTTTGTAACGTGCTGTCATTTCACGCCAGTCCAGTACCTCATCGCCCTTGGCAATCACGGCGAGGTAGTGGGCTGGATTTTTGAGTGGCCCGGCGTGCAGGGCCTTCAGTTCATCCACAAACTCTGGCTGGAAGAAAAAAGTCTCTGCCGGGTCATGCCACGAAGTCTGCTCGCCAATGTATTTACCCAGGTCACGGGACGGTTCAACAGCCGGGTTGAGCAGCACAGCCTTGCAGTCCATCTGCTCAGCTACCCAGGTCGCGTAAAACCCGCCCAGAGAGGAGCCCACCACCGCCGTGCTTTCCCCGCTTGGCCATTCTTTGAGTTTGCCCATGAGCTCCTGCATGGCGCGTTTGGGCGAGGGCGGCAGCTGCGGGCACCACCAGGTCACCTTTGGGTACTGGCCAGCCATGAGTACCGCCATTTTTTGCGCCTTCATGGACTGTGGCGATGAGCGAAATCCATGCAGATAGAGCAGGTGGGTTGTGGGCATGGCCTATCGTAAAGGTACGGGGGTTGCCGGGGCGGCTGACGGATAATCCCGGCCATGGCCGCAGTTTTTGACAAACCTTCACTTTTTCAGCGCTCCATGCCGCTGTTTCGGGGCTTTGACGGTCCGCTGGCGTTTGCGGTTTTCCTGCTGGCCTGCGCGGGCCTGATGATCATGTATTCATCCGGCTATGACCACGGTACCCGTTTTGTCGATCATGGCCGCAACATGCTGATTGCCGGCGCCATCATGTTTGTGGTGGCCCAGGTGCCACCGCAGCGCCTGATGGCGTTTGCAGTGCCGCTTTATATCTTTGGTGTGGCGCTGCTGGTCGCAGTGGCGATTTTCGGCATCACCAAAAAAGGTGCCCGGCGCTGGCTCAATGTCGGAGTGGTCATACAGCCCAGCGAAATCCTCAAGATCGCCATGCCGCTGATGCTGGCCTGGTGGTTCCAGAAGCGTGAAGGGCAGTTGCGGCCGCTGGACTTCCTGGTCGCCGGCATGCTGCTGGTGGTGCCGGTGGGCCTGATCATGAAGCAACCCGATCTGGGTACGTCTCTGCTGGTGCTGGCGGCAGGCCTGGCCGTGATCTTTTTTGCCGGCCTGAGCTGGAAACTCATCGCCCCCCCGGTGGTGCTGGGCCTGATAGGCATCTTTTTGCTGGTCTGGTTCGAGCCCCGTCTGTGCGCTGACGGTGTGCGCTGGCCCATCCTGCATGACTACCAGCAACAGCGCATCTGCACCTTGCTGGACCCGTCACGCGACCCGCTGGGCAAGGGCTTTCACATCATTCAGGGCATGATCGCCATTGGGTCTGGCGGGGTGTTTGGCAAGGGCTTCATGGCCGGTACGCAGACCCACCTGGAGTTCATACCCGAGCGCACCACCGACTTCATTTTTGCCGCGTTTTCTGAAGAGTTCGGCCTGACCGGCAACCTGTTGCTGATTGCGGCTTTCATCTTCCTGATACTGCGCGGCCTGACCATCGCCATGGAAGCGCCCACGCTTTTCTCGCGCCTTCTGGCCGGTGCCGTGACCATGATCTTTTTCACCTATGCATTTGTCAACATGGGCATGGTGAGCGGCATATTGCCGGTGGTGGGCGTACCGCTGCCTTTTATCAGCTATGGCGGCACCGCCATGGTGACACTGGGGCTGGCGGTCGGAATCCTGATGTCGATCGCGAAGGCAAAACGCCTGGTACAAAGTTGACTGTGACGTTGTGATGTGGTTTTTGGGAGTGAGTGCGTGATGAAAATTTTTTCGTGGTTTGATGCAGGTGCAGCGCGGGAGTGTGGCGTCTCGCTTGCAAAGCTGGTGCTCAAGGAGCTTCCAGCAGAAACGTCGATCAACGAGAAAAAATTCGCCATCAAGGCGGACAAGACCCTCAACCACGTGACACGTGAGCTCGCAACTTTCAAGCAGAAGAACAGCCTGAACGCCTACCAGAAAGCCAAACTGGGTAATGCCTTTCTCTGGACGCTGAAGGACGCGGGCGTCAACGAGGCCTATGCCGACAAGCTGACTGAATGGTTGACCCTGCGGATGTAGCTTCCGGCTCCGCACGATTTCTTCAGTCTCTTCAACCATGAATTCCCTGCTTCGAAAGATGTTCGGATCTGCGGCGGGCCAACCGGCACCGGCATTACCCGAACGTGATGTTGCCCGCTGCGCAGAACTTACAAAGCGCGGCAATGCACTGCTGGCTCAGGGCATGCTGGGGGAGTCCGAGCGGGCTTACCGCGCCGCCACACAGGCCGACCCGCAGAATGCCGGTGCCCTGGTTAATCTGGGCTATGTGCTGGGCCAGCAAAACAAGTGGGTTGAAGCTGGGGCGGCACTGAAGCAGGCTCTGTTGCGGGATCCAGACCAGTACGACGCCCATTTCATGCTGGGCAAACTGGCCTTTGACAAGGCAAACATTGTTGAGGCTACCGCCCACATGCGCGAGGTGTTGCGCATCCAGCCAGGCTTTGACCTCACGACCTACTTTTCTGCGGAAGACTCGACCAGTGAGGCGCTTGCGATCTGCCGCATGGTGCTGTCCATAGATCCCGACAACGCTCTGGCGCACCGCAGCGTGGGCATGACCAGCCTGCGTCTTGGCGATTTCAGAACCGGCTGGAAGGAATACGAGTGGCGCTTCAGGATTGACGTTAAAGGCCAGACGCACAAGACTTTCCCGCAACCACTGTGGCTGGGTGACGCCCCTGTTGACGGTAAAACCGTTTTGCTGCATTGGGAACAGGGTTATGGCGATACGCTGCAGTTCTGCCGCTATGCGCGTGAGGTGAAAGCGCAGGGCGCAAGTGTGCTGCTTCAGGTGCAACCTGGGCTCGGCAGCTTGCTGGCTTGTCTTGATGGCGTGGACATCCTGCTGGAAGAGAACGAACCCGTGCCGCCGTTTGACTTGCATTGCCCCCTCATGAGCCTGCCCCTTGCACTGGGCGAATACAGCGGCAGCTTTGCGTCCGGTACGCAGCCCTATCTGCACGCGCCTGAGGGGCGCATCGACTACTGGCAACGGCGCCTGGAAGAGATCGAGCTTCCGGCGCGGCCGCGCACAGGCATCGTGTGGTCCGGCAACCCGGCCCACGTCGCTGACCTCAAGCGTTCCATTCCCCTGGGCATGTTTTTACATGTCCTGCCCGCCGATTTCAGGGTGGTGGCGTTGCAGCCACTTGTGAGACCTGCCGACATGGCCATTCTGGACCAGGAAAGTCGTGTCACTTATCTGGGCGCGGAGTTGTCGACGTTTGCGGAAACGGCGGCGCTGATTTCTGCCCTGGATCTGGTCATCACCGTGGATACCGGCGTGGCTCACCTTGCAGGGGCAATGGGCAAGACGGTCTGGGTGCTGTTGCCCTATATGTCGGACTGGCGCTGGTTGATGGACCGGGAGGACAGCCCCTGGTATCCGCACATGCGGCTTTTCAGGCAGCAGGTGGTGGACGACTGGAACCACCCGCTGGAGGCCGTGCGCCTGGCGCTGGCTGATCGCATTCAATCGGGCGCCTGAATGAAATCCTTCCTGAGCAAGATCTTCGGATCAGCGGCGTCTTCTCCCGTACCGGCATTGCCTGAACGTGATGCTGCCCGCTGCGCAGAACTGAAAAAGCGCGGTAACGCCCTTCTGTCGCAGGGCATGCTGGGCGAGGCCGGGCGGGCTTACCGTGCGGCCACGCTGGCCGACCCGCAGGATGCGGCTGCGTTTGTGAATCTGGGCTACCTGCTGGCGCAGCAAAACAACTGGCAGGAAGCGGAAGAAGCGCTAAAGCAGGCGCTGCTCCAGGATGCCGACCAGTGCGATGCGCATTTCATGCTGGGCAGGCGCTCATACGACAAGGGCAACATGGCGGCAGCGGCGACCCACATGCGCGAGGTGCTGCGCATACAGCCCGGCTTCGACCTGACCAACTATTTTTCAGGCGAGGATTCGAACGAGGACGCGATGGCGATCTGCCGCATGGTCTTGTCCATAGACCCCGAGAACGCGCTAGCGCATCGCAGCCTGGGAATGACACAGCTGCTGCTGGGCGACTATGAAAACGGCTGGCGCGAATACCAGTGGCGTTTCCGTGTTCACGTGCCCGGTGAGGCGCACAAGAGTTTTGCCCAGCCGATCTGGCTGGGTGAGTCGTCCATCAGCGGTAAAACCATTCTTCTGCACTGGGAGCAGGGCTTCGGCGATACCCTGCAGTTTTGCCGCTATGTACGCGAAGTAGCGGCGCTGGGCGCGACAGTGGTTCTGCAGGTGCAGGTGGGGCTGGGCAACCTGCTTGATAACCTGGAGGGCGCGGCGCTCGTGCTGGAAGAGGGGCAGCCCTTGCCGCCCTTCGATGTCTATTGCCCCCTGCTGAGCCTGCCACTGGCCCTCAAACAGTTCAGCGGTGAGATGGTTTCAGGGCGCGACGCCTACCTGCATGCAGACCCGGCCAGGGTTGAGCACTGGAAAAGTCGTCTGGATACCCTGGGTTTGCCGCACGGTGCGCGTGTGGGCGTGGTGTGGTCCGGCAACTCGGTCAACCTCGCGGGCCTGAAAAGGTCCATGCCGTTGGCGCAGTTTGCACGGGCGCTGCCTCATGGCTGCAGAGTGGTCGGCCTGCAGACCGAAGTCTGGCCCGGCGATGTCCCCACGCTGGCGGCCGAAAGCCGGATTGCTTTTGTCGGTGGCGAACTGGACAACTTTGCCGAGACAGCTGCCCTGATCTCATCGCTGGACCTTGTCATCACGATTGACACCAGCGTGGCACACCTGGCGGGCGCCCTGGGCAAGCCGGTCTGGGTGCTGTTGCACCGTGTCGCCGACTGGCGCTGGCTGCTTGAGCGTGACGACAGCCCCTGGTACCCGGGTGCGCGCCTGTTCAGGCAGCAGGT
>JAZKHN010000271.1:0-1615 GCA_040385325.1 Pseudomonadota bacterium
GGCATGGGGTCGAAGTCGGCGCGGTCAGGCACGGTCTTGATGTTGCCCAGGCCGTCGGCGAACTTTCCGGTCAGGACCTGGTTCAGAACTGCTTCTGGCTGGTTCAGGTAGGCCTGCGGCGCAATCACCTTGGCGATCAGCTCGCGGTTTTTGGGGTCGCGCGCCATGGCTGCTGCTGTCAACACCGAGCGGTAAAGCGCCGCGAAGGTGTTCGGGTTCTTCTGTATGAATTCGGTCGAGGTGCCGAAGGCGCAGCAGGGGTGGCCGTTCCAGATGTCCTTGGTCAGCAGGTGAATGAAACCGACTTCTTCGTACACAGCGCGCTGGTTGAAGGGATCTGGGCCGAGGAAGCCGTCGATGTTGCCGGCGCGCAGGTTGGCCACCATTTCTGCCGGTGGCACCACACGCAGCTGCACATCGGTGTCAGGGTTGAGGCCGGCTTCTGCCAGGTAGTAGCGCAGCAGGAAGTTGTGCATCGAGTACTCGAACGGAATCGCGAACTTGAAACCCTTCCAGTTCTTGGGGTCGCGGTTGTTCTTGTGCTTGAGCGCCAGCGTGATGGCCTGGCCGTTGATGTTCTGTATGGTGGCCACATTCATCGGTGTGGCGTTGGAGCCCAGACCCATCGAGATGGCGAGCGGCATGGGCGACAGGAAATGCGTGGCGTCGTATTCCTTGTTGATCATCTTGTCGCGGATCAGCGCCCAGCCAGCTGTCTTGGTGACTTCGACTTCGAGCCCCTGCTGTTTGTAAAAGCCGAGCGGGTGGGCCATGATGAGCGGCGTGGCGCAGGTGATGGGGATGAAACCTATCTTCAGGTTTGTTTTTTCGAGCTTGCCTTTTTCCTGCGCCATGGCCTGCATGCTGGCAACTGGCAACACGCTGGCAATTGCGGCCATGGCTGTCCCCTTGCCGACGGCGCGCAAAAAGCGGCGGCGGACTTCGTCCTGCGGGAACAGCGCCTTGACGAGCGTGGCTTCAATGAATTCGTTGGAATAGGCTTCAAATTCGCTGGTCAGGCTGCGCTTGCGCAACTCGACGGCGGCCGCGTCTGCTGCCACGGCCGCATGGTGGTCTGCAGGGCTGTGGTCCTTGCCGCAGCTGCACTTGAGCATCAGGGGCTGGTCGGCGTCGTAGGGTGAGAAGAATTCAGACATGGCACGCACCTTTCAGTTGAAGATGCTGCTGTCTTGCAAGCAGTGGGCCACGTCAGGCCCTTGCACAGATCTGGAGCCTATTTGGCGGCAGACCCTGCAATGGCTTGTAGGGCGGGCACTACAAAACGACTAATTGAGCCGGTTTTTTGCAGGCCTCGAAGCCGGAATAGTCCGGTGCCTGCGGCCAAACCGTTTTGCGTGGCGGCTTTGCTGGCTGAGGTTTTTGCCTCAACCTGGCGGCTTTGCACCACCTTGCACCATTGAGGGGCCTGGATGCGCCAGGCCCTGAAAAAACCTCAGGGTGCCGAGATGGCGCCCAGCGACTGCCCGACTTCCGCTTCATCCTCGCTGCCTTTGACGGCAATGTCGCCGAGCGAAACAATGCCAACCAGTGCACCACCCCCATCCACCACAGGCATGCGGCGAATCTGGCTGTCCGACATGCGTTCGAGCACGTC
>JAZKHN010000272.1:0-2145 GCA_040385325.1 Pseudomonadota bacterium
GTATTGACCCAGACCGTGCCGGTCTGCAGCGCGCGGCCCAGGCGCCAGACGGTTTTGTAGTCTTTGGTCCAGATGCCGGAAGCCAGGCCGTAGACGTTGTCGTTGCATTGGGCAATCAGGTCAGCCTCATCGCTCCAGCGCAGCATGGCAAGCACCGGGCCGAAGATTTCTTCCTGGCACATGCGGGCGCTGTTGGGCAGGCCTTCCATGACGGTAGGCGTGTAGTAGCTGCCCTTGTCAAAGGTTGCGCCCTGTGGCCGAACGCCGCCAAACAGGACCTTTGCGCCTTCGTCGATGCCGAGCTGCACGTATTTTTCAACCGAGGCGCGGTGGCTCTGGCTGACCAGTGGGCCCATTTGCGTGTTCTCGCTGATGGGGTCGCCCACACGCAGCGCCTTGACGCCAGCCAGCAGGCGTGACTTGAATTCGTCGTACACGCTGGCGTGTATGAACGCGCGCGAGCCGGCAATGCAGGACTCACCGGACGAACTGAAAATGCCATAGAGCACACCGGCCACGGCGTGGTCGAGGTCGGCATCCGCGCAGACGATGGTCGGCGACTTGCCGCCAAGTTCAAGCGAAGTGGGCATGAGTTTTTCGGCGCCTATGCGTGCGATGCCCATGCCGACATTGGTGCCGCCCGTGAAGGCGATACGTTTGATGAGCGGGTGCCGCACGAGCGCCTCGCCAACGATGGAGCCCTTGCCTGGCAGCACGCTGATGATGCCATCGGGCACACCGGCCTTCTGGGCGATGTCAGCCAGCTCAATGGCCATGCGCGGCGTGATTTCAGCGGGCTTGAAAACGACGGCGCAACCCGCGGCCAGGGCGGGCGCGAGTTTTTGCGCCTCGCTGGCAATCGGCGAATTCCATGGCGTGATGGCACCGACCACACCCAGCGGCTCGTGCACGCTCATGGTCACATAGTCGCCGCGTGCGGGGGTGATGGCGTCTTCATGCGTCTCGCAGGCCGCTGCAAAAAACTGGAAGGTGCCTGCCGCACTGGCCACCAGCGCACGCGTTTCCTTGATGGGCTTGCCATTGTCCAGGCGCTGCAGCTGGGCCAGGTCTTCACCGCGTTCGCGTATGCCGGCGGCGATGCGGTGCAGCATGCTGGCGCGCTCATGCGGTTTCAGGTTGGCCCACTCGGGTTTCATGCGGGCTTTTTCTGCCGCCTGCACAGCCTCATCCACATCAGATGCAGTCGATGCATTGAGCGTAGCGACCACGCTTCCGTCATGCGCATAGTCTGTCGTGTACGACGGGCCCGACGCGTCACGCCACTGGCCGGCAATCAGGGATTTCAGGTGAGGTGTGGTCATGGTTATCCGTCTTCTTATATGGTGAGGCTGGCGGCGCGGTTATCAAGAAAGCGCAGGGCGGAAAGCACGGTCAGCGCCGATGTTTTGGGGTTCTCAGCCAGCGGTTTTCCGCGCATGGTGACCTGCATCTCGCCGAACTCGCCACTGGCCTTGATCTCGTGGATGTTCTCGGTCACGGCCGGGTCGGCAATCAGCCGCACACGGGTGGCGTCCAGGCCCAGACCGGCGAGCGATACAGTCGCTGCGACGTTGGCATTCTTGGGGTACAGGCTGGCGGCCTCGCGCGCCGTGCCTTCAAAGATCGTCGCAGCCTCTTTCAGTGAGGCGAGGTCCACTACCTTTTCAGCGTCAGAGCCTTTCCAGCCGAGCGGCGGCTTGCGGCCTGTGTAGGTGACGTTGCTGAGCCCGGCCTGGCGCGCAGCAGCAATCGCATCAATGCCGCCAATCGCACCCGCCAGCAAATGAACCTGCGTCTTGCCCTGCGCTGCAGCAGCTGTCAGTTTTTCAGGCAGGCCCGCTTCGGACAGCGCGCCCACAGACATCACCGCGCACTCCACACCTTTTTCAAGTGCCCCCACGACATGGGCACCCAGCGCCTCATGGCCTGCGCATTCAAGCGCAAGTTTTGTACCGGCAGGCACTTCAGACACAGCCCTGATGGTTGAACCCACAGCAGCCTGTACTTCAGCCATGCGCTGCGGCCTGACGACCACATGCGTGACCTTCACCCGCGCGTTGCCCTGCAGCCGGCGGCAAATCGCCTGGCCTATGGCACCGTAGCCGATGAGTACGACATCCAGCACGTTCAGTCCTTTTTCAGGAT
>JAZKHN010000273.1:0-4158 GCA_040385325.1 Pseudomonadota bacterium
AAGGGTGCGGTGCATCGCACCGCAGCGAAATTGGCGTCTGACCCCAATAACCAGCTGCCCCCCGAGGGGGCCGTCGCCTGCGGCCGGGCAAAGCCGGTTCCGCGGCTGGCTTAAATGATGTCACTTGTGTGCCGGTAATATTGATTCATGCATTCAGCCACCCACCAGGCCATTGCCACCGTCTGGCGCATCGAGTCCGCAAAAATCGTTGGTGCGGTGGCGCGCATGGTTCGGGACATTGGTCTGGCCGAAGAACTCGCGCAGGATGCGCTGGTCTCTGCACTGGAGCACTGGCCCGCATCTGGTGTGCCTGACAACCCCGGTGCATGGCTGATGGCTGCCGCCAAAAACAAGGCGCTGGACCGCCTGCGGCGCGAGAAGTCGCTGCAGGGCAAGCTGGAGCAGGTCGGCCACGACATGGAGGCGCAGGAGATTCACGTCGTGCCCGACTTTGTCGATGGCCTGGATGCTGCGCGACAGGAAGCAGAAATTGCCGATGACCTGCTGCGCCTCATCTTCACCGCCTGCCACCCGCTGCTGTCTACCGAAGCGCGGGTCGCGCTGACGCTCAAGTTGCTGGGCGGTCTGACCACGCATGAAATCGCCCGGGCTTTTCTCGTGCCCGAGCCGACCATTGCGCAGCGCATCGTGCGTGCCAAACGCAGCCTGAGCGAGGCGAAGGTGCCGTTTGAAGTGCCGACCGGCGACGAGCTGAATGCACGCCTGGCTTCGGTGCTTGAAGTGGTTTATCTCATCTTCAATGAAGGCTACACCGCTACGGCGGGCGAGGACTGGATGCGCCCTGCCCTGACCGATGAGGCGCTGCGCCTCGGCCGCATGCTGGGGGGGCTTGCGCCTGACGAAGGTGAAGTGCAGGGCCTGCTCGCCTTGATGGAGCTGCAGGCCTCGCGTACCGCAGCGCGTGTGGACAAGGCCGGGCGCCCCGTTCTGCTGCTGGAGCAGGACCGCAGGCGCTGGGACCGTCTCTTGATCAGGCGCGGACTCGCTGCGTTGAAGGATGCCGAGTCGCTCGCGAAAACGGGCGCAAGGCCCCTGGGCTCCTACGCACTGCAGGCATCGATTGCCGCCTGCCATGCCCGGGCTGCCAAAGGCGAAGACACCGACTGGGCGCGCATCGCCGCCATTTACGACGCCCTGGCCCAGGCCACACCCTCACCCGTGATCGAGTTGAACCGCGCGGTGGCTGTGGGCATGGCTTTCGGGCCGGCGGCAGGGCTGGCGATTGTCGATGCGCTGGGCGCAGACAAGTCACTGCAAAACTACCAGTGGTTGCCCAGCGTGCGCGGGGACCTGCTGGCCAAACTGGGCCGTCATGCAGAGGCGGCAGCGGAGTTTGAGCGCGCTGCCCGGCTTGCAGGCAATGCACGAGAGCGCGAACTGCTCATGGAGAGGGCTGCACAGCTGCAGACGGATTGAGATCCCAGCCTGCATGACAATCTGTGCATGACGAAACCACATTCCCCACCGGCGCCTGTCGTTTTTGAAGAAGAGTTCATCGCCGGCCTCACGGACCTGTTTGAAAACAAAATTGTGTTCAACAAGGTGCTGGGGCTCAAGGTCACGTCGCTCAAGCCCGAACGGGTCAGGGCACGCATCGACATGAAGCCCGATCTGGTGGGTCACTACAGTTACAACCGCGTGCATGGCGGTGTGGTCAGTGCGGCGCTTGACGCGCTCGCCGGGCTGGCCGTGATGGCCGCCATAGGCGCACGCCACATGGACGAGACCCCGCAGCAGCGCGTCAACCGTTTTGCCAAACTGGGCACCATTGATTTGCGTGTGGACTACCTCAGGCCGGCCATTGGCGACCATTTTGAACTGCAGGCCGAAGTGCTGCGGCTTGGCTCACGCGTGGCGAGCACGCGCATGGAGTTTTTCGGTGCCGACGGCAAGCTTCTGTCGACTGGCGCCGGGGCCTACATCGTTTCCTGATCCGCTACGAAGCGACGAGCGTGGGGCCCTATTTGGGAATTTTGCGTGGCTTGCCCAGATCGTCGATCGCCACAAATGTCAGGCTGGCCTGTGTGACCTTGACGTATTTGCCCTGGCTCCGCAGGCGCTCGGCATAGACTTCAACCTGAATCGTGATCGACGTTGTACCTATACGCGTGACGGACGCGAAAAACGACAGCAGGTCACCCACCCGCACCGGCTGCTTGAAGATGAATTCGTTGACGGCGACTGTCGCCATGCGTCCTTCGACATAACGGGCAGGCAGCACGGCGCCGGCAAGATCCACGTGTGACATGACCCAGCCACCGAAAATATCACCGTTGGCATTGCAGTCGCCCGGCATGGGAATGACCTTGAGCACCAGCTCCTTGTCCGTCGGCAGTTCGACATGCAGGGTGTCCGGCGGAGTACCCTGGTGAGCGCTTGATTCAGTGGACATAGGCACAATCTGCAAAAGTAAATACAACACAACGATTGTCCCCCATGCGCTCCCGTGCCTCCAGTTCCGATTCTTTCCACGCCATGCCGCCTGTTCTGGTGAACGGCATCGCTGTTCCACCGCCTCCCCGCTCCGACTGGGACACGCTCAAACGCCTCTTCCCCTACCTCTGGGACTACAAGTGGCGCGTGCTGGCGGCGCTGACTTTTGTGCTGGCGGCCAAGCTGGGCAATGTGGGTGTGCCCGTACTGCTGAAAACGCTGGTTGACGCCATGAGCCTGAAACCCGGCAATGTGCAGGCGGTGCTGGTGGTGCCGGTGGCACTGCTGATCGGTTACGGCCTGCTCCGGTTGTCAACCTCGCTCTTTTCAGAGCTGCGCGAACTGGTGTTTTCAAAGGCGACCGAAGGCGCATCGCGAAAAATTTCGCTCGAAGTCTTTCGCCATCTGCACGCCCTCAGCCTGCGCTTTCACCTGGAGCGGCAGACCGGCGGCATGACACGCGACATCGAACGCGGCACGCGTGCCGTGCATTCGCTGATCTCGTATTCGCTTTACAGCATCATCCCCACGCTGTTTGAAGTCGGCCTGGTGCTGGGCATTCTTGCGGTGAAGTTTGATGCCTGGTTTGCGTGGATCACGCTGACTGCGCTGGTGCTCTACATTACCTTCACCGTGACCGTCACGGAGTGGCGAAGCAAGTTCCGCAAGGAAATGAACGCGCTGGACTCCACCGCGCACAGCCATGCGATTGACTCGTTGCTCAATTACGAAACCGTCAAGTACTTCAACAACGAAAATTTTGAAGCGAAGCGCTATGACGAGAGCTTGCAGAGCTACCGCCGGGCAGCCATCAAGAGCCAGACCACCCTGAGCATGCTCAACACCGGCCAGCAGCTCATCATTGCGGTGGGCCTGGTGGCCATGCTATGGCGTGCGACGCAGGGCGTGGTCGATGGCCGCATGACGCTGGGTGACCTGGTCATGGTCAACGCCTTCATGATCCAGCTTTATATTCCGCTGGGTTTCCTGGGTGTGATTTACCGCGAGATCAAACAAAGCCTGACCGACCTCGACAAGATGTTCACACTGCTTGAGAAAGAGCGCGAGATTGCCGACGAGCCCGGTGCGCAGCCGATACAGATCGGCGACGAGCCTGCAGTGCGGTTTGAGAATGTGAACTTCTCTTATGAGGCGGCAAGACCCATTCTCAAAGATGTCAGTTTTGAAATTCCGCCCGGCAAGACGGTAGCGGTGGTGGGTTCATCGGGTGCCGGCAAGTCAACACTGGCGCGCCTTTTGTTCCGCTTTTATGACGTGCAAGGTGGCCGCATCACCATCGCCGGGCAGGACATCAAAAAAGTCACGCAGGCCAGCGTGCGACAGGCCATAGGCATCGTTCCACAGGACACGGTGCTGTTCAACGACACGGTGGAGTACAACATCGCTTACGGCAAGCCCGGCGCCTCGCGTGAAGAGGTCGAGGCCGCGGCCCGTGCGGCTCGCATCCATGACTTCATTGCATCAACTCCGCTGGGCTACAAGACCATGGTAGGTGAGCGGGGGCTGAAGCTCTCGGGCGGCGAGAAGCAGCGGGTGGCGATTGCCCGCACCCTGCTCAAGAACCCGCCGGTGGTGATTTTTGACGAGGCCACGTCGGCACTCGACTCGGCCAACGAACGCGCCATTCAGGGTGAACTGCGCGCCGCTGCCCAGAACAAGACCACGCTGGTGATTGCGCACCGG
>JAZKHN010000274.1:0-2546 GCA_040385325.1 Pseudomonadota bacterium
CCGCAGCTGCCCCCACCGGCCCGGCCTGGGTAGCCAAACAGATCAATATCGGATTGAGGCCGCCTGCCAGCCCCCTGCTGAACGTGCGCTTTTACGGCCGGTATGACCCGTCAGCGACCGTCCCGGTGCCGCTGGTGGTGCACTTTCACGCCGGGGCTTTTGTGGCCGGATCGTTGGAAGAGGGTGGTTGTGTACCTCGTTTGCTGGCTGCTGCGGGCGCGGTTGTGATGTCGCTGGACTATCCGCTGGCCCCCGCCAACCCGTTTCCGCAGGCGATTGAAACGGGTTATGCCGCGCTGGCCTGGGCTTTCAAGGCCAGGCAAAAGCTGGCCGGCAAGGATGCGCCGGTGTTTGTGGCCGGTGAAGAAGCCGGCGGCAACCTTGCTGCAGCCGTGGCGCTGATGGCGCGCGACCGGCATGAGCCCGAACTGGCCGGGCAGATTTTGCTGTCGCCCATGCTGGACCCGTGCATGGCGACTGAATCACTGCGCTGCGCAGATGCCGGCCCGGTCGGCTGCACCTGGGCTGATGGCTGGAACAAGTACCTCTCGCGTGCGGCAAACGCGGGCCATCCCTACGCCGCACCCGGCAATGCCTTGCGCCTGGCCAGCCTGCCGCCCACCCTTCTGCTCACTGCACAGGACGACCCGCTGCGTGACGAAGCGCTGGCTTACGCCGACCGCCTGCGTGTGTTCGGCCGGCTGGTGCATGCCGCCGTGCTGCCGGGACCCACCGGCTGGCCCGTGAGTTATCTCGAAGCTGCTGACCAGGCCAGTGCAGAAGCCATGTGGTCAGCCACGGTGCAAAAACAGTTCAGCGATTTTTTCAGTGAATTCACGGGCGACAAAAAAGCTGCCGCGCAAGACAAGCCCGTGCACAAGCCATCGTTCTTCGCATCCTCCAACTCAATCTCAATTCTTTAATTTTTCAGGGACCGACATCATGCAAACAATTCGCCTCCAAACCCCCAAACGTCGCCTGCTGGCCATCGCCATTGCCGTCTTCGCGCTGACCGGCGTCACCGCCGCCATCTTTGGCGTGACCAGCTCACGTGCACAGCCTGCGGCTGCAGAAGCCCCTGCAACACCCGTCTCCGTTGCCACCGTTGTGCAAAGCGACGTCTCTGCCTGGGATGAGTTCTCTGGCCGGCTCGAAGCCGTCGAACGCGTCGACATCCGTTCACGCGTGGCAGGCACTATCCAGGCCGTGCACTTTCGTGAAGGCGCACTTGTGAAGAAGGGCGATCTTCTGCTGACGATTGACCCGGCCCCTTACGCCGCCGATGTGCAGCGTGCAGAAGCGCAGGTTGCTGCAGCGCAAGCCAAGGGCGCACAGGCCAAGGGTGAGCAGGACAGGTCGCAGCGCCTGTGGAGCGAGCAGGCGATTTCAAAACGCGAGTTCGACGAACGCGTGAACGGCCAGCGTGAGGCCGATGCCAACCTGCGTGCCGCACAGGCCGCGCTGCAAACCGCGCAACTCAGCATGGGCTACACGCAGGTGCGCGCGCCGGTGTCGGGCCGGGTCGGCAAGCTTGAAGTCACCGTCGGCAACCTTGTGGCCGCAGGCCCGGGTGCACCGGTGCTGACCACGCTGGTTTCCGTGAGCCCCATCTACGCCAGCTTTGAAGCCGACGAACAGGTGGTAGCGAAGGCGCTGAAAGACGTCAGCGCTGGCGGCGACCGCAAGCTGGAACGCATTCCCGTGCAGATGGGCACCTCGGCCAGCAGCGACACACCGTTTGAAGGCCGGCTGCAACTGGTCGACAACCAGGTCGATGCCAAAAGCGGTACGGTGCGCGCCCGCGCCGTGTTCGACAACAAGGACGGCCAGTTGATGCCAGGCCAGTTCGCGCGCATCCGTATGGGCCAGGCCACCAAAGTCAGTTCGGTGCTGATCAATGAGCGCGCCGTCGGCACCGACCAGAACAAAAAATTTGTGATGGTGGTGGGTGCAGACAACAAGGCGGCCTACCGCGAAGTAACGCTGGGTGCTTCGGTCAACGGCCTGCGTGTCATCAAGAGCGGCCTGGCTGCGAATGAGCGCATCGTCGTCAACGGCCTGCAGCGCATACGCCCCGGCGCGCTGGTCGCGCCGCAGGTGGTCGAGATGACCGCCAAAGCCGAACTGTCAAACGCTGACAAGGCCATCAAGGTAGCGCAGAAGTAAATCCGGCGCCGCTGCTCTCCGTTTTACCGAACAAGAAGAACTGCCATGAATCTTTCCAAATTTTTTATTGACCGGCCCATTTTTGCCGGCGTGCTGTCACTGTTGATGCTGATTGCCGGCTTGGTAGCGCTGCGTGGCTTGCCGATTTCCGAATACCCGGAAGTCGCGCCGCCCACCATCGTTGTGCGGGCCCAGTACCCGGGTGCCAACCCCAAGGTGATTGCCGAGACGGTGGCCACCCCGCTGGAGGAATCCATCAACGGCGTTGAAGGCATGCTCTACATGAACAGCCAGGCCACCACCGACGGCGTGATGACGCTGGCCGTGACCTTCAAGCTCGGCACCGACCCCGACAAGGCGCAGCAGATGGTGCAGAACCG
>JAZKHN010000275.1:0-4125 GCA_040385325.1 Pseudomonadota bacterium
AATACCCTGCCCGCCACCAATACACATGGTGACCAGCGCATAACGGCCCTGAATGCGATGCAGCTCGTGGATCGCCTTGACGGTGATCAGCGCGCCTGTGGCACCGATGGGGTGGCCGAGCGAAATGCCCGAGCCATTGGGGTTGACCTTGGCCGGGTCCAGGCCGAGGTCGCGGGTCACGGCGCAGGCCTGGGCGGCAAACGCTTCGTTGGCTTCGATCACATCCAGGTCACTAACCTTCAGGCCGGCTTTTTGCAGCGCAAGTTTGGTGGCGGGCACCGGACCAATGCCCATGTACTGCGGATCAACCCCGGCGTGGGCATAGGCGACCAGGCGGGCCAGCGGCTTGGCGCCACGGGCTTTGGCAGCGCCGGCTTCCATCAGCACCACGGCGGCGGCGGCGTCATTGATGCCCGAGGCATTGCCGGCAGTGACGGTGCCGTTTTCCTTCAAAAACACGGGCTTGAGCTTGGCCATGTCGGCCAGGCTGCAGTCGGCGCGGAAGTGCTCGTCAGCCACATAGGCGACCTCGCCCTTTTTGCTCTTGAGCATGACGGGCACGATCTGGTCCTTGAAGTAGCCGGCATCGGTCGCGCGCTGGGCGCGGTTGTGGCTTTCGACCGCGATGGCGTCCTGCTCTTCGCGGGTGATGCCCCATTTGGCGGCGATGTTTTCGGCCGTCACGCCCATGTGGATGGTCTTGAACGGGTCATGCAGCGCACCCAGCACCATGTCGACCAGCTTGGTGTCGCCCATGCGTGCGCCCCAGCGGGTGTTGAGGCTGGCGTAGGGGCCGCGGCTCATGTTCTCGGCACCGCCGCCAATGGCGACATCGGCATCGCCCAGCATGATGGTTTGTGCGGCTGACACGATGGCCTGCAGGCCGGAACCGCAGAGGCGGTTGACGTTCATGGCCGGCGTGCCTTCAAGGCAGCCGCCCTGGATGGCCGCCACGCGTGACAGGTACAGGTCTCGCGGCTCGGTGTTCACGACATGGCCGAACACGACATGGCCGACGTCCTTGCCTTCGACGCCGGCACGCGCCAGCGACTCGCGCACCACCGTCGTGGCCAGTTCGATGGGCGGAACGTCCTTCAGGCTGCCGCCATAAGTACCAATACCGGTGCGTACACCGCTGACAACAACAACTTCACGGCTCATGGGAATCTCCTGTGGGTATAAAAATCAGGGCCGGCACGACAGGGCACTGTGCCTGCATGCGCGGCGAAGCAACCTGCCATCTTACTGACTGTCAAGCCGCGGGTGCCTGGCAGCGCCCACATGGCTTGCCTACAGGGGCATAGGCCTACGCCAGACGTTTTCGGGTGCCTACAAGCTTGGGCCAGCGGAGATCAAACACTAAAACCTTCTACAAAAGACAAACGAAAGGGCCTCATGATGGCCAAACCACCCAAATTTCAGGACACCCAACCCGACATCAGTCACACGAGCCGCACCGGCAAGGGCATGCCCACCAAGGCACCGCAGGCCGGCAGGGATCTGGAAACCGTGCACCTTGAGCACACGCAGCAGGATGTCTCTGATGAAGCCAGCCTGGCCATGCCGCATGAGCGCGACCAGTCCACCGACATGACCAGCGACAAACCCGACCCGGCCGTCAAACAGGCCAAAGAGGACGTGGACGCCGGCAAGAAGGACACCAGCAAGGCGCCCGAGATGAACACTGCCTATCAGAAGCAGAAATAAGAAGAGCCCTTCAGGGCGTTTTCGAGGTGCGCGGGGCCGCTTCAGGGACATCGACCCCGGGCTGCAGGGCGCGATTGGCAGGGCCTATGCGCTCGCTCATCCATCGCAGCAAATCAAGCCACATCTGGCGCATCTCTGCGTCAAGAGGTGTGCGGGTCGAGTTGGGCAATTCAATGGTGACGACGGGTACACCCTTGTGCACGCCTCCGTAATTACCCAGCGAGCCAGGAAAGATGCCAACCTGGTCAAGATAAAGCCGGCCCAGTTTTGAAGGCGGCACAAACCCTTCCTTGGCCGGACCGTCAAAGTCGAGCACGCCATAAGGGGCGTGAATGCTGACGATGAGCTGCGGCTTGAAACGCTGCATCTCTTCAATCAAAAATTTTGATTCGGGTTCTGAAAGAGGCTTGGGGCCGGGAAAGCGGCGCGGGTCCTTGCGGGTGCGTTTTTCCCAATAGATTTTTGCGTCGCGCTCCCAGTTGGGCGTGGGGAAGTTGCGGTTCAAATCCACGCCGTTGGCGTTGACACGTTTGGGCGGTTTGCTGAACAGGCCGTCGGGGTTGAGCGCCGGTATGAAGCGCCAGTGCACCACCTGTGGCATGTCGGCCGGTTGCTCGGCCATGCGTATCCACTGCAACGCCATCGATGCCGACGACAACTCATCACCATGAATCGCGCCCAGTACCAGCACCCTGACGGTGGCATTGCCGGGGTTGATGTCGCGTACCCACAGCGTTCGGCCGTTGACCGAGCGCCCTGTGGTGGGCTGCAGTTTGGCGGCTTCACACAGGGGCTTTTTGACGTTGGGCAACCGGGCCACAAATTCATCGCAGGGTTCTGCGGATTGCGCGATACCGGCCATGCAGCCCAGTACCAGGGCTACAAACAATTTGTGGGCCGGCTTTGAGCGCCGGATGGGCATGAAGAGCATTGATTGAAGTTTACCTGTCGGTCTTCACAGGCCCTTCCGGCAGGCAGCAGGGGCTTCGGGTAAATTAGCCCAATGGTTTTATCGAACAACAAGGCTGTGGCCAGGGCACTGAAAGCCAAAACGCCCGGTTTCTCGCAAAAAGAATTTCGCGCGTCGCTGGGCATGTTTGCCACCGGCGTCACCATCGTCACCGCGCGTACCGCCGACGGCGAGCTGGTGGGGCTGACGGCAAGCTCATTCAACTCGGTCTCGCTTGAGCCGCCGCTGGTGCTCTGGAGCCTGGCGCAGGCGGCCACCTCCATGGCCACCTTCAGCGCCGGTTCGCACTACGCGATCAACATCCTGGCAGCGAACCAGAAGGCATTGGCAGAACGTTTTGCCAGCAAGCGCGAAGGCCGCTGGATCGACGTGGCCTTCACCGAGAGCGAAAGCGGCCTGCCGCTGCTCGATGGCGCGGCGGCCACATTTGAATGCTTCAACCGCAGCCGCTACCAGGAAGGCGACCACACTATTTTTGTCGGTGAGGTCGAACGCTGCTTTCACCGCGAAGGTGCCTCGCCCCTGCTGTTTCACGGCGGCAAGTTCTACAGCGAACACCCGCTGTGACTACGCGTAAAACGCAGCTCGACGCTGTCGCCATCTCATTGCTGCTGGCTTGCTGCCTGTTCTGGGGTGTGCAGCAGGTGATGATCAAGGCCACACTGGCCGAGGTGGCGCCGGTCTTTCAGGCGGCGCTGCGTTTTGCAGGCGCCACAGTCCTGTTGTTGATCTGGTGTGCATGGCGACGCATTCCGCTTTTCGGCCGTGACGGCACGCTGCGGGCAGGCCTGCTGGCGGGTGTGCTGTTTGCGCTGGAGTTCAGCTGCCTCTATCTCGGCCTGCAGCACACCACGGCATCGCGCCTGACTGTTTTTCTGTACACCTCGCCTTTCTGGGTGGCCTTGCTGGTGCCCTTCTGGGTCAGGACCGAGAAACTGCGCGGCCTGCAGTGGGCCGGGCTTCTGTGCGCGTTTGCAGGCGTGGCCTTTGCCATGCGGGAAGGCTTTTCGGGCCGCACATCCACCGCCTACGGGGACGCACTGGCGCTGCTGGGCGGCATGTTCTGGGGCCTGACCACGGTGGTAATCCGTACATCAAGTCTCGCAAAGGTCTCGGCCGAAAAAATGCTGTTCTATCAGCTGGCTGTGAGCAGCGTTATCTTTCCATTGCTGTCGCTGGCATTGGGTGAAGCGCGGGTCTGGCACTTCAGTCCCTTTGCCATCACCTCGCTGGTGCTACAAACCGCCGTGGGGGCTTTTGCAAGCTACCTCACCTGGATGTGGCTGCTTGGCCGCTACCCGGCTACGAAGATTTCCGTGTTTGTTTTTCTGACACCGGTGTTTGCACTGCTCTTCGGTACGCTCTGGTTGGGTGAAGGCATCACTGCCGGGCTGCTGGCAGCCATGACGGCGGTGGCGCTGGGCATTGTGCTGGTCAATCGCAAGCCG
>JAZKHN010000276.1:0-6980 GCA_040385325.1 Pseudomonadota bacterium
GTGCCCGACGGCGCACGTACCAGCGATACCGGCCTGCCTTTCAGGTGCGGCAACATCACCTCGGCAACCGCCGCGTAGTGTTGCACCAGGTCGAGCTTGGTCAGGCCGCTTTGTTTGTCTATGACCCGTTCAGGGTGCGTCACGCGCAGTGACTTCGGCAGCGGCACGGCAGCGGTTTGTTTGCCGACGGATTTTTTGACGGCCTTGACACTGCCTCGTGCAGTGGGCTTGTCGGCAACTTTCAGGTCAGAGGTTTTCATAACTTTCTCCCGGGTAATGGCTTGCGGTTTTTTGTCGCTGCGCAGGCCCCTGAACACCGCATGCCGCACGCGGTTGGTGTTGGTCCAGTCGGCAAAGGCTATTTCGGCCAGCAGCCTGGGTTTGACCCAGTGCGGCCTGCCTTCCACGGCGGTCTGGCTGTCGAAAGGCCGTGCGTTCGTTTCGAGCTTGTCGAGTTGCGCGCGCAGCTCGACCAATACCTTGTCATTGAAGCCGCTACCTACATTGCCCGCGTACTGCAGCTTGCCTTTTGCATCGTGTATGCCCAGCAGCAACGCGCCCAGGCCGCTGCGAGAGCCCTTGGGCTCCGTAAAACCGCAGATGATGAACTCCTGTCGTTTGCCGCATTTGAGCTTGATCCAGTCTGGTGAACGGCGCGACTGGTAGGGCGCATCGGCGCGCTTGCCAATCAGCCCTTCAAAACCCAGCTTGCAGGCCGAGCTGACCAGGTCCTTTGATGGCGCATCAAAGGCGTCGCTGAAGCGCAGGCTGGGCGACTTGTTTTTTGCCATGATTTTTTGCAGCAACGCGCGCCGCTCAATCAGTGGCACGTCACGCAAATCATGGCCCGCATAAAACGGCAGGTCAAAGATGTAATAGACGATAGAGGCTGCATTCGCACTGGGCGCTGCTGCCTTGCGGCCCCGGCTTTCAAATGCGCCCTGCAGCAGCTGAAAGTTGGGTATGCCGTTCTGGTCGGGCACCACAATCTCGCCGTCCAGCCAGGCCTTATCCAGCTTCAACGCCTGCAGGGCTTTGGCGAGTTGCGGCATTTTTTCGGTCCAGTCGTGGCCGTTGCGCGTGAAGCAGTTCACCTTGTCGCCATCCAGCCGTGTCATCAGGCGATAGCCGTCGAATTTCAGTTCGTACAGCCAGTCGCCTTCGGGCGCGGTTTCCACCAGTGTTGCCAGCTGCGGTTCCATCATGGGTGGAAGTTTTGTTTTGACCGCGGCTTCGGGCATGCCTGTAGTCGCGGGTACAGTTTTCGCAGAAGTTTTTGTCACGGCTTTTTTTGTAACGGGCGGCTTCTTTTTGCCCCCCGGCCCGCTGATCACGCTGTCGGGCAGTGCCTCTGTGATGTCGTAGTCTGCGGCAGGGCGTTCCTCGCTGTCATGCTCCTTGATCAGCAGCCAGGGCACCTGCTTTTCGCCCTTGCCCTTCATGCGCACCAGCGTCCATTTGCCGCGCAGTTTCTCGCCGTGGATCTCGAACTTCAGCTTGCCGGACTTGAAGCCTTTGGCAGCATCTTCAATCGGCAACCATGTGCCGCGGTCCCAGACGATCACGTTGCCTGCCCCGTATTGTTTTGCGGGGATCGTGCCTTCAAAACCGCCATAAGACAGCGGGTGGTCTTCTACCTGCACCGCCATGCGTTTGACTTTGGGGTCCAGGCTGGGCCCCTTGGGTACGGCCCAGCTTTTCAGCGTGCCTTCAAACTCAAGTCGAAAGTCATAGTGCAGCCGGCTGGCCCAGTGTTTCTGGATGACATAGGCCAGTGCTTTCGCATTCGGCTTGCCGCCCTCCGCCGGTTCGGGTGTGACCCCGAAGTTGCGCTTTTGCCGGTACAGCTCAAGCGAATCGTTTTTGGCCATGACTCAGCTTGCAGGCAAGGTCAAGCCGCTTTGCGGCGGGCCACGCTCTTCGGCGCAGCAGTGCGTGACTTCGCGGCCGTCTTTTTGGCTGCAGTGCCTGACGCCACTTTCTTCTTGGCAGGTACCGCTTCTTCATCACTGTCGTCGCTATCGTCTTCTTCTGCAGCAGCTTTGGCCGTTTTCGCGCCCGGTTTCTTCAGGCTGCGCTTGAGCAGTTCGGTCAGGTCGATGATCTGCGCACCGCCAGAGCTGCCTTCTTCCACCGGCTCCAGCGGTGTGACGGTTTCGGTTTTGCCGGCTTTGATGCGCTGGTGCACCAGCTTCATGATGGCGTCCTTGAACTCGTCCTTGTAGTCCTCGGGGTTCCACTTCGCGCTCATGTCTTTCACCAGTTGCTCGGCCATCTTCATCTCGTTGTCGCGTATGCCCGCCGACTTGATGCCTTCGGGTGGCAGCTCCAGATTGGTCCAGGGGCGAATCTCGTCGCCCCAGCGCAGCAGGTTCAGCACCATGCCCTTGCCCGACGGAATCAGCGCAGCCAGGTGCTGCTTGGTCTGTATGACCACACGCGCCACACCGACCTTGCCGGTTTTCAGCAGCGTCTCGCGCAGCAGGGCGTACACCTTGGCACCCTTGTTGATTGGTGCAATGTAATAGGGGCGCTCAAGGTAAACAAACGGAATCTCTCCCGCATCGACAAAAGCCTCAATTTCAATCGTCTGCGTTGTCTTGGGGTAGGCGTCGGCAATCTCTTTGTCGCTCAAAATCACGTACTCGCCCGGCTCATGCGCAATGCCCTTGACAATGTTTTCCTTGGTGATCTCCTTGCCGGTCTTCTTGTTGATGCGCTTGTAGCCCACCGGGTCCATGCTGCGCTTGTCCAGCCAGTCAAAGTCCAGGCCCTGCTCGGAGGTCGCCGAATGCAGGCCGACAGGTATGTGCACCAGCCCAAAGGTGATGGCACCTTTCCAGAGGACGCGTGAAGATGCTTCGGCCATGGTGTGCTTTCGATGGAGTGGCCGGGAGCCACATGAATGGCACTCCATCGTGGCGCGCAGGGCGGCATCTGGCGGTAGGACAAGGCAATTGGCCGCTGTCGGCGCGCCGTGGCTGTTTGCGCTGGCTGGCCGCGCACGCAGACGCCACGGCGGGAACACGCGTCTTCAATACGCAAGCTGCAGTTGCTACTGATTTAGTAGCTGCCCACGTACGTATCTATTGGCCTGCAGCCTGATATGGCATTCAAAAATGGCCTTTTCTGGGCATTTTTCGGCTTTTGAAGGCCGTTTTCGTGTCTGAAACGACAAAAGTTAATATGGAGGTTAACTTTTCGAGGATTTTTAACGTACACGTTAAAAATTTAATGTGTACGTTAAATTTGGCTTTGACGGCCCGGTACGGTCTTAACTTTCAGCCGTGAAGTTGAAGGCTTTCACAATCGGCTGCCAGTGCTGCGTCTCGGACTTCAGGCGTGCAGCCAGTTCGGCCGATGTGGACCAGCGTGGCTCCAGGCCCCTGTCTTTCATGGTCTTGACGACCGCGGGTGTGCCGAGCGCATTCTTGATGGCGGTGTTCAGGCGCTGCACATGCGCGGCGGGCGTTTTGGCGGCGACGAAAAAGCCGAACCAGTCGGTGAGGACTATGTCCTTGTAGCCCAGCTCCGTGAAGGTGGGCACAGCGGGCATGAAGGGACTGCGCTTCGACGCAGCGACAGCCAGCACGCGGCATTTGCCGCCCTCTGTGAATGGCATGAAATCGCCAATCGGCGCGCAGACGGAGGCGATCTGGCCGCCCATCATGTCAAGAATGGCTGGTGTCGTGCCCCGGTAGGGCACGTGGGTCAGCGGCACGCCAGCGGCGCGGGCGGCCATGCTGCCGGCGAAGTGCGGTGACGATGCAGCAGCCGGCGAGCCAAAGTTGGCCGAGGCCGGGTTGGCTTTGGCCCACGCAAAAAACTCCGGCATGGTCCTGACGCTTGCCGGGACCAGCGGGCCGACGGCGAAGGCGCAATCGAGGGTGGCACCGAGAGACACAGGTGTGAAGTCTTCTACCGGGTCATACGGCAGCTTGCGGTAGGTGTGCGGGTACAGGTACATCATGGGCGAAGGCGTCAGCAGGATGGTTGTGCCGTCTGCGGGAAGGCCCTTGACGGCAGAAATCGCAATCTGGCCTGCAGCGCCCACGCGGTTTTCAACAATGATGTTGCGTGCATAGGCGGGCTGAATCGCGTCGGCAATGCGGCGTGCAAACAAATCGAGCAGCGTGCCGGCTGGGGAGCCCAGGATTATTTTTGCCAGGTTCATGGGCTCTTCCGCGCGCTGGGCCAGGGCAGCAGGCAGGGCGGCGATGGCAGTGATGGAGGCGGAAGCCTGCAGCAGGCTGCGGCGTGAGATGTTGTGGTGGGTGGTCATGGGTGTCTCCGGTTTTTGTATCTGGGTGGCGTGGGAAGGCGCTCAGTCCTTGATGGCCTCAACCTGAATCAGCAGCTTGATGGTGTCCGGGAAGCCGTAGTTGATGGCATAAGTCACGCCCCAGTCGCTGCGCTTGATCCAGGTTTCAAAGTCGCCGCCGCAGACTTCCTTCTTCAGCATGGCGTTCTGGTGGCAGTTGAAGAGCGTGGACTTCAACACCACGGGCAGCGTCTTGCCGAGCATGGTCAGCTGCCCGGCAACTTCGGTGACCTTGTCGCCGCTGAAGGTGAATTTGTCAGACACGAACTGCACAGTCGGGTACTTCGCGGTGTCGAACACCTCATTGCCGCTGATGATCTTGTCGAGGATGGGTGTACCGGTGGTGATCGAGTCCGGGTACAGCGTGAACTTCACCTTGCCGGTTTTGGTTGCGCGGTCGTATTCCACCGTGCCTTCCTTTTTGTCGAAGCGGCCGCGGTTGGTGCTGGTGGCCTGGTGCGGCATTTCGAAAGTTACAAAGGTGTGCTTCGGGTCCATGGTGTAGGTGTTGGCGGTGGCGATGTTCGCGAAGGTGGCCAGGGCCAGCGCCGCGGCCAGGGAAGTTTTGATCATGTTGTGCTCCTCGATGTATGTGGTTGGAATGACTGGAAAGAAAAAATGCGTCGCTTCAGATCGGTGCCATGCCGGACAGCGCGAGCCTGAACTTGACCTGCACGTCGTTGGCGACCATGGAGGTGTCTGCCCATTCGTTTTCGCCGATCTTGAAGACCAGTCGCTTGATGGCAAAGCTGCCCGTGGCGGTGGTGGTGCCGCCAGCCTGCACCAGTTGCACCGGCACGACCACGGTCTGGGTGTTGCCCTTGATGTTCAGCGTGCCCGTCACATCAAACCTGCCGGGGCCGGTAGCCTTGATGGCGCTGGACTCGAACGTTGCTTTCGGAAATTTCGGCACGTTGAACCAGTTGGCCTTGGGCAGTTCGCCATCCACCTCAGGGGCGCCCATGCTGGCGCTGCCCGTGTCTATGCTGAAGCCGAGCTTGCCGGCCTCGGGTTTCTTCGGGTCGAAGTTCAGTTGTGCATCAAATTTCTTGAAGCGGCCTTCAACCGGTACGCCCATCTGCTTGCTGACGAAGGTGATCTCACTCGACGCAGGCATCAACTTTTGCGCGTGGGCCGCAGTTGCCAGCAGGGGCAGCAGCGTGACAGCAAACAAGGCTTTAAAAAACATGGCTCAGGTCTCCTGGATAAATTGGCGTGCGCTGCCTGAAGGTTGTGAAAGTTCTGACGAACGTCTTGCCGGCAGCATGCGAAGAAGCAGCCCGTCGCGGTTGACGAAATGGTGTTTGAGTGCGGCGGCGATATGCAGTGTGATCAGGCCCATCAGCGTGTAGGCGAGCCAGGCATGTGCAGTTTTGAGCAGCCCAGCCAGCGCCTGGTCTTTGGGAGCAAAGTCTGGCAGCGGCCAGATGCCGAACAAAACCACCGGGAAACCCGTGGCCGAGGTATAGGCCCAGCCCGCCAGCGGAATCAGCACAAAAAGCGCATACATCGCATGGTGTGTGCCCTTGTAGGCAGTGCGTTGCCAGCGCGGCATGGCCGATTCAACATCGCGGGGCAAGTCAGGCGGCCTGCGCCAGAGCCGCCACAACAGGCGCAGCACCGAGAGCACGAGGATCACGATGCCGGCCCACTTGTGCCAGTTGTATAGCTTGAGCCTCGCCATCGAAAACGGCAGGCCTGTCATATACAGGCCCACACCCAGGCTGGCGAAGATGGCAAGCGCCAGCACCCAGTGCAGCAGCATGGCTGGAGCGCTGTATCGCTGCGGTGATGGGCTCTGCGATGTGTTCATCTCTCAAGTCCCGGCATCCATTACCAGTCCTGCGCCCCTGACCAGCACCGCAAAGCGTTCAGCACTCTGGCGGTGAAACTGCGCGAAAGCTTCAGGGCTCAAACGCTCGGGTGAGGTGGCACCGAGCAGCGCAAGCTTCGGGGCGACGTCGGGCTGCGACATCGCCCATTGCGTGGCGCTGTTCAGCAGGTTGATGACATCGCGCGGTGTGGCCGCCGGCGCATACAGCCCGTACCAGCTGGTGAAGTCAAAACCAGCCAGGCCAGCTTCGCTGGCGGTGGGCAAGTCGGCAATCAGCGGCGAGCGGTTTGCACCGGTTTGGGCGATCAGTTTGATCTTGCCGTCTTTCACAAACGGCAGCAGCACGCCGTAGCTGTTGATCATCATTTTGATTTGCCCGCCGGCCAGGTCGGTGAGCGCGGGCGCGGCACCCTTGTAAGGCACATGCAGGACCTTGATGCCTGCGGCGTGGGCCAGCATCTCGGTGCCCAGATGCAGCGTGCTGCCGACGCCTGCAGAACCATAGGTCAGCGCGCCTGGGTTGGCTTTGCCCCAGGCGACCAGCTCTTTCATGTTCGCAGCGGGTACGGACGAATGCACCGCAATCACAAAGGGCACAGGCGGCACGGCCTGTGCCACCGGCGCAAAGGCCGCACGCGGGTCATAGGGCAGTTTTTTGTACAGGCTTTCGTTCAGCGCCTGGGCCGAGCTGTTGAGCAGCAGGGTGTAGCCATCGGCCGGTGCTTTGGCCACGAAGTCAGCGCCAATGATGCCGTTCGCGCCGGCGCGTGCTTCAACAATCACAGGCTGGCCCAGGCGCTCCTGCAGCTTGGTGGCCAGCAGGCG
>JAZKHN010000277.1:0-3507 GCA_040385325.1 Pseudomonadota bacterium
GGCACCGAAGTGTTTGCCTTTGTTCCTCGCGCGGTCATGCCCAACCTTCACCAGCTGGCACGTAAAAACTACAACCATCTGTACTATGTAGATGGCCCCCAGGTTGAAGCTGATGCCTGCCTGAGCGGCGGCACCAGTTGCACCACCTGGACAAATCTGTTGCTGGGCACGACGGGTGCGGGTGCAAAGAGTGTTTACGCGCTCGACGTCACCAACCCGATGAGCATGTCTGCGGCAAGTGTGAAGTGGGAGATCACGCCGTCGACCACAGGTTACGCGAGCCTGGGTCACGTCCTGACTGACGTGCAGACAGGCCTGACCAAAAGTGGTCAGTGGGTGGCGATTTTTGGCAACGGCTATTACGGCTCCAGCACGATGGCCAGTCTGTATATTGCCAATCTTGATACGGGTGCCCTGATCAAACAGATCAGCACGGGTGTGGGTGGTAGTAATGGGCTCGGCGGCGTACGCGTGGTGCGTGACGACAATCAACGCATCATCGGCGCCTACGCAGGCGATGCGAGGGGCAACATGTGGAAGTTCGACCTGTCCACCGCTACCAGTGCAGGCTGGGGTCTGGGTTTGTCAAATTCACCGCTGTACAGCGGTACGACCACCAAATCGATTTCTGCACAACCGACTGTTGTGGCGCATCCGAACGGCGGCAATGTGATTGTCTTCGGTACCGGCAAACTCTACGACACGACCGACGTTACCAATACGGTGACACAGACCATGTACGGCATATGGGACAGCGTCAATTTTGGCAGCAGTACCACGCCTGCGGGGGTGACCCAAACGGGTGTCGCCAGCCTGGTACAGCAGACCATTTCATCCATAGTCACCACCGGTACAAAAGTAGTCACGGCGTCCAACCTGAGTACATCGACGGTCACGGTGAACTACTACACGGTTTCCACATATCCAGTGGACTTCACCACCAAAAGGGGCTGGTACATGAACCTTCCGAATACGGGCCAGAGGGCGGTCTACCCTTCGGAGGCACTGGTGGGTGGATTTGTGTTGCTGGATACGGTGTCACCCTCCAATGTCTCCCTTAATCCTTGCGTACAAACCGGTTCCGGGAGGGCCTGGAATTACGTCATTGACGGGGTGACTGGCAGCGGGCCCACATCCGCCATCTTCGATACCAATGGTGACGGGATCATTAACGGCAGTGACCTGATCGTGGCGGGCTATGAAAATACGGCCGACGGGCGAACCCGCATCATCAAAAACGAGAGCAAGTCGGATGCCAGCGGGACTTACTACAATCCGCTGAGCACAGAGCAACAACCAGGTTTCCGAATACTGACACCCACGGTGCCAGCGATCTCGGGTGTCATCAAACGGTCCTGGCGCCAGTTGTTCTTGCGTTAAAAGCGTGTTGCAGAGTTACGCGCAAATTGTTGTCCATTGAGCAGGAGTTTTGAATATGCGCCAAGCGTCACACAGTCTTCGAAAATCCGGCCGGGGCTTCACTCTCATCGAGCTCATGATCACAGTTGTCATCATTGGTATTCTGGCCAGCATTGCACTGCCGGCCTACAACAGCTACATCGCCAAAGCCAGGCGGGCGGATGCCAAGACCCAGTTGCTGCAGGCTGCGCAGTTCATGCAGAGGTTCTATGCAGCAAACGACCGATATGACCAGGACAGGGCAGGTAACGCCATATTGGGTGCGGGGGTGGGTATGCCCGACGGCCTCCGGGTGTCACCGGCCGACGGCACCGCGTTGTATCAACTGAATCCCGTTATCAGCGCGGCAGGCAATTACGCAGGGGCCGGCGGCGTCAGTACCTTCACCCTGTCAATGTCACCCATTCTGGGGCGCTCCCAGGCGACAGACCCGTGCGGCATCTTCACCATCACATCTACCGGCATCAAGGGCGTAACGGGCAATACCCAGAGCCGGGATGAGTGCTGGAGATAAATGCGGTTGAACGTCGTGCCTGTGGCGTAAAAGGTGACTGGTTTCCACATCGCATGAATCCTGCAGCAGCGCACGAAGGCTTTATCAGACAGGCGCTTGGCCTTGCTGAATCGGCGGCTTACATCACATCACCCAACCCGCGAGTGGGCTGCGTGCTGGTATCACATGATGGCAAGGTCGTTGGCCAGGGGCATACACAAAAAGCTGGTGGACCCCACGCCGAAGTCGTCGCACTACAAGACGCTGCGGCGCAAGGTCATGATGTCACCGGCGCAACCGCCTACGTCACGCTTGAGCCCTGCTCCCATCATGGCCGTACAGGCCCTTGCTGCGATGCACTGATTGCCGCAGGCATAAAAAAGGTGGTCGCATCCCTGCCCGACCCGAATCCGCTCGTCGCTGGCGAGGGGTTTGCGCGTTTGCGCGCAGCAGGTATTGATGTTGAAATCGGCCCAGGCGCTGCCGGGTCGCGTGAACTGAATATCGGCTTTTTCAGCCGCATGATCCGGAAAACGCCATGGGTGCGCATGAAGATCGCCGCTTCACTGGACGGCAAGACCGCCCTCCTGAATGGCCAGAGCCAGTGGATCACCGGCGAGGCCGCACGTACCGATGGCCATGCCTGGCGCGCACGCAGTTGCGCCGTGCTGACAGGCATAGGCACCGTGCTTGAAGACAACCCCCTCCTTGATGTGCGGCTGGTCAATACGCCACGTCAGCCCCATCTTGTGGTGGTCGACAGCCGGCTGGAAACACCGACAGGCGCCAACCTGTTTATGGCGGGCCGCACCTTGTACATCTACGCGGCTGTGCCGGATGAGGCAAAACAAAAAGCACTGGAAGCGCGCGGCGCCACCGTGATTTACCTGCCCGGCCCAGACGGCAAGGTTGACCTTGCAGCCATGCTGCGCGACCTGGCGCAGCGAGAAGTGAACGAACTGCACGTCGAGGCCGGGCACAAGCTCAACGGGTCCTTCCTGCGTGAAGGCCTGGTGGATGATCTGCTGCTCTACACCGCGCCGCAACTGCTGGGCACCGCCCAGGGCATGGCCTCATTCGGCCCGCTTGAAAGCCTGCAGGATGCGGTCAGACTGCAGTTTTTATCGACACAGCTGGTCGGTGATGACCTGCGGATAGTGGCGCGGGTCGCGGGCCGCGACCAGTTCTAGCCACCCATCCAGCCAGATACAGGCTTTTTGGGCGTTTTGGGGTTGAATCAGCCCCCAGCGGGCAGGCCGACCCGAATCCCTGCGAAAATAGCGCATGTTTACCGGAATCATCACCGGCTTGGGGCGCATCGTCGACATCCAAAGCCTGGGCAGCTCTTCAGACCATGGCAAGCGTCTCACCATTGAAACGCCGGCTGGTTACCTCAGCGATGTCGGTCTGGGGGACAGCATTGCCCTCAATGGCGCCTGCATGACTGCCGTATCACTCGACCTTCCAGGCAACCGCTTCACCATAGACATCTCTGCCGAATCGCTGGACAAGACCAGCGGGCTCTCGGAGCCCGGCATCATCAACCTTGAAAAGGCCCTGCGTGCACATGACCGGCTGGGCGGGCACATCGTCTC
>JAZKHN010000278.1:0-2223 GCA_040385325.1 Pseudomonadota bacterium
GTCATTTGGGGTTCAGGACGGTGTTGCTTGCGCCACGTCCCTGAGCCTGATCGCCACATACCTCAACCCGTCAAAAACTGATCGGTAAACAGATCCTTCAGCGGCGTCTCTTTCTCAACAATGTTCCGCTCCCGGTAAAAGGTCTGCACCTTCTGCAGCCGAAAGCTGTTGATCTCGCCCGGGGTGCGCTGGCCGGGGTAGACGAAAGATGCGTAGTAGCGCACGATGTCGCGCACCAGTTCTTCCTTTCCCTTGTGCTGGGGGAACTTGGCGGTGATGGCGGCTGCAGCTGCATCGGGCGCGGCGATGGTGTCTGCGAGGCCGCGCAGTGTGGCGCGTACAAAGGCGCGCAGCACCTGCGGTTTGGCGGCAATGGTTTGGTCTGAGCTGACCATGGCCTGCGCCATGCTGGGGAAAAACTCGTCGGAGCGAAAGACGACTGTCTTCACGCCGCTGCGCTGCACGGGCACCACCCAGTCGGGCACGCCGGCCATGGCGTCGGCCTTGCCGTCGATCAGCATCTGGTAAACACCGGTCGGACCTGCGGGCACGATCTTGACTTCATCGGGCTTGACGCCGATCGATGACAGAAACCCGAGCAGGGTGAAGTAGGTGGTGTCGGTGTTCGAGACCACGGTGATGGTCTTGCCGCGGAACTGCTCGGGTGAATAGATATTGCTCTCCCGCCGCGTCATGATCTGCGTGACCGACTTGCCGCCCAGTACCGCAATGGTCTTGACCGCCATGCCGCGCGGCCTGACGAGTATGGGTGTGTCGCCGGTGCCGCCGCCCAGGTCAAACTCTCCTGCTGCCACGCGCTTGGCGACTTCGGTGCCGCCCGCCACGGTCTGGAATTCGACGTCGAGACCTTCCTGCGTGTAGTATCCCTTGATGACTGCGACGTTGATGGGTGTGAAGGCCGGCAGGAAGGCCGGTGCCGGCAAGGCATAACGCACCCGTTCGACGGCGCTGGCACACCGCGGTGCCGTGGCAGCAATCGCGCCGAGCAGACCCGTGAGTAAAAAAGCCTTGCGGTTAAGCAGGGGCCCAGGGGTATGTCCGTGAGTCAAAAGCAGCCTTGAAAAAGAATGAAAGAGAAATGAAAATGCCGCGAAGTTTAGTTCGCGGCATTTCGATTTCTGCGCCTGACTTGCAACAGTTTGAAATTCTTTTTCAGTAAATGGCGGTTTGCGCGATTGGTGTGCGGACGGGTTCTTGGGCGAAACGATTTGCTTCGCAGATGAAATCGGTAGCGATTAAGTTTGCGCTGGCTTTGCGCGCCGAACTTGTGTGTTCAGCGCACCAGCGTTGAGGCGCCAAACAAACTCAGCACAAACTCCACGGCGAGCTCAGCCGTGCGGTTGCGCACATCAAGCGCGGGGTTGATCTCGACCACATCCAGAGACGCCAGCCGCCCAGTGTCGGCAATCATCTCCATGCAGAGCTGCATCTCTCGGTAGGTGGGGCCGCCGCGCACCCCTGTGCCCACGCCGGGTGCTTCGAGCGGGTCGAGGCAGTCGAGGTCAAAGCTGACGTGCAGGTGGGTGTTTTCGTCGACGCCGTGCAGGGCTTCGGTCATGGTGTTGCGCATGCCGTGTTCATCGAGGTGGCGCATGTCGTAGACCTGTAGGCCGAGTTGTTTAATTGCCTGCTTTTCGTCGGCGTCTACGCTGCGTATGCCGATAAAGGCAATGTCCTCAGGTGCGAGTGCTGCGGGCTGGCCGCTCCAGCCCGTGAGCGAAGCGGGGCCGTGGCCGAGCAGGCAGGCGACGGGCATACCGTGCAGGTTGCCGCTGGGGCTGATGGCTTCTGTGTTGATGTCGGTGTGCGCGTCGAGCCAGATCACGCGCAGCTGTTTGCCCTGCTGGCGGCAGTGGCGTGCTACGGCGCTGATGGAGCCTATCGCCAGGCAGTGGTCGCCGCCCATCAGCAGCGGCGTCTGGCCTGCGCTGAGCGCGCTGTTGACGGCGTCAAACACGGCACGGTTCCAGGCAATGACTTCATCGAGGTGGCGTACGCCCGCGACGGCTTGTGTCCAGGGGTTGGGTGGGCCGGCGAGGTTGCCGAGGTCGGTCACATCGAGCTTGCCGGCGCGCAGCGCTTCGACCAGCCCGGCCACGCGCAGGGCGTCTGGCCCCATGCCTGCGCCGCGGGTGCTGGCGCCGACGTCGGTGGGCGCGCCTATGAGGCTGATGTGAAGAGGCATGAACGCATTTTCACGAC
>JAZKHN010000279.1:0-2008 GCA_040385325.1 Pseudomonadota bacterium
AAAAATTTAAAAAAGTTAAGTTCCATATTAACTTTTAGGCGTTTGGCACTGTTTTTGGGCTCGAGAGCATACCAAAAACCCCTGAAAATGGCCATTTTAAGATGCAAAATCGGCTGCAGGCCAATAAATACAAGCGTGAGCAGCTACTGAATTAATAGCAAACCGAGCACGCGAGGATGTCTATGCGCGGCTTAAATTGCCAGGTCGGCGGCTCGCCATCAGATGTTTACGCCATGATTTGCCAAATCGTTATGTGCTTATTCGGATAAATTAAGAGCTATATATTCTTTTGAGTTTTAACCTTCGCTCCCCACAATGACTGTCCAGGCGCCTTCACATCGACCCGGCACCCCCTCATTCAGGAGCAAACATGGCAACCCTCAGACTTGGCGACACCGCCCCCGACTTCACCCAGGATTCAACCGAAGGCAGGATTTCCTTCCACCAGTGGGCTGGCGATTCATGGGTCGTGCTGTTCTCGCACCCGGCCGATTTCACGCCTGTCTGCACGACAGAACTGGGTAAAACCGCGGCCCTGGGCAGCGAATTTGCCAAACGTCATGTGAAACCCATCGCCGTCAGCGTGGATCCGCTGGACAAACACGGCGGCTGGGTCAAGGACATCAACGAGACGCAGAACACCACGGTGAACTTCCCCATCCTTGCAGATGCGGACAAGACCGTCGCCAACCTGTACGACATGATTCACCCCAACGCCTCGACCACGGCGACGGTGCGCAGCGTCTTCATCATTGACCCGAAAAAGGTCATTCGCACCACGTTTACCTACCCGGCCAGCACCGGCCGCAATTTCGACGAAATCCTGCGCGTCATTGATTCGCTGCAACTGACCGACAGCCACAAGGTCGCCACACCTGCCAACTGGAAAGACGGCGATGACGTGGTGATCGTGCCCAGCATCCAGGACCCGGCTGAACTGGCAGAGCGCTTTCCCAAGGGGTTCAAGGCTGTCAGGCCTTACCTGCGAATCACCCCGCAACCTAACAAGTAATCAGGACAACTGCGGTGCGCTTCATCATCGTCCCCGGCTGGCGTGACTCCGGTCCCGGCCACTGGCAAAGCCTGTGGGCCGAGCGGCTCGAAGGTGCCGTGCGCGTCCAGCAGGACGACTGGGTCGCGCCTGCGCGTCAGGCCTGGGTGGCGTCGATTGCCAAAACCATATTGCAGCAGGACGAGCCTGTGGTCGTGATCGCACACAGCCTGGGCTGCATTGCGACCACCCACCTGCCCAAAGAGGCGACCGACCGCATCAGCGGCGCGCTTCTGGTGGCGCCGGCTGACCCGGAGCGGCGTGCCGTGCTCAGCGACTTTGCCCCTGTGCCTTACCAGCAGTTGCCGTATCGCAGCGTGCTGGTGGCCAGCAGCAATGACCCCTTTTGTCCGGTGCGCCTGGCCGGCGCCTATGCAAGGGCCTGGGGCAGCGAGTTTGTGCGCATGCAAAATGCGGGGCACATCAACATCGAGTCCGGTCACGGCGAATGGCCACTGGGCGTAGCGCTTTTACAGTCGCTGGCAGGTGACGTTTCTTTCTCGGCCAGCACGGTTCACTTTTCATCTTCATCATCCTTCGGAAACCTGGAAACAGCATGACTTCTCAAAAACTAAAAATCGCCTTCGCCACCCTGGCTTTCGCTGCCAGCGGCATCGCCTCTGCACAAACCCTGCTCAACGGCTCTTACGACGTGGCGCGCGAGTTCTACAAGGACTACAACGCGGCCTTCATTGCCCATTACAAAAAAACCACGGGCAAGGACATCAAGGTTGACCAGTCGCATGGCGGCTCCAGCGCGATTGCGCGCTCTGTGGCCGATGGCCTGGATGCCGACGTCGTCACCATGAACACGTCCACCGACGTGGAGTTCCTCGCGGGTGCCGGCCTGGTGGCGAAAGACTGGACCAAAAAGTTCCCCGGCAATGCGTCGCCCACCACGTCCACCATGCTGTTCCTGGTGCGCAACGGCAACCCCAAGGGCATCAAGGACTGGGA
>JAZKHN010000280.1:0-6642 GCA_040385325.1 Pseudomonadota bacterium
AAGGGGTGGGTGCCGCCGCCGACCACGGCAATGTTGAGCTTGTCGGCGCTTTTGACCAGCGCATCGCGTATCTGCGTCAACTGGCCCAGCACCTCGGATGGCGACTGGCAGATACCGGTCGAGATTTCGATCATGCTGGATGTCATCTCGGGCACCACTGTGCCCGGCAGCGGCACCTTGCTCATCAGGCGCAGCATGTCTTCCGCATAGGGCGCCAGGTCATAGTCGTGCGTGTTTACGAGTTGCAGCTCCAGCTCCACGCCGAGCGACAGCGCGCCTGATTTCTGGAAGGGTTCAAGACTCATTGACGCTCTCTCTTGGGGTGTTGCGTGCGGCAAGCGACCAGGGTTTGGCGCTTTCGCGTGCGCGGTAGATGGCGACGGTGGCCAGCACAGCACCCAGTACCTCCATCAACAAAATCACCGGCAGGGCGATGCCTGCGATTTGCCGACCCAGCGTAGGCGCAGCGTTGACATATTGCGACACCATCAGCAGCACGATAGACGACATGGGCGACATCGCGCAGCCGACCCAAAGCGCCTGTTTCCAGCTGGCGCCGCTGCCAACATTGCCGAGGGCGACACCCAGGATTTTTGCCAGCGCCCGAGCGACGATGAGCGCCAGCACGATGCCTGCCACCGGGCCACCCCAGTCGGCCTGCGCAGCGACGACCGACACCAGCACAAACATCAGCATGGTCAGCATGGATGAAGCTGTGCCCATCTGCCTTGGCCATGACCATGGGCGCGGGTTGACCTGCTTGAGCAGCATGCCGCCCAATAGCGCAGCCAGTGGCGCAGAACCGCCGAAGTTGGCCGCCAGCGCAGCGCCCGCCGCAATCAGCGTCAGCAGCAGGATGGCGGTGTTCTCGCTGGTCGGACTCATGACGCGAAACGCAATGCGCAGCGTCAGCGCCAGCAGCGCACCCACCACGACGGACAGGCCCAGCACCACCAGCACCGGGTAAAAAGTTTCGGTCAGGCCCATCTCGACGGGCACCTTGCGGCCGCGGCCCAGCAGGCCTGCACTGGCGCTACACAGCGTCAGCGCGTAGAGCGTGCTCAGCGTGCTCAGCACCATGGCGCGCTCACTCACCGGGCCCGAGGCGCGCGTGTCCATCAGCACGCGTGCCAGCACCGCAGGTGATGCGGCCATGGCAAGCAAGGCCAGCGGTTGGGCGACGGCATCACGCACGCCCATCTGGCCCATGGCCCAGTAAACGATGACGTAGGTCAGCCCTGATTCGAGCAGGCTCTGTACCAGCACCATGGGGTTGTGGCGGAACCAGCGCAGGGAGATGCGGCTGCCGGCTTCAAACAGCACGACGGCGACACCGAGCTCCAGAAGGAAGAGGCTGATGCCCTGCAGTGGCCACACGGCGCCTGTGAACCCGGCGAGGCCCGCGAATGCACCTATGAGTGAATAACCAATGACCTTGGGCAGGCCGGTGTAGCGGTGAACCAGGTGGCCAGAGACAGCGGCCACGGCTAGAAGGATGGACCACTGCACGGTAGGCAACCCTGCAGAGGGCTTGATCCACTCGGCCCAGATGGCCAGAAGTTCATTCATGCGGGCGGGTCTCCTGTCATGTTGTCACCACCCTTCATCATGTAATTGAACGTGAATGAAAGATGGAAGGCCTGTTGTGCATCCCGCATGATGCGAGGCCGCAAAGAGCAATGTCGTAATCAGGTGAAAAAACAGCACGAAATTGCTTCGTGCGCGACGAAGCTTTAATTTAGCGGCGCAGGGTATGGGGGGGTGTAGGACAAGGCCGGAAATGACCTTTTTGGTGCAGGGTACCCCTGCGCGTCACAAGGACTTATTCGGGCATAAAAAAGCTGCGCGGGTGGCTGCGCCAGCGCTGCCAGATTTCGGCGCGAATGCGCGCACGGTCCACACCGCTGACGTTGTGCGCCTGCAGTGCGAGGCGGAAGGCGCAGTAAAAACTCACACCGAGATTCAGCGCACCAATCAATGGAATGGCAGCCACAGACCACCAGAAGATCGGCATCTTCAGCACTTCAAGCCCTATCGACGATGCAGCAGCAGCGAGCTGGCCGGTGGACAGCGTGACGTGACGCGCTTCAAGCTCAAAGCCGAAAAAGCCGGTGAAGGGCGGTATCAGCCCGAGCATGAAACCCAGCGAAATGTTGGACGCAAAACCCGAGATGTTTTCACGCGTGAAGGCTGCCCAGCGCGCGGCGCGTTCGGCACCCAGCACCGCGGTGAAGCGCGGGTTGTGGCGAATGGCCGAGTCGAGGTGGTGCAGCACAAACCAGTTCTCGGCCCAGCCGGCAATCATGCTGGCGGCAAACAGGATCATGCCGGTGAACGCCGCCCACAGCAGCGTCGGGCCCAGCAGGGTCAGCGTGTGCAGTACATGCTCGGCCTCCCTGTGGCTGATCATCGGACGGCCCATCAGCAGCTGCACAATCACGTTCACCAGCAGCACGGCCGGCACCACCATAAAGACATTGCCAAACACGGCAGCCACCTGCGAACGTACCAGGTGCGTGACCTCATCGACAAACTCGCTCACGGCGTCTGCAGAGTTGATGTCCTTGAGTTTGGCGGCCATCGCGGGCGCCGTCATCGCGGGCTGTTTGGTCGCCAGCGTCAGGTGCAGCAGCTGGATCATGATGAAGCTGGCCGAATACGCCACGCCGGCCCAGAAGCCGCTCCAGAAGGCGGACAGGCCGACGGCGACCACCATGAATTTGAGCAGCGTGGTCAGTGCCGTCACCGCACCGCCCCCCATGGCTTTGCCCAGCATCTCCTTGTACGCCGCGCGGTCGCGTGTGATGTAGTGTTCACCGGTCTCGGCGCTGCGCTCGGCCATCTTGGCCGACAGCAAGGTGGAGTTCGCACTGATCAACGCGCCAATGCTTTTGCTCTCCTGGCCGATGATGACGCGCCGTATCAGCAGGCGCACGGCTGTCATGGCCGGTGTGGGTGAGAGCAACGCATCAAGGAGCTCGCGTACGCGCATGATGCGCGCCCGCAACTGTCGCAAACGGAACACCATGCCGATGGAAATGCCGTTTTCTTCAAGATGGGTGTAGACGCTGTTGACCGCGAGGCGGCAGGCATCGAGCCGGTCGCGGTACTGCTGGATCATCAGGCGCAGCGTTTCTTCATCGCCGTGCTTGTTGAAGAGCGCCCTGCGCAGCTCTTCAACGTCGGCCGGCAGGGCGTGAAACGCCCGCACGTCGCCAGCCGCCTTGTCCATGCGCAAGCGCAGTTCGGGTGAAAAACCCGTCGCACGAATTTGCGCCGTGCAGTAAGTCAGCGCATCCATCAGGCTGTGCTGCCAGTGCAGGGCATCGGCTTCGGGTTCTGCCGAGAGCAGTGCCACAAGCTGGTTGACCTGGACCTCTTCAAGCGCGCCCAGCCACTGCGCATCAAAACGCGTAGGTGCTACCAGCGGAAATAGCTCTGATGCATCACGGGTTTCGGGCGTGCCCGGCAACATTTTGCGGCGCATGCGCTCGGCCAGCTCGCTCATGAAGGCCGTGCGGGGCGCAAAACCAAAATCACCCAGCAAGGTGGTGACGTCTACTTCTTCCAGCAGCTTGTGCCACCAGGCCTTCAGTTTTGCTTCTACGTCCGGCTGGGCCTGCACGGTGGTGATGAAGGTTTGCAGCCGCGAGATGCAGGCAGGCACCGAGCTTTCATCGCCGCGTATCCATTCAAAGACACTGATCAGCCAGATGTGGCGCTGGGCCAGCCCGGCATGGGGGTCCAGCGCATTGAGCAGCGTGCGTAAATCTCTCATGTCTACAGAAAGTTACAGGGTTTAGTGCAGCGTGCGCACCGGCGTGTGGCTGCCGGGGCCGGCTTCCAGCACAAACATCGGGATTTCCGACTCAAAACGCTCGCCGTCCTCGGCCACAAAAAAATAACTGCCGTGCATGGTGCCCGTGGGTGTGCGCAGGCGTGCGCCGCTGCTGTACTGGAATGACTCGCCGGGCTTGAGCAGCGGCTGGTGCCCGACCACGCCCAGGCCCTTGACCTCTTCGGCCATGCCGTTGGCGTCCACGATGGTCCAGTGGCGCGAAATCAGCTGCGCCGTCACATCACCGGTGTTGGTGATGGTGATGGTGTAGGCGAAACCATAAACCGAATCCTCGGGCGAGGACTGCTCAGGGACATGGTGCGGGACGGCGTCGCAGGAAAACTGGTACTTGGGCATGGCGTGAACGTGACCTGGGAAATGGGGCGGTGGCGCACAAAAAGCGCCTGGGTAGCCAGCCGTGCATATTAACCGCCCCACATTAAAACGTGCCAGCGTGGGTCATGGGCAGGCGGGCATTGGCCGCAGCTTGCTGCGACAATCCCGGCATGAGCCAAAACAAACCCGCCTACCGGATCGCCCCCTCGATTTTGTCTGCCGACTTTGCCCGCCTGGGCGATGAACTCAAGGCCGTGATTGCGGCCGGTGCCGACTGGATCCACTTCGACGTGATGGACAACCATTACGTGCCCAACCTGACCTTCGGCCCCATGATCTGCCAGGCGCTGAAGCCGCACTCCAAAAAGGCCGACGGCACCGCAGTGCCGATTGACGTGCACCTGATGATCCAGCCGGTCGATGCACTGGCCGCCGCCTTTGCCGATGCCGGTGCCGACCTCATCAGCTTTCACCCGGATGCATCGGGCCACGTGCACCGCAGCATCCAGGCCATCAAGGCAAAAGGCTGCAAGGCCGGGCTGGTGTTCAACCCCGCTGCGCCCATGGATGTGCTGGACTGGGTGATTGACGACATCGACCTCATCCTCATCATGAGCGTCAACCCGGGCTTTGGTGGCCAGGGTTTCATCGACTCTGCCCTGCGCAAGATCGAAGACGCACGCAAACGCATTGACGCATCAGGCAAGGACATACGCCTTGAAGTCGACGGCGGCATCAAGACTGACAACATCGCGCGCGTCGCCGCAGCAGGCGCCGACACTTTTGTCGCCGGCAGCGCGATCTTCGGCAAGCCTGATTACACATCAGTGATTGACGCCATGCGGGTTGAGCTGGCGAAGTGAGTGTGAACCTGGGGCGCGCTGCGGCCCTGAAGCTGCCTGATCCAGACGCCGCCATCGTCGACCTCGACGGCACCATGGTCGACACCATGGGTGACTTTGTTGTTGCCCTGAACCTGATGCTGGCAGACTTGCCTCTTGGCGGAAATCCGCAGGTTGACCTGCCGCTTGTAGAGCGCATGGTAGGCAAGGGTTCCGAGCATCTGATCAGGTCGGTGCTGGACCAAATCAGCCCAATCGACGCGCGTGCACCGTCATTGTTTGACGCGGCGTTTGCCAGCTATCAAATACATTACGACGCCATCAACGGCCAGCATTCTGCGGTCTACCCTGGTGTGGTTGAAGGGTTGCGGGGCTTGCAGCAAGCTGGCCTTAAGCTCGCATGCCTGACGAACAAGCCTTTGGCCTTTGCACTTGAATTGCTCAAGTTCAAGGGGCTGGACGGGTTTTTCAGCGTGGTGTTTGGCGGCGATTCATTCGAGCGCAAAAAGCCAGACCCGCTGCCCTTGCTGAAGACCTGCGAGGCGCTGGGCACATCACCCGCACGCACCCTGATGGTGGGTGATTCAAGCAATGACGCCCAGGCTGCCCGGGCGGCGGGATGCCCCGTGGTGCTGGTGACCTACGGCTACAACCATGGCGAGCCTGTGCTGGCGGTGGATGCCGATGGGTTCGTTGACTCGCTGGAAGAGTTGTTGCCATTCAAATAAAAACAGGGTCCGAAGGCCCTGTTTTTCGGGTCATCCCTGCGGGTCAGACCGGCTTGCCCAGCAACTGGTCCTTGAGCCTGAAGTCGGCAGGGTTGGGGCCGAACCAGATACGCATCAGCGCATTGAAAAACTCGACTTCCTTGAAAGGCTCGCCCTGGACCTTGCCCTTGACGGTGATGACCGTGCCCGTGCCCGGAATCCAGTCGATGGTGAAAGACTCACCTGCCAGCAGTTTTTTCTGGTCTGCAAAAATCTGCCCCATCTTGATCAGGCCGGGAATCAGCTTTGACATCTCGGCTTTGGGGGCATTTTCCGTGAACGCCGTGGTGAAGCTTTTGCCCAGCTCGTTGGAGTCGATTTCGCGCACCAGCGTGATGCTCATGCGTTTGGGGCCAGGCATGGCGTAAATCTCTTCTGGCGTTGAGGCCTTTTTGCCAAGATACAGCCCCGCCACATACACCTTGAAAACGGCTTTGTAGCGAATCCCTGCGCCGTTGAGCTGCAGCTTGGTGCCCGCCACATCAACCGGGTCGTCCAGCTTGACGCCAGAGACTTCCATGGGCGCTGCGAGAACGCCCAGCGAGAGTGTCAAGCCTGCAAGTGCTGCGGCCAGTTGTGTCCTGAATGTCATGAATATCTCCTGTTGGGTCAAAAACGAACGAGCGTTCTTTTTCTGTTTTTCTATTGTCAGCGTGCTTTGTGACGCCAGCAATAGGGTTTTCGAGATGTCCAGAAGAGGGCCTGTGCTGTTGCAGTTCTGCGATTTTTGTTGCCCGGCAGGCTGGCCAGAGCCGCGCGCCAAATGTGTTTGATACACTGCGACCAGTATGTTCATTCACCGCATCATTCAGACAGGTCAAGGCGACCGGGGAGCCTGGCCCTGGCGTACCTGCTCTTC
>JAZKHN010000280.1:6742-9053 GCA_040385325.1 Pseudomonadota bacterium
TCATTCAGACAGGTCAAGGCGACCGGGGAGCCTGGCCCTGGCGTACCTGCTCTTCGTCGCGCGCCTGAAACGTCTCCCGGTCAAGCATTGACCTGCGCACCGCAACTGGTTGCCGCGACATTCCATCTCTTCCCATCCTGATGCCTCTGGCCCTGCCAGTCGTATCCGCCCCAAGCCCGGGCAATTTGAATGAACCGTGGTCTTGACTGCAAAAACGGTCAGCCACTTGCGAAGGAACAACTGTGATCACAGAACTCGAATTTAAAAGCCTTGCCAGCCACGGCTATAACCGCATCCCCTTGATGGTTGAGGCATTTGCCGACCTTGAAACCCCGCTGTCGCTCTATCTCAAGCTGGCATTTTCCAAAGACGGCGGCAAATACAGCTTCCTGCTTGAATCCGTCGTTGGTGGCGAGCGCTTTGGCCGCTACAGCTTCATCGGCCTGCCAGCCCGCACGCTGGTGCGCGCATCGGGCTTTGGCCCCGACGTCGTGACCGAGGTGGTGACAGACGGCAAGGTGGTTGAGACCTCAAAACAAAACCCGCTTGATTTCATCAGCGATTACCAGAAGCGTTTCAAGGTGGCGCTGCGGCCCGGCCTGCCGCGCTTTTGCGGTGGCCTGGCGGGGTATTTCGGTTATGACGCCGTTCGTTACATCGAGAGAAAACTCGAAGCCAGTTGCCCGCCCGACACGCTGGGCTGCCCGGACATCATGCTGCTGCAGTGCGAAGAACTGGCGGTGATCGATAACCTCTCGGGCAAGCTCTACATGATTGTGTATGCCGACCCGGCCCAGCCCGAGGCGTACTCAAATGCCAAAAAAAGGCTGCGCAGCCTGAAAGACCAGCTCAAGTATTCGGTCAGTGCACCGGTCGTCAAGCAGACCCAGGGCTATCCGGCGGAGCGCGACTTTGCCAAGGCAGATTACATCGCCGCCGTCGAGCGTGCCAAGAAGCTCATCGAAGGCGGCGACTTCATGCAGGTGCAGGTCGGTCAGCGCATCAAGAAGCGCTACACCGAATCGCCGCTCAGCCTGTACCGTGCCCTGCGTTCGCTGAACCCTTCGCCTTATATGTATTACTACCACTTTGGCGATTTCCATGTGGTGGGCGCCTCGCCGGAGATTCTGGTGCGGCAGGAGCAGGTCGAGGAATCCCTGGGCGGCGGCCAGAAGGTGACGATCCGTCCGCTGGCCGGCACGCGTCCCCGTGCTTCCTCGCCCGAGGCCGACAAGGCCGTGGAGCATGAACTTGTCAACGACCCGAAAGAGCGCGCTGAACACGTCATGCTGATAGACCTGGCACGCAACGACATCGGCCGCATTGCCAAAACCGGTTCGGTGAAAGTGACCGAGGCGTTTGCCGTGGAGCGTTACAGCCATGTGATGCACATCGTGAGCAATGTCGAAGGCGCGCTGCTCGATGGCATGTCGGGCATGGATGTGCTGCGTGCCACCTTCCCGGCCGGCACGCTGAGCGGCGCACCCAAGGTGCATGCGATGGAAATCATCGACCAGCTGGAGCCGACCAAGCGCGGCCTGTATGGTGGGGCCTGCGGTTACCTCAGTTATTCGGGCGACATGGACGTGGCCATCACCATACGTACCGGCATCATCAAGGACCAGATGCTGTATGTGCAGGCAGCCGCTGGCGTGGTGGCCGATTCGGTGCCCGAGCTTGAATGGAGAGAAACAGAGGCCAAGGCGCGGGCGTTGCTGAGGGCATCGGAACTGGTCGAAGAAGGTCTGGAGTAAACATCATGAAAATTTTGATGATCGACAACTACGACAGCTTCACCTACAACATCGTGCAGTACTTCGGCGAGTTGGGTGCGGATGTTCACACCTTTCGCAACGATGAAATCACGCTGGAAGAAATCGCCGCACATAAACCTGACCGGCTGGTGGTTTCGCCAGGCCCCTGTTCCCCCGCAGAGGCTGGTATCTCAGTTGCCGCAATCCAGCATTTCGCCGGCAAGCTGCCCATCCTGGGCGTCTGCCTCGGGCACCAGAGCATTGGCGCGGCCTTTGGCGGCAACATCATCCGTGCGCAGCAGCTCATGCACGGCAAGACCAGCGTGATCACCACCACGCGTGAAGGCGTGTTTGCCGATCTGCCCGAGCAGTTCACCGTCAACCGCTACCACTCGCTGGCGATTGAAAAATCGACCTGCCCTGATGTGCTGGCAGTGACGGCGTGGACGGATGACGGCGAGATCATGGGTGTGCGGCATAAAGAGTTGCCGATTCAGGGCGTGCAGTTTCACCCTGAATCCATACTCACCGAACACGGCCATGCCATGCTGAAAAAC
>JAZKHN010000281.1:0-1517 GCA_040385325.1 Pseudomonadota bacterium
GAGGGGGCCGCTGCGCCTGCGGTCTGGCAAAGCCAGTCCCGCGGCCCCTGCTTGCAATTCGGGGCGGGGCCGGGCGTACTGGTCAAACTAAAGTGTCAGCCCAGATATTGTTCGCCCAGCTGAGGGCGTAAGCGCCTTCCAGCTCCGTCGGGCCGGCACTCACACCGCCCGAACCCGCCACCGTCTTGAAGGTCTTCTCGGCGACCACATACTCGTGCACGCTGGCGACGTGGATCACGTTTTTGGCGTCCACGAAGCTGTAGCAGGTGTTGGTCAGCATGGGCGCAGGATTCACATCCCAGCCCGACAGCTGCGCCACAATGGCCGCCGCCGCGACCTTTCCGTGGTTGTTGGCCATGTGGCCGCTTTTCGGCATCGCTGGCGCGACCTGTATGGAGTCACCCAGCACGTGCACGTCTTTGGCGGCTGTGGATTCGAACGTCAGGTAATTGACACCGCACCAGCGGTTATTGGCCTGGTTGTTAAGCCCTGCCTGCACGGCAATCGTGCCGGCGCGCATGGACGGCAACACGTTCAGCACATTGGCCTTGACGTCTTCCTGCACATCAAACTTGATCACACCCGCCCTGGCGTCCACCGCCGTCGCCTTGTGCTGGCCACGGTACTCGATGATGCCCTTGTACTGCTCGGCCCAGACTTTCTTGAACAGCGGCCCCTTGGATGTCACATCCGGGTTGGCATCCAGAATCAGCACCTTGCTGCGCGGCTTGGCGGCCTTAAAATAGGCCGCAATCACCGATGCGCGCTCATAAGGGCCGGGTGGGCAGCGGTAAGGCGCTTCGGGAATGGTCAGGGCATACACGCCGCCGTCAGGCATGGCTTCGAGCTGCTTGCGCAACGCCACGGTCTCGGCACCAGCCTTCCAGGCTTGCAAAATCTGGCCGGACGCGTTGGCCTGCTGCAGGCCTTCGATGCTACCGAACATCAGGTCGATACCAGGGGACACGACCAGCTTGTCATAGGCTATGGTGGCGCCGCCCGCCAGCGTCACGGTCTTTTTCACCGCATCAATCGCGCTGGCGTAATCGCGCACCACGGTCACGCCGTGGTTGCCCGACAGGCCTGTATACGGCGTGGTGATGTCACCAATCTGTTTGACACCCGCCAGCACCAGATTGGAGATAGGGCAGGAGACAAAGGCGTCTTGCGGCTCGATCAGCACCACGTCGATCTTGTAGTCGGACAGCAGGCGCACATATTTGGCAGCCGTTGCGCCGCCGTAGCCGCCGCCGATGACAACGACTTTGGCCTTTGACGGGATGGAGGTGCTGGCGCAGGACGCCAGACCCAGCAAACTGAGGGCTGCAGCGGACTGCAGAAAGGAGCGGCGGGGAAAGGTGGTGCTCATGGTGCGCTCCTTATTTTTTCTGTTCTGCGAAGTAGGTCGCCAGCGACTGTATCTGTGCGTCGCTGTAGCCCTTGCTGATCTGGTGCATCACCGTGGCTGTGCGCGCACCTGACTTGAAGGCAGCCATCTGGGCCACGAAATAGCTTTT
>JAZKHN010000281.1:1617-3562 GCA_040385325.1 Pseudomonadota bacterium
GCCGCCTTCAGCGCGCGCCCGGCCAGCCAGCCTAGCGAACCCGTCCACTTGATGGCAAAGCCCGGCAGGGCCAGGGCGGTGCGGTTGTCGTCTTCATCGGTCTCGCACATGCTCTTGCCGAGGTTGAACACCATCTCGAGCCCAAAGACCATGCCCGCCAGCCGCATGTTCAGGCGCGTATCGCCCTCACGGATGTGGCTGAACTCATGCGCCACCAGGCCCTGCAACTCGTCGCGGGTGAGCTGGTCAAGCGCACCCTGCGTGACGGCCACAACGGCGTCGTCTTCATCCCAGCCGCAGGCAAAGGCATTGATGCCTTCTTCGCGCTGCAGCACCATGGGCGTGGGGGGTTTCATGCTGGCGGCAATCGCCAGTTCCTCGACGATGTTGCAGAACTTCTGTTCGGCCTCATGCAGCCGGGGTCTGGCTTCGCGTGCGCCCACGCGGCGCGCCAGCTTTTCGCCACCGCCGTCGAGGGAGGAGGTTTCCAGCCACCAGCCGCCCAGCACCAGCAGGAGTGTCACCCCGGTGTTGACGTAAAAAAAATACGCGGGATAACCGTTACTGCCAAAAGAGACCAGACGCCAGGTCAGTGCAAGCGCCAGGTTGACGGCCACCACCAGCCCCAGCACCGTGAACAGGAACAGCACCAGCAGGCGCCATGTCTGGGCGCGAGCCTGCTCCTGCTGCTCAAAAAACCTCATGCGCGAGCTAAAGCTTTATACGGAGGGTTTCACGCTCGGTCGCGTTCTGGGTGGCCTGCAACATCGCAGATGGCGCAAAGCTGAACAGGCGCGCAATCAGCACCGCGGGGAACTGGCCCTGGGCATTGTTGTAGTCGAGCACGGCATCGTTGTAGGCCTGGCGGGCAAAGGTGACCTTGTTTTCGGTGCTGGTCAGTTCTTCGCTGAGTTCACGAATGGTCTCGTCGGCCTTCAGTTCGGGGTAAGCCTCGGCGATGGCAAACAGGCGCCCCAGGCTACCGTCCAGCGTTTGCTCGGCGGCAGACAGTGCCAGCACGGCCTCGGCATTGGCCGGACGGCTGCGCACCGCATCGCTGGCGTTGCGGGCCTGGTTGCGCGCGGCAATCACGGCCTCCAGTGTGTCGCGCTCATGCTGCAGGTACTTTTTGGCCGCTTCGACCAGGTTGGGAATCAGGTCATAGCGCCGCTTGAGCTGCACGTCGATCTGGCCAAAGGAATTGGCGATGATGTTCTTGAGGCGTACCAGGCGGTTGTAAGCACCCACTGCCCAAAAAATGACGATGGCCAGCACGACCATAAAAACCAGGCTCATTGACATTCCCTTCTCCTTGTTCTGCGTTTGAATGCTGCGAGGTTAACCGCTTTTGCATTTGGCGCCGTGCAACACCTTCAGAGCTTTAGAATGCTATCATTTTTATAGCTTCTTATGCACGTATTGATTGGCTTGTAGACCGATTTGATGTCTCAGAATGCCATTTTTGGGGCACTTGAGTCATGGTTTCATACAGTTTGCAGCCGTCCAACGACTTCAAACGCAATAAATTGACGTAAACATTAAAAATTTAACGTATGCAGCAAAAACTTAACGTAAAAGTGAAAATTGATCAGAATCAACCCTCAGGCAGTTGCTATGGATCCCAAAAACAATTTTTGATGCTGAAAAAAGACCTCAAATTGGCCTCCAGCCCAACAAACACGGACGTAAGCAGCTACCAAAAACATAGCGCCCATGAAAAAGCCCCAAGCCCGCGAACGGGACATGGGGCTGGTCTGGCCTGATGCAACCGGTCACGCCGGTTGCTCAAGGGCCGACGGGATTACTCGCTGGCCGGTGCGTCGCTCTCGCCGCCAGCAGGCACGGCTTCCAGTTCAGCAGCTTCGGCGTCGGCGATGGCGCGGCGCTCGGCGTCGTCCATCAGGTCCTTGGCCTTGCGTGCCTCGTGGTAGGCCATGCCGGTACC
>JAZKHN010000282.1:0-5666 GCA_040385325.1 Pseudomonadota bacterium
GTGATGGCCCTGACAGACCTGAGCCCTGACATGCGCGGCGGGCGTGTGTCGTCGGGCGTTCATAACGGGCGCATTCCGGCGCTGTTTGCCCTGCCCGCTGGTGTGCGAACCGTCACCATCGAGTTGCAGACCCTGCCCTACATACCTTCCGGCGTTGTGAAGCTGGCCACGGGCCCGACCAACCAGATGGTGCGGCTGCATACGGCCTCTGTGCGCTCTGTGGTGGGTTATGCAGATGCGGCGTCCGGGGTGGTGCTGGTCATAGGGCTTTTGTGTTTTTTGTTGTGGTTGCCACGCAGGCGCGATTTGAATCTGCTGTGGCTTGCGGCGGCCTGCGGTTTGTGGGGTGTGCGTGGCCTTGTCTATTTCAATAACGCCGTGCCGGGCAACCCGGTGCTGTTTGAAATGCTTAACCCGGTCAATGCCATGCTGTCGGCTTCGGCGATGGCGGCGGCAGCCCTGCACCTGCTGTACCTGCCGCACCAACGCCGCCGTTTGCTGGTCCGGCTTGGCTGGCTGACTTCGGTTGCATTGCTGCCCTTGCTTGCCGCTGCGGCAATCGGTTATGGGTCTGGTCCGGCGCGGGCGATCGTGCAGGTGCTGGGTACCGGGTTTATCTGCTGGCTTGGGGTGGCGTTCTGGCAGCACCGTCGCAACCTGCCGGCGCGTCATACCGCAGGACTGCTGGCCTGCGTGCTGACTTTGCTGGTCTGCGTGGTGCACGACCTGATGGTGGTTGCGGGGGCATTGCCGGCGACTTCGGACTCGCTGGTGTTCTGGGGCTTTATCCTGGTGCTGATTGGCTTTGCGCTGATTTCGGGGGAGTATGTGGTGCGAACCCTGAACCTTGCCGAGCGCAGCAACGAAGACCTGGAGTTGCGCGTGTCACGCAAGACGGCGGAGCTGGAAAGCAGCTATGCCCGCCTTCGCGACAACGAGCGCGATGCGGCGCGCGCTGCCGAGCGTGAACGCATCATGCGCGAGATGCACGATGGCCTGGGTGCCCAGCTGATGACCGCGTTGCGCGGCATTGAACGTGGCGCGCTGGGCAAGGAAGATGTGGCCCGGTCGCTGCAGGAGGGGCTTGACGAATTGCGCTTGTTGATGGACAGCAGCGACAACACGCAGGCTTTGCAGACGGCGCTGGCCAACTGGCGCAACCGCTGGGATGCCAGGCTGGCCGCGACCGGCCTCACGCTTCGCTGGGTGCTTGACGACTCTCTTGAAGACCTCGAATTGCCGGGGGATACCGTGCTGCAGATCATGCGTGTGCTGCAGGAGGCGGGTGCCAACATCGTCAAGCATGCGCAGGCGAGCGAGGCGATCGTGCATGCCGGTGTACACCTTGATGTGGGGGGCATACGCAAGATGGTGCTTGAGGTGACGGACAACGGCATGGGCATGCCGGCCGAACCGGCCGGCAAATTTGGCCGGGGCCTGCGCAACATGCACACACGCGCGCAGCAGATCGGTGCAGTGCTGGATGTGCGGGCACGCGCAGATGGCTTGCGCGGTACAACGGTGCTGCTGACCCTGCCGCTGGGCAGCGCGACTGCGGGTTCGCCTGCTAACTGACGAGTCCGCGCCTGGCCGCTTCGAGCGTTGCTTCTGCGCGGCTGGAGATGCCCAGCTTGCGGTAGATGTCGCGGATGTAGGTGGTCACGGTGTGTGACGAGATGCCCAGCAACTGCCCGGCCTCTATCACCTTGTAGCCTTTGGCGATGAGGCGCAGTACCTCGATCTCGCGCTCGGTGAGGGTTTTGCCTGCGGGCTCTGGAATGCCGGCATGAAAATGTTTGAGCACTCGCAGCGCAATCGAGGGCGACAACGCCAGTTCGCCGGAGTTGATGCGCCTGAGCTGCTCTGCCACCACCAGGCGTGGTTGTGATTTGAGGATATAGCCGCTGGCGCCGGCGCGAAGTGCGGGAAAGACATGTGCGTCGTCGTCATGGATGGTGGCGACGATGACCAGCGCGCCTGCGCGCGCAGCGACGAGCTCCCGGATCAGGTTTTCACTGTTGCCGTCGGGCAGGCTCCAGTCCACCAGCGCCAGGCCGTAGTGGTGGCCGCGCATGCAGTCGCGCGCTTCTGCGAGCGTGGCTGCGGTGTCGACGCGCCTTACGGTGGGAAGAACCTGAGGCAGGATCTCGGCGAGCCATTGCCGGGGCTCGTCGAGGTCTTCGACAATCAGTGCGCGGTCAAATGAATGCGGGCTGGTCATGGGCAGAGGTGGTGGATGTGCGGGTGCGGCATGTCGCTGCGCACCGCCTGCCCGTGATGGGTTCCGCGCTGCGTGATGTTTTTATTTCTGCACGTCGCTCATCTTGCAGCCCTTGGACAGGAACATGCCGGTCAGGTGTTCCTTGCGGCCCTGCGCCTGCTGCGCCATGAGGGCGTTGTTCTGCTGGGCCTGCGCGGCCTGCTGCTGTGCGGCGCCTGCGGCTGCAGCCTGTTGTGCCGAGGCCTGCTGCGCGGCCATGTTGGCGAGGCTGCCGAACATGCCGCCCAGGCCGCCGAACATGCTGCCGAATGCGCCGGGGTTTTGTGCGACGGCAGTGGCCATCGCCTGCTGTGCAACGGCGCCGGCCACCTGGCCGCCCACATTGCTGCCGCTGTCTGCCGAGGCAACCTGCACGCCCGGGGCCGCCTGGCCGGCCTTTGCAATCAGGCTGTCCATCTGGGTGATTTCGGTGTAGATCTGCTGGCAGTTCAGGTCGTTGTCGGTCATCTTCACGCGCTCGATGTTTTGCGCGTGCACGGGGATCAGCATGGCGGCGACAAGTGTGGCAAGGACGGTGGTGCCGAGGGCGAGGTGTTTCATGGTGAAAAATCCTGAAGGGGTTTGCGGGAAGGGAGTTTGTCGGGGTGTCGGGCCGGATGGCCCAACGCTTGTCTTTCGCTTATTTTTGTATCTCGGACATCTTGCATCCCCGGGTGAGGAAGAAGCCTGTCAGGTGATCCTTGCGGGCCTTGGCCTGCGCGCCCAGGCTGGTGGTGGCGCCTGCTGCAGGTGCCAGTGCGACGGGGGCCGCTGCTGCCGGTGGAGCTGGCCTGGCACCCATGCCGGCCAGCGCGCCGAACATGCCTGCGATGCCGGCGGCGTTGCTGCCGCTGCCGCCCTGTGCAGACATACCCGCACCCAGCATGCCCGCCAGGCCGCCGGCCTGCGCATAAGCCTGGCCTGCCGAGGGCGCGACGGCGGGCGCACCCAGGGCACCAAGGCCTGCGCGCTGCATGCCCAGACCCATGCTTGCGTTGATCTGTGCTTCTGACATGCCCGAAGCGCGGGCCCGTGCGATAGCGGCCTGCACGCCCGGGTCCATCGCCACGGCACCGTGTACGGCTGCGGCGGTGGGTGCGCCGGCATACAGTGCGCCGACGGCAGCGTTGCCGCGGCTTTCGGCCATGCCGGTCTGCGCGATCAGGGTCGCCTTTTGTTCGGGTGTGAGGTTGGCGTTGTTCGGGTGGTTGAGCACCGCCAGCTGCGTGGCGCTGAGTCCTGCGGTGTTGATGGTCTGTGCATTCGGCGTGATGACCCTGGTGCCCGGTGGCGCTGACGGTATGCCGGGGCCGGCCAGTTGCATGGCCGTGTCCATCTGCTGGATTTCGGCGTAGATCTGCTGGCAGTTCAGCTCGTTGTCGGTGAGCTTGATGCGTTCAATGGTCTGGGCCGTGGCCTGTGACATGCCGGAAGCGGCGATGCAGGCGAGCAAAATGTGTGAGAGTCTGAACATATGGAGACACCTTATTACATGGTGTAACGATAGTTCGACTCGGACAAAAAATCACTCCCCCAAACAGGGGAGCGTTTTGTAACGTGTCAACAGCGTGATTTATTTCACGCCGCGCAAGCGCTCGATCAGGCCGTTGAGTTCGTCCATGGAGCCGAAATGGATGGCCACTTCGCCCACATCCTCGCGCCGGCCGTTGCGCTTGACCTGCTTTTTGATGCGCACTTCGACCTCGGCGGTAAGCAGGTCGGCGAGCTCTTCTTCGACGCGCCGCGTGTCACGTGATTTCTCCTTGCTGGCCTTTTGCGGTTGCAGCGAGAACTCGGCGCTGAGTTTTTTGACCAGACTTTCGGCCTCGCGCACCGACATTTTTTTTGCGCTGATCTGGTTGGCAGCCGTGATCTGGGTAGCGCGGTCCAGGCCCAACAGTGCCCGGGCATGGCCCATGTCGATGTCGCCGGCCATCAGCATGGTCTGTACAGGGTCGGCCAGATTCAGCAGGCGGAGCAGGTTGGAGGCTGCGCTGCGGGAACGGCCCACAGCCTGTGCTGCAAGTTCGTGAGTGAGCCCAAACTCTTTGACCAGGCGTTGCAGGCCTTGGGCTTCTTCGAGCGGGTTAAGGTCTTCACGCTGTATGTTTTCTATCAGCGCCATGGAGGCGGCGGCCTCGTCGGGCACATCGCGTACCAGCACGGGCACGCTGTCCAGGCCCGCCAATTTGGCGGCGCGGAAGCGGCGCTCGCCAGCGATGATTTCGTATTTGCCGTCGTTGGCCCCGCTGGTCAGGCGCCTGACCAGGATGGGCTGCATGATGCCCTGGACCTTGATGGACTCGGCGAGCTCGTACAAAGCGCCCTCGTCCATGCGGGTGCGGGGCTGGTACTGGCCAGCAACCATGTCGGCGAGCCGCAGTGATGCGGGCAGGCCGGGCCCGCTCACGCTGCTGGTGTTGTTGTCGGCTTCGGAAGAGGTTTCACTGACCTTGGGGCCCAGCAGTGCCTCGAGTCCGCGGCCCAGGCCTTTTGGTTTCTTGGTGACCATGATGGTTTTTTCTTTCTGAATTCGGTTCAGGCGGCAGGGCTGCAAGCCATGAGTTGTTGTAATTGTGCAAACGCTTCGGGCCAGTCGCCCAAGCCGCTTTCGCTGTTGAGGTGGCCGAGTTCGCCGGTATTGTGTAACTGCGAGCCCCAGGCGCTGGCCATCTGCTGGGCGCGTTCGAGGCGGCAGTAAGGGTCGTTGCTGCTGGCGTACATGACCGATTGAAAGGGGAGCTTCTGCAACGCCACCGGCGTCCAGCTGGGCAGCATCTCTTTCAGGTCTTCGCGTTCAAGGTCTGGCGGTGCAGCGAGCAAGGCAGCCTTCACGCGATGAGTGTTTTTGGAATGCGAGGCCCAGGCCGCAACATGGATGCAGCCCAGACTGTGTGCGACCAGCACGGCCGGCTCGTCACATGAGAGCAGCACATCTTCAAGCCGCGAGATCCAGTCGCCGCGCAGCGGGCGGTCCCAGCTGTGCTGTTCGACCCGCGTGTAGCCGTGCGCGCCTTCCCACCGGCTTTGCCAGTGCTCAGGGCCGCTGTTGTGCCAGCCGGGAAGTATCAGGACGTTGCGCGGGTTCATGTCTGCGTACAAAGGTTGTGCTATGAAATAGTAGCGGCCAGCGTCGGTAAATGCTGGCGATACAGGGTTCTTACATCGCCTTGATGCGGTTGACCATCTCTTCGGCAAAGGTGACGAAGGCCTGCGCACCTTTGGAGGACGGGTCAAACACCACGCCCGGCAAACCGTAACTCGGTGCTTCGGCCAGGCGCACGTTGCGCGGGATGACGGTGTTGAACACCTTGTCACCGAAGTGGTCCTTGAGCTGGTCGCTGACCTGCTGCTGCAGGGTGATGCGCGGGTCGAACATGACGCGCAGCAAACCGATGATGGCCAG
>JAZKHN010000283.1:0-2590 GCA_040385325.1 Pseudomonadota bacterium
TTGCTTCGCCAAAGAAACCTAACGAAAAGAAAGGCGACCCGACGTCTGGGTCCCTACGCTTCGCTTCGGGCAACCTGCGCTGCTCGACTCCGGCGGCAGTCCAAACAACTCGCCTGCGGCTCAAACAAGTTTGGCCTGACGTTCCGCCTCCGTCTGCGCTGCTCGGCCCAGCCTCCACGGGTTTAGGGACTGAATTCGGGTTCGGATTCGACTTCAAACCCTTGGAGAGGAGCCGAGAAGCGCAGGGCCAGACGGATCAGGGCTGAAACTTGTTTGAGCGCAGCGAGTTGTTTCAGACCCCGGCTGGACCGAGCATCGCAGGGTGCCCCGCAGGGGACGACGAACAGGGTCGCCTTTTCTTTTGGTTACTGTTCTTTTGGCGAAGCAAAAGAAAAGTGACTAGCCGCCGGGCTACCCCCGGCTTCTCTGCGAAGGGCACAGCATCAAGCCAGCACGAAACAAGTGTTTTTTAACGCTTACAGCAAAAATTTAACGTACACGTTAAAAATAAGCAAAAAGTTAATATGGGTATTAACATCTGATCATCTGAAGTGTCACCAAGAAGATTTTCAGCTCAAAAGTCGCAAAAAAACGGCCATTTTTGAGGCCTAAAATGGCTGCAGCCCTTTAACTACAAGCGCAAGCAGCTACTGAATTGATAGCACATTCCAGGGCGTGCAATCTGGCTTGATCTTCAACCGCACAACCACTTCTTTCCAGCGAACTGTCTGGCGCTGAGAAGAGGGTTATCACAGGCCTCGGTCAAGCCTTTCCCAGAGCTGCTAAAATGTACAAAATACCAAATCTGTACAAATATGCACTCTGTTCCTCTAAGTGAATTCCGCGCCAATGCCTCGGCCATGCTTGACCTGGTCGAAAAAGGCGAAACCTTGCGCATTTTGCGGCATGGCAAACCCGTGGCGCAGCTGGTGCCGGTGGCGGCTGAAGAGCCCGCCAAAGTGCCGAGCTGGAAGCGGCCCATCGAGCCGCTGAACTACCTGCGCAAGCCTGAAAAGACAGGCGCACAGATGATCATCGAAGAGCGTGAGAGTGGCTGGTGATGAATATTCTGTTCGACGCTTCGGCGATTTTCAAACGCTACTCTGGCGAAACCGGCGTGGCGCAGGTGCTGTCGCTGCAAGCCAAAGCCAGCCGCATCACCGCCGCGGCGCATTGCAAAACGGAAGTCGCTTCGGCGCTGACCCGGCAGTGGCGTGAGCGCCTGTTCAACGATGACGAGTACGGGCGCATCCTGGCCGCCATTCACACAGACTTTGACGAATTGACGGTGATGCCGCTGTCGTCGCCAGTAGAGCGTTATGCCATTGCCGCCATGCGGATGGCCACGTTGCGCGGCATGGATGCACTGCACATAGGCAGCGCCCAGGCTGCAAATGTGGACCTCTTTGTCACCGCCGACCGGCGCCAGGCACAGGCGGCGCAAGCCCTCGGCCTGAAAACTGAACTGATAGAAGCGTAACCAGCCTGAAGGCTTGAAGAAGACCAATATGTTTTACCCCCAAGAATTTGACGTCATCGTCGTCGGCGGCGGCCACGCCGGTACCGAGGCCGCGCTGGCTTCGGCACGCATGGGCTGCAAGACTTTGCTGCTGACCCACAACATCGAGACACTGGGGCAGATGAGCTGCAACCCATCGATAGGCGGCATCGGCAAGGGCCATCTGGTCAAGGAAGTCGACGCCATGGGCGGCGCGATGGCGCTGGCGACCGACGAGGGCGGCATACAGTTCCGCATCCTCAACAGCTCAAAAGGCCCCGCCGTACGCGCCACCCGCGCACAGGCCGACCGCATTCTCTATAAGGCCGCCATACGCCGCAAGCTGGAGAACCAGCCCAACCTCTGGCTGTTCCAGCAGGCGGTCGATGACCTGATGGTCGAGGGTGACCGCGTCGTTGGCGCCGTCACCCAGGTCGGCATCAAGTTCCGCTCGCGCACCGTGGTGCTCACGGCAGGCACTTTTCTCGACGGCAAGATTCACGTCGGCATGCAGAACTATTCGGCTGGCAGGGCAGGCGACCCGCCGGCTGTGTCGTTGTCAGCGCGCCTGAAAGAACTCAAGCTGCCTCAGGGCAGGCTGAAAACCGGAACCCCGCCACGCATCGACGGCCGCACTATCGACTTCAGCAAATGCACCGAACAACCCGGCGACGGCATGCCCGGCGGCATCGAAGGCGATGTGCCGGTCTTCAGTTTTATGGGCGGCAAAATAGTCCACCCCAAACAGGTCTCGTGCTGGATCACCCACACCAACGAGCGCACCCACGACATCATCCGTTCGGGCTTTGACCGCAGCCCCATGTTTACCGGCAAGATCGACGGCGTCGGCCCGCGCTACTGCCCGAGTGTTGAAGACAAGATCAACCGCTTCGCCGACAAGGACAGCCACCAGATCTTCCTGGAACCCGAGGGCCTGACCACCCATGAGATTTACCCCAACGGCATCTCGACCAGCCTGCCGTTCGACATCCAGTACGACCTGGTGCGCTCCATGGCAGGTATGGAAAACGCCCACATCCTGCGGCCCGGCTACGCCATCGAATACGACTACTTCGACCCACGCGCCCTGAA
>JAZKHN010000284.1:0-1647 GCA_040385325.1 Pseudomonadota bacterium
GGAATGGCACCCCACACGCCCTGCCCGCCTGCCCTGATTTTGCCCGAGAGGTAATTCACCGCGTCGGCGCGCCCCTTATATCGGGCCGCAATTTCGTTGAAGCCCGGGCCGACGAGCTTGCTGTTCATGCCGTGGCAGGCCAGACAGGCATTCTTTTGCAGTGCAGGCGTGACGCTGGCTGTGGTCGGGCCTTTTGACGCTGTCGCAGTTGCGGCGACAGCCTTTGCCTCGACGGCAGCGGCAACTGGTCCAGTCGGCCTACTGTGGGCAAACACGGCCGACGGTGCTTGCGTGGTGTCCGCACCCCGGGTCGCACCCACCATGCGCGACTGCTCAGCCAGGTTGCCGTGCGCATTGCGGGCGTAGTCGGGTAAAAAACTTTTGATCACAGCTTGCGGGCCGCAATTTGACACACAGGCCGAGCCCTGCACATCGGGTTTGACCGTGCCACCAAGCTCTTTGCCGGGCCACATCGCATGGGCGGTGGTCATGCCGTGACGGTTGGGCATCATGGCCTGCACGTCGCGGACGTTTTTATCCGAGAGGGTGAAATCTGCCGGCAGGATGTTGCCCAGGTTCAACACATAGGCCGTGACCGCGTAGACCTCATCTGCCGTCAGTGTCTTGGGCGCATTCCAGGGCATGGCCCGGTTGATGTAGTCCCACAGCGTCGAGAGCGTCGCGACTTTCATGAGTGAGGTGCGCTGCGGCTGGTTGGCACCCGGCATCAGGCCATCCACGCGCCCTGCTTTCATGTCTTCAGCCGTGGTGCCGCCGGCAATCGGCGTGAACACCTGCGACGACTCACCAAAGCTGCCGTGACAGGAGGCGCATTTGCCTTCCCAGATGACTTCGCCCTGCGCGACTGACCCCTGACCTTTGGGCAGGCCCTTGAAGTCGGGCCGCACATCGATATCCCAGGCTTTGACTTCTGCCGGGGTGGCTGTGCGGCCTATGGCGGCTATGGCCTGGGCCCGCGTGTCAGCGGGGCTTTGTGCATGTGCAGCGCACACCACAAAGGCAAGGGTGGCGAGCAAGCCGCAGTACTTGAGGGAGCGAAGCGGCTTAAACCTGGACATTCTTCACCTCACCGTTTTCTTCCAGCGACCAGGACTGGACGGCGTTGTTGTGATAAATGCTGCGCGAGGCGCGCACCTGCCTGAGCTGGTGATAGTCGGGCTGTATATGCCCTGTCTCGTCCACTGCCCGACTCTGGAAGATGGCAGGCTTACCGTCCCAGACAAAGTCGGCATTAAAACGCGTCAGGCACTTGCCGAGTACCGGGCCTTCAAGGCGCGCAGCACGCCAGTTGCGGCCGCCGTCGGTCGAGACGTCAACTTTTTTGACCTTGCCCCGGCCGCTCCAGGCCAGGCCAGTGATGGTGTGAAAGCCCTTGTCGAGCAGCACCTGCCCGCCGCTCGGCGAGGTGATGACGCTCTTGACTTCCTGGATGCTGGTGTATTGCCGGTGCAGGCCGCTGGGCTGCAGGTCGACGTAATGAATGGTTTCGTCCTTCGCACCGTAAGGCATGTCGCCCAGCTCGATGCGGCGCAGGTATTTGACCCAGCTCACGCCCTGCACACCTGGCACGATGAGTCGCAGGGGGTAGCCGTTTTCAGGCCGCAGCATTTCGCCGTTCTGTCCGTA
>JAZKHN010000285.1:0-2724 GCA_040385325.1 Pseudomonadota bacterium
TTGTCCTTGGCAAAGTTGATGACAAACTCCCAGGCCATGGGTTCGGCTTCGCGCAGTTCGGAATTGACCACCACACACTTCACGCCATTGACGACCGTGGGCACGCACCAGGGCGAATAGTTGAGGTGGCTGCCGGGCTGGGGGCCGCCGGGGCGGAAATGGCTCATCACGCCGCACAACCTGTCGGCCCAGTCGCTGGGCCTGAAGGTTTTGCCGTCTAGGGTAACGCCCTGGATAAAGACTTCTTTGGCGGAGTTGGAGACCATCTGATGGAAGGTTTTTGCGTGCCGTGGGGGTGGGATACCGCCCCTTGTTGCAGCGCACCATGATTCTATCTTATATAAGACTGGCCACCGGTTTTCGCAAGCGGTGCCAGCCACCGGTCACATCATCGCTGTGATGAGCAATCGTCACAAATGCACTATATCTATGCGCCTAAAATCAATTCCAGCCCGCGCCTGATGCGGGTTTTGTTTTTCACCCAGACTTACCTTCCCGAATCAACCGACAGCCCGGAGTTTTCAATGACCGCAGCACCGTCCCAGCACATCGAAGCCGCCTCCCCTCACGTGATGAACACCTATGGCCGCCTGCCCATAGCGTTGTCGCACGGCCAGGGCTGCCGCGTCTGGGACGTCAACGGCAAGGAATACATCGATGCGCTGGGCGGCATCGCCGTTAACACCGTGGGCCACAACCACCCCAAGCTGGTGCCGGCGCTGCAGGACCAGATCAGCAAGCTCATCCACACTTCCAACTACTATCACGTGCCCCTGCAGGAAGCACTGGCCAAAAAGCTGGTTGAACTCTCGGGCATGGAGAACGTGTTTTTCTGCTCCACCGGCCTGGAAGCCAACGAAGCCGCACTGAAGCTGGCGCGCAAGTTCGGCCATGACAAGGGCATAGACCGGCCCGAAGTCGTCGTTTATGAAAAGGCCTTCCACGGCCGCAGCATTGCCACGCTGAGCGCCACCGGCAACCCAAAAGTGCAGGCCGGATTCGGCCCGCTGGTCGAGGGTTTTATCCGCGTGCCTTTGAATGATGTGGATGCGCTCAAGAAAGCCACAGCCGGCAACAAGAATGTCGTGGCCGTATTCTTTGAAGCGATACAGGGCGAAGGCGGCATACACAGCATGACGGACGACTACCTGCGCGATGTGCGCAAGCTGTGCGACGAAAACGACTGGCTGCTGATGATCGACGAGGTGCAGTGCGGCATGGGCCGTACCGGCAAGTGGTTTGCGCACCAGTGGGCTGGCATCAAGCCCGACGTCATGCCACTGGCCAAGGGCCTGGGCTCGGGCGTGCCGGTGGGTGCGGTTGTCGCAGGCCCCAAAGCCGCGAATATCTTCCAGCCGGGCAACCATGGTTCGACCTTCGGCGGCAACCCGCTGGCCATGCGTGCAGGGCTTGAAACCATCAGGATCATGGAAGAAGAAGGCCTGCTAGCCAATGCCGTCAAGGTCGGTGAGCACCTGCGCGCCACGCTGGGCCACGCGCTTGAAGGCGAAGCCGGCCTGAAGGAAATCCGCGGACGCGGCCTGATGCTGGGCATAGAACTGAAAGTGCCCTGCGGCGAGATCCTCTCGCGCGCCGCTGAAAAAGGCCTGCTGCTCAGCGTGACCGCAGACACCGTCATCCGCATGGTGCCTTCGCTCATCATGACGACTGCCGAGGCCGATGAAGTTGTGGCCATCCTGGTGCCGCTGATCAAGCAGCTGTTGAAAGAAAAAGCATGAACGCGCCCGCACCCGCAAAAGCGATCAAACATTACCTGCAGTTCAGCGACCTGACGGCGGACGAGTACGCCTATCTTTTCGAACGCACCGCGCTGATCAAGAAAAAATTCAAGGCCTACGAAAAACACCAGCCGCTGGTGGACCGCACCATGGTCATGATTTTCGAGAAGGCCTCGACACGCACCCGCGTGAGCTTTGAAGCCGGCATGTACCAGCTGGGCGGCACCGTGGTCAACCTGACCACCGAGGGCAGCCAGCTGGGCCGCGCCGAGCCCATCGAAGACAGCGCCAGGGTCATCAGCCGCATGGTCGACATCGTGATGATCCGTACCTACGAGCAGGACAAGATAGACCGCTTTGCCGAACATTCGCGCGTGCCCGTCATCAACGGCCTGACGAACGAGTTCCACCCCTGCCAGATCCTCGCCGACATCTTCACTTACATCGAGCACCGGGGATCCATCAAGGGCAAGACGGTGGCATGGATAGGCGACGGCAACAACATGGCCAACACCTGGCTGCAGGCCAGCGAAATCCTCGGCTTCAAGGTGCACCTGAGCACACCGGGCGGCTATGAGGTTGACCAGTCGCTGGCCGGTATTCGCTCCGCCGAAAGCTACAAGGTCTTCAAGGACCCCATGGAAGCCTGCGCAGGTGCCGACCTCGTCACCACGGACGTCTGGACCAGCATGGGCTACGAAGCCGAAAACGAGGCGCGCAAAAAAGCCTTTGAAGACTGGTGCGTGGACACCGAGATGATGAAGGCCGCCAAACCCGACGCGCTCTTCATGCACTGCCTGCCCGCACACCGCGGCGAAGAAGTCGAGGCCGATGTCATCGATGGACCGCAATCCGTGGTGTGGGATGAAGCGGAGAATCGCATGCACGTTCAGAAGGCCTTGATGGAGTATTTGCTGCTGGGAAAACTGCCCTGAACGGTGCGCTGAAACGACCCTCCAGTCACCGGCGCACCCATGAACTTCAA
>JAZKHN010000286.1:0-10741 GCA_040385325.1 Pseudomonadota bacterium
GAAGAAGGCCGTGGCATCCCGCAGATCCTCGAGATGGGCACCATGACGCGGCTGGACTGCGCCCTGGGCACCAGCGGCCTGATGCGGCAGGCCTTGAGCCTCGCGCTCAACCACACCTCGCAGCGCAAGGCTTTTGGCAAGCTGCTCATGAACCAGCCGCTGATGCGTAATGTGCTGACTGATCTGGCGCTGGAGTCTGAAGCGGCCACGGCTTTGGCGCTGCGCCTGGCCCGTGCTTTTGATCACCCCGGCAACGCACACGAAGCCGCCATGGCGCGCCTGCTGACGCCTGTGGCCAAGTTCTGGATCTGCAAACGCGGCAGCCACTTTGCACAGGAAGCGATGGAGTGCCTGGGCGGCAACGGTTATGTGGAAGAGGGCGGCGAAGGTGTCATGGCCCGCATCTACCGGGAGATGCCGCTCAACTCCATCTGGGAAGGCGCAGGAAACATCATGGCGCTGGACCTTTTGCGTGCGCTGCGCAAGTCCGATGCCGTCGCCGCGCTGGCGTACGAGCTCGCGCCTGCCAAAGGTGCGCATCCGGCACTCGACAAACTGGCTGCAGCCTTGCCTGCGAGGGTGGAAGAGATGGCCACTGAAATGGAAGCGCGTCGGCTGGCGCAGGATGTCGCGCTCGCCGTGCAGGCTGCGCTGCTGTACCAGGGCGCACCGCCCGCCGTGTTCTCGGCTTTCTGCGATTCACGCATCGCCAGCAACTGGGGCCAGAGCTTCGGCACGCTGGGCGCAGCCACGGATTTCGACGCCATCATGACCAGGGCCATGCCCAATTGAATTGACGACACATAAAAGGAGACACCCATGAGCGACATCTTTCTACACCACTACCCCATGTCACCTTTCGCAGAGAAGGTGCGCCTCATGCTGGGCTACAAAAAGCTGGCCTGGAAGTCGGTCATGATCCCCTCGGTCAGTCCCAAGCCCGATCTTGTTGCGCTGACGGGCGGCTACCGCAAGACACCCGTCCTGCAGATTGGCGCCGATATCTACTGCGACAGCGCGCTGATTGCTGATGTGCTTGAGCACCTGCAACCCGACCCCAGCCTGTACCCCGAGCCCAGCAAGGGCATGGGCCGCACTCTGGCCGGCTGGGCAGACACCACCCTGTTCTGGACGTCCATGGGCTTTAACATGCAGCCCAAAGGCTTTGAGGAATTGTTCGGCAAGTTGCCGCCTGAAGCGGGCAAGGCGTTCGCAGAAGACCGCAAGGCCATGAACCTGGGCGTCAGGCTCAGGCCTGCGGATTGTGCTGCCGCCTATAAATCCTATCTGCGCCGCATCTCCGACATGCTCGACGACTGGCCGTTTTTGCTTGGTGAGGCCCCGTCAATCGCCGACTTCGCCACCTACCACCCGCTGTGGTTTACACGGCACCGCACCCCTGCGCTGGCGGGCGTCTTCGACAGCACGCCCGCCGTCATCGAGTGGATGGACCGCATGTCGGCTATTGGCCACGGCAGCTACGAAAAAGCCACGGCCGCCGACGCGATTGCTGCCGCAGCTGCCGCGACGCCCTTGCCACTGCACGACGACCTGTTCCAGGACGACCACGGCATTCCGCTGGGCAGCCAGGTGACGGTCACGGGTGAAAGTTTTGGCCCCGAGCCCACAAGCGGCGAACTGATCGCGGCCACACGCATGCACTTCACGCTGCGCCGCACAGACGAGCGCGCAGGCCTCGTGCATGTGCACCTGCCGCGTATCGGTTACCAGTTGCGCGCCGCCTGAACCAGGCATGACAAACAGGACAGACAAACAGGAGACTTGATGATCACGGATTTCAAAGGCAGGACTGCAGTGTTGACCGGGGCGGGCTCAGGCTTTGGGCTGGAATGCGCACGCATAGGCGCAAAGCTGGGCATGAACCTGGTGCTGGTCGATGTGCAGCAGGACGCACTCGACGCTGCGAAACAGGAGATGGAAGCTGCCGGCGCTCAGGTGCTGGCGTTCAAACTCGATGTATCCAGCGCGGACCAGATGGAATCGATGGGTCAGGCCGTGTTCAGGCGCTTCGGCGCGCCGCACCTGGTGTTCAACAACGCCGGCGTCGGCTCGGGCGGCCTGATCTGGGAAAACTCGCTCAAAGACTGGGAATGGGTGATGGGCGTGAACGTCATGGGTGTGGTGCACGGCGTGCGCATCTTCACGCCCATGATGCTCGAAGCCGCAAAGAAGGACCCGGCGTGGAAGGGCCACATTGTCAATACCGCCAGCATGGCCGGCCTGCTCAACCCGCCCAACATGGGCGTGTACAACGTCAGCAAACACGCGGTGGTCTCCTTGAGCGAAACCCTGTACCAGGACCTTTCGCTGGTGACAGACCAGGTCGGCGCATCGGTGCTGTGCCCGTTCTTTGTTGCCACCGGCATAGGCATGAGCCACCGCAACCGGCCCGCCGAACTGGGTGCTGAGAAAGCCACCAAAAGCCAGAAGATCCAGCAGGCCATGACAGGCAAGGCGGTTGATTCGGGCAAGGTTAGCGCCGCCAATGTCGCCCAGCTGGTGTTCGATGCCGTGGCCAGCAACCAGTTCTACATCTACAGCCACCCCAAGGCCATCAAGTCTGTGCAGACCCGGCTGGAAGATGTGCTGCAGGCGCGCAACCCCACCGACCCGTTTGCAGACAAACCCGAGATCGGCCAGCAGCTCCGGGCTGCGCTGCGCGCGGAATAAACCCGAAGCCGCCCATGCCCGCTGCCGGTTTTGCCCTGTTTGAGACGGCCATCGGGCATTGCGGCATTGCGTGGAATGAGGGTGATACCGGCCTGGCCGGCGTGCTTTTGCCCGAAGCCAGCCCCCTGGCTACACGGGCGCGCATGCAGGCGAAGTTCCCAGGCGTGGCCGAAGTTGCCCCTCCCACGGACGTCGAGAAAACCATTCTGAGAGTCACTGCGCTCCTTGAAGGGGCAAGAGACGACCTGGCCGACATCGCACGCGACATGACAGGCGTGCCACCTTTCCACCAGCGTGTTTATGCAGAGGCGAGGGCTATTGCTCCCGGCCGGACGCTGACTTATGGCGAAGTGGCGGTGAAGCTGGGCGAGCCCGGCGCTTCACGCGCAGTCGGGCAGGCTCTGGGCCACAACCCGTTTGCGCCCATCGTGCCCTGTCACCGGGTTCTGGCAGCGGCGAATGGTTCGGGCGGGTTTTCAGCGGGCGGCGGTGTGTCGACCAAGCTCAGGATGCTGGAGATCGAGAAAGCCCGTTTTGGGCCGCAGGCCGGGCTGTTTGACGGCTGAACGACGGCCAAAGGCTTCACCAGAAGGCTGTTTGAAGCCAAATGTTAATACCCAACTTAACATTGTTAATATGGAAGTTAACATTTGGCTGTTTGGGAGCTTTTGGGACCTGAAAAATGCCTCCAAAACACCAAAAAAGTGCCATTTTCAGGCATCAAACCGGCTGCAGACCAATAGATATGTGCGTGACCAGCTATTAAAAATATAGCAATTCGAATCGCTGAACGGATCGAGGAGCGGGACGTGAACCCGGATTCAAGCCCGTTTTGCGATTTTTTCAGCCACTTCCTGCACAGACCCGACCTGCCCACCATGAAACATCAGCGGGTTGGCGTCGCTGCCTGAAAAATCCTGCACACGGCCCACCAGGATGGTGTGGTCGCCCTCCTGGTAGCGCGAGTATGTCGTGCATTCGAAGCTTGCGACACTGTCGATCAGGCGGGGACAGCCGCCCAGGCCGTTGGCGAACTGGTCTTCGTATTTCTCGAACTTGTCCGCCGCCGGTTTGGCGAAGTGCATGGCCAGCTCCTGCTGTTTGTCCGTCAGCATGGTGATGATGAAATTGGGCGCGCTGATGAAGGCGTCGGCACTGCGCGCATCGTCGCGGATGCTCCACAGCACCAGTGGCGGCGACAGCGAGACGGACGCAAACGAATTGATGGTCATGCCCTCACGTTTGCCGTCATACACGGTGGTGACCAGGCAGACACCTGTCGGGTAGGCGCCCAGCGTCCGGCGCAGGCGTGCGGCATCCAGGGTCTGCGGCTCGTCGCCGGTGATGTCTGTCCATGAGTACATGTTTTTGCTCGCGGGTAGTGAATGATGAAAAGCGTTCAGTAGCGCAGTCGCCCGTCTTCGCTCATGACGGCGATGTCGACAAAGCGGCTGCCGGCTGAGCCGCCCGAGAAGTCGACGCGAAAGCCACCCAGGTTGACTTCACCCATGGATGTCAGGGTTTTTGCAAATTCAGCCGCAGATGGGCGTTTCATTTTCCTGGCGACCTCGGCAAAAAGTTTTGCGGTGATGTAGCCCTCCATGTGAAACGCCGAGTAGGTCTTCAGCTCTGGAAAGGCCTTGCGCATGGCCGCCTGGAACTCCCGCTGCAGCGGCATGGTCACGCCCATGGGGTTGGGAAAGGCCTGCGCCACGCCGACACCCTTGGCGCTGGCACCGCCGGCGAGCGCCACCAGTTCTGCAGGCGACAGGTAGGACATGGTGAAGATGGCGTGCGTACCGCCGGCCTTGCGCATGGCTGCCACACCTGAGGCCATGAATTTGGGTGGGCCTATGACCAGCGTGCTCTGTACGGTGGCTTGCACCAGAGACTGGGCTGCAGCATCGATGGCTTCCGGACCAAGACCCGCCTTTGCCCCGGTGACCTGCAAGCCGCCCAGCTGGGCAGCTGAATCAACCACCGCCGAGTAGCCCGAAGACCCGCCTGGCGCGTCGACATACAACACGCCCAGCCGTGCAATGCCCAGCGTCTTGATGTGCTGGGTGATGCGCTGTATTTGCTGCCCGTCACCGGCCCGTACATGGAACAGCTTTGGGTGGCCCGGCTTGCGGAAGGCTTCAGCCCCCGGCACAGCGTTAAGCACCACCACATCGGCGTTGTCCAGCAGCTTGTCGGCCAGCATGCGCTGCACGGCGGGCGAACCGTAAGGCGAGAGCAGGGCGATGGGCTTGCGTTTGACAGCCTCGGCAAACTGCGCGACAAAGCGGTCGGGGTTCAGCGCATCGTCAAGCTGGAAAAAATCAATGCGCTTGCCATTGATGCCGCCGCGCTCATTGACGGCTGCAAAAAGCGCTTTCATGCCTTCGCCCAGTTGTACGACCTCGGGCACGGGTTTCTCTGTCAGCGAGCCAATCTGGCCGACTACAAGATCCTGTGCCATGCTCTGCGCCGCGGCAAGCAGGGAAGAGGCGAGCAGCGCTCCGCACGCCACCATGTGGGCAATATCTTTTCTCATGTTGTGTCTCCTTGTGGCACCCGGAATGTCCGGGGGCTGCGGGTTCTTTGCCCGCACTTTCTAGTTATCGCAATAATCCGCGGCAAACGCCCCGGATATGTGGCCGCAAGTCCCTCCCGGGCCCTGACTTGTCTTGCGGCTAACGCCCCAGCGCCTTGGCGCTCTTGCCGCCAATGCCCCAGTGCGTCTTCGGGACTTCCTCTACCAGCACGCGAACGGTTTCTTTGGGGGCGTCCAGCGTACGGGCAGCAGTTTCAGTCAGCGCCTCGATCAGCGCCTCGATCTTTTCGGGAGGCCGGCCCTCCATGATTTTGACGAGCAGAAATGGCATGCCGGCTCCTCAGGTAAAACGCATCGAGACAGAGCCGATGTCCTGGAAGCGGGCGGTGATCGAATCACCACGCTCCACCGCATACGCCTCGGTGACGCCGCCAGTCATGACAAAGGTGCCTGCGGGAATGTATTCACCGCGCTTGCCCAGCATGTTGGCCAGCATGGCGACGCTGGCAGCCGGGTGGCCCAACACCGCAGCGCCGGCTGCCGTGGCGATGACTTCGCCGTTCTTTTCAAGCACGATGCCCATGTTGCGCAGGTCCAGGTCCTGTGGCTTGCGTGCATGGCCGCCGGTCACAAAGCGGGCGGAAGAGCAGTTGTCGGCGACCACGCTTTTCAAATCAAACTTGAAGTCGCGGTAGCGTGAATCGATCACTTCGACCGCCGGCACGATGAAATCCGTTGCGGCCAGCACGTCGCCGACATGGCAGCCGGGCCCTGACAGCGCAGACTTCAGCACAAAGGCAATCTCGGCCTCGACCTTGGGATGAATCAACTGGTCGAACTCGATGGCGCCGCCGTCCTGGCGCACATAGTCGCTGACCAGGAAGCCGAAGATGGGTTCTTCCACACCCATCTGCTTGATCTTGGCGAAGGAGGTGAGGCCCATCTTCAGGCCGACCAGTTTGCTGCCGCGGTCGAGCTTGCGCTTGCGGATCGCGTACTGGATGGCGTAGGCATCTTCCCAGTCCATGTCGGGATGGTCGTCCGTGATCTTCAGGATATCGCTGCGCTGCAGCTCGGCGTTTTCGAGGCGTTCGGCCAGCTCGAGGATTGTTTTTTGATTGAGGGGCATGTTGAAAACGTCCTAGGAGAACCGGCAGGAGGCCGAGCCCAGCTTGCCGATGGTCATGCGCAGGTGGTCGCCGGCTGCAATGGGGAACATGATGGAGAGTGAGCCCGAAAGCACCAGCTCGCCGGCCTTCAGGCCAATGCCGTAAGCACCCAGCGCGTTGGCCAGCCAGGACACGGCATTGGCGGGATTACCCAGGGTTGCAGCGCCTGCACCCGTGCCTATGATTTCGCCGTTTTTCTCAAGCACCATGCCCAGCGTGGTGAGGTCGAGTTTCGTGGGCGAGACAGCGTTGTCGCCAACCACGAAGGCGGCCGACGAGCCGTTGTCGGCCACGGTGTCCTGCACCTTGATCTTCCAGTCCTGGATGCGTGAATCGACAATCTCGAAGCAGGGCACCACACATTCGGTGGCGGCAATCACGTCGGCGTTGGTGATGCCGGGGCCCATGAGGTCGCGCTTGAGGATGAAACCGAGCTCGCCTTCGCCCTTGGGCTGGATGAACTTCTTGCTGTCGATGGTCGCGCCGTCGGAATAGCTCATGCCCGACAGCAGGTGGCCAAAGTCGGGCTGGTTCACGCCGAAGATGCGCTGGACCACGCCCGCCGTGAGGCCGACCTTCTTGCCGACGTGGCGCTCGCCCGCCTCGATGCGGCGCGCAATGGTGCGCAACTGGATGCGGTACGCGTCATCGACCGTGATGCCGGGCACGCGCTCGATGAGCGGCGCGAGCATGCGGTTGCCTTTCCAGGCGTCATAGAGCTCGTCGCCGAGCTCGTCGCAGAGTTTGTGGTTCAGTGCCATGTTGTCCTTGTGCCGTTCTTCGTTTTTTAGAGTTTGACGCAGACGTTGCGAAGTTCGGTGTAAAACTCGAGCGAATGCACGCCGCCTTCGCGTCCGATGCCGGAGAGGCCCTGGCCGCCGAAGGAGGTGCGCAGGTCGCGCAGGAACCAGCAGTTGATCCAGGTGATCCCGACGTTGATCTTGCCAGCCACGCGGTGCGCGCGGGCCAGGTCAGTCGTCCAGATGGTGGTGGCCAGGCCGTAAGGCGTGTCGTTGGCCATGTTGAGCGCCTGCTCTTCTGTGTCGAAGGGCTCCAGGTGCACGCAGGGGCCGAAGATTTCCTCGCGGATCACGCTGGAGTCCTGCGGCAGGCCGGTCCAGATGGTGGGCTGGATCCAGTGGCCGCCCTCATACTCGGCTGCCACGTTGGGTATGCCACCGCCGGCAACGATGGTGGCGCCCTGGGTCTTGGCGGCCGCGAAATAGCCCAGCACCTTGTCCCGGTGTTCCTTGCTGATGAGCGGGCCCATGGTGGTGGCCGGGTTCATCGGGTCGCCGAAGACAAAACCTTCCGCCTTCTTTTTCAATGCCTGCGCAAACTTGTCGAAGATGCTGCGCTCGACGAACACACGCTCGGTACCCAGGCAGACCTGGCCGCTGTTGGCAAAGGCTGCGCGCGAGATGCCGTCGACAGCCGCTTCGAAATCGGCATCTGCGAAGACGATACCGGCGTTCTTGCCGCCCAGCTCGAACGAGACCGGGCGCACGCCGTTGGCGGCCTGTTTCATGATGGCCTCGCCGGTACGGGTCTCGCCCGTGAAGGTGATGGCGTTGACATCGGGGTGCTGGGTCAGCCACTCACCAGCCGAATCCGGGCCAAAGCCGTGGATCACGTTGTAAACACCGGGCGGCACGCCGACGGTGTTCATGACTTCGCCGAGCAGGGTGGCAGTGGAGGGGGTTTCTTCAGACGGCTTGACGACCACGGTGTTACCGCAGGCCAAAGCCGGGCCGACCTTCCAGGTCATCAGCAGCAACGGCAGGTTCCACGGACTGATGACGCCGATGACACCTTTCGGCACACGCACGCCGTAATTCAGTGCACCGCGGCCGTCAGGCGTGTCCAGGTGAAAACTCTCTGTCGGCACATTCTTCACCACATCGGCAAAGACCTTGAAGTTGGCCGCACCGCGCGGGATGTCGATGTGCGAGGCGATGCTGGTGGGCTTGCCGGTGTCGGCGATCTCGGCGCCCAGAAAGTCGTCGAAGCGGCGCGAGATTTCTGCGGCCACGCCATGCAGCATGTTGGTACGCGCCTCGACAGGCATCTTGCCCCAAGGGCCTGTCAGGGCTGCCTTGGCTGCAGAGACCGCCGCATTCACGTCAGCTTTGGAGGCTTCGCAGATGTTGCTGTTGAGCTTGCCGTTGATCGGGTTGATGTTGGGGAAGGTCTTGCCTGAGGTGCCTGGCGTGAACTTTCCGTCTATGAATTGCTGTGTCTGCTTTGCGCTGGATGTCATGTATTTCTTTTCGATCTTGTCGTTTTTTTCCGGTGCGCTGGCCATGGCCTGCTTCGGGTAGTCGCTATTGACTGGCCGTGCGTGGCCAACGGAAGATAGTGTCCATGCGTGATACGGCCTTGTCCATTGCGCGAATGAAATGGCAACTATTCGCCGATTGAATGGGCTGCGGGGGCTTTTTACAGGGTACCGGTGGCAAGATAGCGGCCCAGTGACTCACCTATGAAACTAAATTCCCTAGACCTCAACCTGCTGCTCGTTTTTGACGCCATCCTCAGAACGGAAAGCGTGACACGGGCCGCCGATGATGTGGGGCTGTCACAGCCCGCCATGAGCAATGCCCTCACACGTTTGCGGGAATACTTCAATGACCAGCTCTTCGTCCGCACCCAGGGTTCGATGCAGCCTACACCGCTGGCCTTGCGGCTCGGTGCGCCGGTGCAGGAGGCCTTGCTGCAGCTGAGGCAGGCACTTGAGGACAAGCGGCATTTTGATTCTGAAACGTCAACACGCTGCTTCAAGGTCTGCATGACAGAAGTGGCCCAACGGGTGTTTTTGCCCAAGCTGATGAGCAGCTTTCAGACCGTCGCACCGGGGGTTCAGCTTGCAACGGTAGACATGTTCCCTGACCATACGCAGGTGGCACTGGGCACCGGCGAAATCGACCTGGCCATTGGCTACTTTGCCGACTTTGGCCCCAATTTTTATGCGCAGCGCATCTTCCAGGAAAACTATGTCGTGATGCTGCGGCGCGGCCACGCAGCCACCAGCAGTGGCAGTCTGACGCTGGAGGCTTACCTGGATGCCTCTCACATCGTCTACCTGCCGGCGGCGGCCAGCCACCACACGCTTGAAGCGATGCTGGACCAGGAGTTCGCCAAGCACAGCGTGAAGCGCCGGGTCGGGCTTCGTGTGGCGCATTCCATGGGTCTGTCGAGCATAGTTGCGGGTACCGACCTTGTCCTGACAATCCCTTCACGCCTGGGTCAGGCCTTCTCGGGTCTGGTTGATGTGCAGCTATTTGACCTGCCGCTGGATGTGCCGCGCATTGACATCAACCAGTACTGGCACGCGCGCTTCCATCAGGACCCGGCCATACAGTGGCTGCGCTCGCAGTTCCAGGCGAACTTCCAGGGCTGAGCCCCGCTTGCAGCTTACACGGACTGCAAATATTCAATTCCTCAATAGAGTGAATTCGGCGTTATGGCTGGTGAGGGAGCAGGTGCGCTGATAACGTAGCCGCACTAATCTTGACCCTCCATTGCCAAGGAGCAACGTGATCCATTTGCATGATATTCGGTACGTCCGCCTGGGTACGGCCGACCTGACCGGAACAACGCGCTACGCAGAAAAGATACTGGGCCTGCGTGAAGGCGCCAGGCGCGGCAACCCCAAAACGACGGAACAGGTCTACTTTCGCAGCGATGACCGCGACCACACGCTGGTGTACTTCAACGGTGACCCGCATGACCACACCACGGGTTTTGAAGTGCTGGATGAAAAAGTCATGGAGGCCGCAGCCAGTGAGCTTGAAAATGCCGGCCACCGCGTTCACCGTGGAACGGCGGGCGAATGCGACGAGCGCCGCGTCAGGGCCTTCATCAACTTCAAGGACCCCAGCGGCAATTCGATAGACCTGATCGCCGGGCCCCACCACAGCGGCGTGCGCTTCTTCCCGACGCGTGATTCGGGTAACCAGGGTTTCTCGCACGTGGGCATGCGTACCACGGATGCCGTGCGCGACGAACGTTTCTGGACAGAAATCCTCGGGGCAAAAGTCAGCGACCGTATCGGGCAGGCACCCCTTTTGCGGATTGACGATGTGCATCACAAGATTGCGCTGTTTCCGTCCAGCCATGCAGGTGTTCAGCATATCAACCATCAGGTGGAGTCCATCGACGACATCATGCGGTCCTGGTACCTGTTGCAGTCCGAAGGCATCAAGGTTGTTTTCGGGCCCGGCAGGCATCCCACTTCTGGTGCGATGTTTCTCTACTTTGAGGGGCCTGACGGGGTTGTCTACGAGTACTCAAGCGGCGTATGCTCCATCACGGACCCCGGCTACCAGCCGCGCCAGTTCCCCTT
>JAZKHN010000286.1:10841-13434 GCA_040385325.1 Pseudomonadota bacterium
TGGGGCGGGCGGCGCAATGAAGATATTTACATGAAGGAATTGGCTGAAGGCTGGGCGAAGGCGCATTCGCACATCACTTTCATTCCTGTGCTGAGCGAGCCATCGCCATCGGATGGCTGGACTGGACGCACTGGTTTTGTTCATCAGGCTGTGATGCAGGACTTTCCGGACATGAGCGGCATGGAGGTTTACGCCTGCGGCTCACCAGTGGTCATTGACTCTGCCCGGCGTGACTTTGCTGCGAACTGCAAACTGCCAGAAGCTGCCTTTTATGCTGACGCCTTCCTCACCACGGCCGACAAGGCCGCCTGAAATTTTGTTGCCATCAAGGAGACACCATGCTGACACTGCCAGATAACTGCCGCGTTGACCTTCCCAAAACCAAGTCCATCGTCAAGCCTTTCTGCCTGAGTCATGGCACGCTGGAGTGCTACAACCTGGTTGAGTCACGGCGTTTTTATGAAGAGTTTCTGGGCCTGGAATGTGTACGCCACGGCAAGCCAGCCATGGCGATCCGCCTGGCAATGCGCTTTCACATCATCTGTGTTGAAGTGGGCGACCAGCTCAAACCGGTGCACCTGCTCAACCACTGGGGTGTGGACGTGCAGACGCGCGAAGAGGTTGACCAGGCTTATGAGAACGCCGTCAAGTACCAGGACGACTACAAGATCCGCAAGGTCATGCCGCCGCAGGACATGCACGGCGTGTATTCGTTCTACATGATCGACCTGGACCACAACTGGTGGGAGATCCAGTATTACGAAAGCGGCTTTCAGCACGACGATCTGTTTGATTACGGCGAACGTTTTGCCATGAAAGATGGCCGGACTTTTGAGGCCCTTGAAGAAATCGAAGTGCGGACGGAACTTGCCTGATGCTGCAACTCGTCACTTTTGAAACACCTGAAGGCAGCAAGACCGGTCTGTTCACCAACAACAAGGCCTATCCCTCGGGCAGATTCACGCACACCATGGAAGTGCTGGCAGACTGGGCTGATGCCGACTCGAAACTTGAGGGCCTTGGTGAAAAACTGGCAGTGCGCGAGCCGATCGCTTCGCCGAAATTTCTTGCGCCTTTGCCGAACCCGCGCAATATCTATTTTGCTGGTGCAAATTACAGGGACCATGTCGCCGAGATGAAAGCGACGCTCGGTATGCCGCTGGATGCCGATCCCAAAGCGAAAGGGCACAAGCCCTGGTTCAGTCTGAAGGCCACCGGCACCACAGTGGTCGGACCGGGAGCAGTCGTTGCCTTGCCGCGCGGCACACAAATGCTGGACTGGGAGCTTGAGCTGGCGGTCGTCATAGGCAAGGTTGCAAAGAACGTGGCGGCAAAGGATTTTGCCGATTATGTGGCCGGCTACACCATCGCCAACGATCTTTCGGCACGTGACCATGTGGGCCGCGACGGTGTGCCGGTCGAGTCGCCTTTCAAATGGGACTGGATTGGGCAGAAGTCCTTTGACGGCTCCTGTCCCATGGGCCCGGCGATCACGCCAACCCGCTATATCGGTGACCCGATGAATCTGAAGATGAAGCTCTGGGTCAATGGCGAACTCATGCAGGACTCCAGCAGCGGGCAGATGATTTTCAATATTGCTGACCAGATCGAGCATTTGTCGTCGTGCATCACCCTGCAGCCCGGCGACATCATCCTGACGGGAACGCCTGCCGGCGTCGGCATGGCCCGCAAGAAATTCCTGCGTAAGGGTGACGTGGTGAAGCAGTGGATTGAAAACATCGGCGAGTTCGAGTTCAGCATCAGCGCGTAGGCAAAAGCAGTTTTGAAGACAACGGATAACGAAAGAGTTTATGAGCAGGAAAATCAAGGTAGCGATCGTAGGGTCGGGCAACATTGGGACCGACCTGATGATCAAGGTCATGCGCCACGGCAAGAACATTGAAATGGGTGCGATGGTGGGCATTGACCCTGCGTCTGACGGGCTGGCCCGCGCCACGCGTCTGGGAGTGCAGGCCTGCGACAGCGGTGTTGAAGGCCTGATCAAGCTGCCCATCTTCAAGGACATTGACATCCTGTTCGACGCCACCAGTGCCGGTGCACACGTCAAGCATGAAGCGATGTTGCGAAAGGCCAAGCCCGGCATCCGCGTCATTGACCTGACGCCGGCTGCCATTGGCCCTTACTGCATTCCGGTGGTCAACCTCGATGAACATCTGGCTGCACTTAACCTCAATATGGTCACCTGCGGCGGCCAGGCCACCATTCCCATGGTCGCTGCGGTTTCACGCGTGGCCAGGGTGCATTACGCCGAAATCGTGGCGTCGATTGCCAGCAAGTCTGCAGGCCCAGGCACCCGCGCCAACATCGACGAATTCACCGAAACCACCTCCAAGGCCATCGAAGTCATCGGCGGCGCAGGCAAGGGCAAGGCCATCATCGTCATGAACCCGGCAGAGCCACCGCTCATCATGCGCGACACGGTTTATTGCCTGTCGGAAGATGTGAGTGAGGCCGAGGTCGAGGCTTCCGTTGAAGCGATGGTCAAAGCTGTGCACAGCTACGTGCCCGGCTACCGCCTGAAGCAGAAGGTTCAGTTCGAGAAGATTCCCGCAGACAAACCCCTGCACATCGC
>JAZKHN010000286.1:13534-33989 GCA_040385325.1 Pseudomonadota bacterium
GTGGCCACCCATTGCACCGAGGCCGACGTCTCGCGCCAGCACATCGAATACGCCCGCAACCTCGGCATGGAAGCCGTCGGCTTCCTGATGATGAGCCATATGCAGACACCCAAAGGTTTGGCCGAACAGGCCAAGCTGATGGAGAGTTATGGCGCAACCTGTTGCTATGTGGTCGATTCGGGCGGAGCACTCAGCATGAACGACGTGCGCGACCGTTTCCGCGCGTTCAAGGACATCCTCAAGCCTGAAACCGAAACCGGCATGCATGCCCACCACAACCTGAGCCTGGGTGTGGCCAACAGCATCGTGGCAGTGGAAGAGGGCTGCGACCGTGTGGACGCCAGCCTGGCGGGCATGGGTGCGGGTGCGGGCAATGCGCCGCTGGAGGTGTTTATCGCTGCAGCTGACCGCATGGGATGGAAGCATGGCTGCGATCTTTACCGCCTGATGGATGCTGCCGACGACATCGTGCGCCCCTTGCAGGACCGTCCTGTTCGCGTGGACCGCGAGACGCTGGCTCTGGGTTATGCCGGTGTGTACTCCAGCTTCCTGCGCCACTCTGAAGTCGCCTCAAAGAAATACGGCATACCGACGGTGGACATCCTGGTCGAGCTGGGCCGCCGGCGCATGGTGGGCGGCCAGGAGGACATGATTGTGGATGTGGCGCTTGACCTGCTCAAACAGCGGGACACCCAGGCCACCAGTCAAAAAGCAGCATGAGTACTCCTGCTACGGAAGAGCAGCAGCGCCTCGTCAGAATTGCGGCCAGGGCACTTGCAAAAGCGGGCGTTGTCACAGCATTTGGCCACTGCAGCCAGCGCCTCTCGGACGATGAGTTTCTGGTGTGCGCGCCCCAACCCATGGGTCTCATCAAGGCAGGCGAACCAGGGACGGTCGTGAATGTCGATGGCCCTCTGCCTGAGGGTGTGCTGGGTGAGGTTCGCATGCATCAGCAGATCTATCGCAGGCGCAAGGAGATAAAAGCCATTTGCCGGTTTCTCTCGCCGCAGGTCATGGCGCTTGCGGCCATGGGCCACAGCCCGTCTGCACGTCATGGCTTTTCGTCCTACTTTTATCCCAGGGTCCCGATGTGGACAGACCCTGCGCTCGTGCGCAATGACGCTGCAGCCAGCGGTGTTGCAGACATCATGGGCAATGCCTGTGCAGTGATTGTCGGCGTGAATGGCGCCGTGACGGCGTCGGACACAATGCAGAAGGCTGTGTCGCTGGCGTGGCTGCTTGAAGACTCCGCACGTGTAGAGCTCGTTGTGCGCGCGGCCAGGGGTGAGGAGCATGTGACATTTGCGGATGCAGCATCAGCAGCAAACCGCGCGACATGGGACGGAAGGATTGCCGAACGGCTCTGGGCCTACATGACGGCAGGCGACATCGAAGCTGTTACCTGATTGTCCCCGGCCTGCCAGCAGCGGGCAGTGACTAAAAAGATAAAGCCTGCAGCACCTGTGAAAGGGTGCTGCAGGCTTTTTTAATTTCGCCTACGCGTTTCGTAAATGGACCACATTTGCAAAGCGCATGGGCGCGCCGGGTAAACCCGCGCCGCGCCTCTGGCGCTTGGTTGATTACGACAAACCAATCAAGTCCATCAATGCCAGACATTCATAAACCTGCCTGTACGGCATGCAGGGCCACAAATATTATTCAGCCCATTCTGGTGTGCCAGCCATTTGAATTTTTACAGCTGGTGCAGCAGAACAAGGTCCGCCATGTCCGGTACCTCGGCGAGGCGCAAGGGAAGCGTTCAACAGAATCAACAAGGAGATGAAATGATTTATGTATCAAGCGAAGTGGCTGTCAACAACGATCCGGCTTTACCGAAACTCAGCAAGAGCGACGTGTGGAAAGGCCTGTTGATGAAGGCTGAAAATGCGCTGCCGTTTGTGCCCAGCATGTCCAAGTGCGAGGTTGTGCAGCGCACGGCGAACGGCCTGGTGCGCGACATTGTTTTCCGCGGCGAAGACGCGCGGGAACGCATCACCTTCTTCCCGAAAGAGAAAGTCGTGTTTGTGCGCGAGTCAGGCAATGCCGACGGCTTCATCGTGAATGAAGTGCTGGGTGATGGCGACGACATGCGTTTGCGTTTCAGCTTTGCGCTGCAACTGGTGGATGCCGCTTCGGGCAGCGACAAGGAACGTGAGTTCCGCGAGGGTATGGAGAAAGACTACCTCAAGGCCGTGGGCGCCACGCTGGAGGCCATCCGCAAGATGACGGCCGCCACGCAGCCTGCCTGATCGAACTTACAACAGAAGAGGAAGACATCATGAAACACTGGTTTTCAGATTTGTATGCCCACGTGGATGCGATGCATCTCGACGCGTTTGTCGCAGGCCTCACGCCTGACGTTGAACTGCAGGTAGGCAACAACCCGCCCATGAAGGGACGCGAGGCTGCCAAAGGCGGCATCGGCTACCTTTTTTCAACCATTAATGGCATCAAGCACAACTTCGTCAACGTGGTCGAAGCCAAGGGCATGACTTGCCTTGAGGCGCGGGTAGATTACCAGCGCAAGGACGGCAAGCAGGTCACCATCCCGGTCGTCACCATGCTGGAACGGCAGGGTGAGCTCGTCAGCTCACTGCGCATCTACTTCGACATCGCCCCGGTCTACGCCTGATTCCGGCGCAACTGAACATCAAGGAGACAAAACATGAGTTTCAACATCACCAACCAGGCCGCCAATGCGGTCAACGCGCCGGGCCGGATCAGCCCGGTGGCCGGTGCACCCACCATCGAAAGCCTGGTTGCCGCAGCGGCTGCCATGGTGCCTGAGCTGCGGGCACTGGGCCAGCAGACAGAGGCAAACCGCCGGCTGTCCGAAGAAATGTGCAACCGCTTTCGCGAAGCGGGTTTCTTCAAGCTGCTGCAGCCGGGCCGTTATGGCGGCTACGAGTACGGCTTCACGGCGCTGATAGACCTGATCAGTGAACTGGGCCGCGGCTGCTCTTCGTCGGCCTGGGCCTGCTCGCTTGGCGTCATTCACCAGTGGCTGCTGTCGCTGTTCCCGGCACAGGCGCAGGAAGACGTCTGGGGCCAGGACCCGAATGCCCTGATGTGCGGCTCCTATGCACCCGTGATGATGGCTGAGGCCGTCGACGGCGGCTACATGATCCATGGCAAATGGCGCTGGGCCTCTAACGTCGACAACTCACAGTGGGCGGTCCTCGGCGTGCAGTTGCCGCCAGCAGAAAAAGGCGCCCCACCCACGGGTTGCTTCGTGCTGGTGCCGCGTTCGGACTGGACCATCGAAGACGACTGGTTCAACGCCGGGCAGGCCGGTACAGGATCCAAGGCTGTGGTCATCGACAAACCAGTTTTTGTGCCGACTCATCGCAAGCTGACCTTCCCCCAGGCGTCTTCGGGCAAGCCACCAGGTGCGGAGGTGAACCCCAACCCGATGTACAGCATTCCCTTCCTCTCTGTCATGCCGATTTGCCTGGTGTCACCTTTGCTGGGAAATGCACAGGGCGCTGTTGAGTTGTTCGTCGAGCTTTGCAGCACGCGGGTCACGCGTGGCGGTGCAGGCGGAGGCGGCAATCGCCTGAACCAATTTGCCCATGTGCAATCGCGGCTGGCCGAAGCAGCTGCCGACGTGGATGCGGCGCGCCTGGTCCTGGAACGTGACACGGCAGAAGTCGAACGCATGGCCGTATCAGGGCAGGGCATCAGTGTGGACAAGCGCATACGCAACCGCCGAGGCCACGCCTACGCGGCAAAACGTTCTCACGCGGCCTTGCAGGAAATCTTCACGACCGTGGGCGCAACAGGCCTGGCACTAGACCAGCCTATCCAGCGCATGTGGCGTGACGGCAATGCGATTGCCCAGCACATCACCCTGAACTGGGATGCCGTCAGTACCCTGGTCGGCCAGCACATGCTTGGGCTTGAGCCCAAGGGCGCTTACTAGAACCCATAACAACAGAGCGCTCAGGGACGGCGTTACGGAACACCCGTAACGCCACATTAACCGCAGACCTGCCACATATGGTTCCAGAGGGGCCAGTGACAGGTGTTGCCCAAAAAAGACCAATTAACTTCAAGGAGACACATGAAAGCTTTTAAAACTTCCCGCCGCCTGGCTTTGCTGACGGCCTGCATCTTTTTTGCCGGTGCCGCAAGCGCACAAACATGGCCATCGAAGCCTGTGAAGTTCATCGTTCCGCTGCCAGCCGGGTCTGCAGTAGACATCGTGGCGCGCATCGTGGGTGAAAAGCTGACGCCGGCATGGGGACAGGGTGTTGTGATCGAGAACCGCGCTGGTGCGGGTGGCATTCCGGCGATGAGCGCATTTGTGCGTTCACCTGCCGATGGCTACACATTTGCGCTGGTGGTCGCCACTGTCGCCACACTGACACCGCATCTCTACAAAAACCCGCAATACAACCTGGACACGGATGTGGTGCCGGTCGCCACCATAGGCACGTCGCCCATGATGATCGCCGTGAGCCCGTCGACGGGCGTGACCAACTTCGCCGATTTCGTCAAACTGGCCAAAAGCCAGCCCGGCAAGCTGAACTTTGCGATTCCGCTGCCGAACAGCACCCCCCACCTTGCAGGTGAAATGGTGAGTGCCGCAGCGGGCATGAAGCTGCATGTGGTGCCCTACAACGGCTCGACCGCTGCAGTTACCTCGGCGCTGGCGGGTGAGAGCCAGGTGCTGGTAGATGGCCTTCCGGCACTGGTGCCACACATCAAGGCAGGAAAGCTGCGCGCGATTGCAGTCACTTCGAGGCAGCGGCTGCCGGGCTACGAACAGGTGCCGTCTGTAAGCGAGACTTATCCGGGCGTTCAGGCGATTGGCTGGTTCAACCTGCTTGCCGTCAAGGGTACGCCACAAGCCATCATCGACAAGGTCAATGCAGACATCAACACGGTATTAAAGATGCCTGACGTTGTCGCGCGGCTCGCTGACCTGGGCGTTTACACAACACCAGGCTCAGTCAAGGATGCCGCCGACTTCATGGCTTCGGAACGCCAGGCCTGGGCGAAGACCGTGAAGGAGCTCGGCCTGCAACCGCAATAAGCCGGGAGAAAAGGAAACCAAGGGAAAAAGAAAAAGAGCGATGGAAGGGGGGACGGGCCGTGAATACAAAAACATTCACGGCCCGTAGTTTTTTGGAGCGCCTGAAACTAGCGGGCCCGGGCAAATACCTGGTCAAACACCTCGTAGCAGTTCTTCAGCCAGGTCTTGACGCGCTGGCGTTCCAGCAGGCCGAGGGCCTCTTCGCTGTCGCGGTCATTTACGGCTTTCCAGAAGCTGGTGTTGTAATGGTCGATTTTGCGCATCGCCGCGTCATTCAACCGGGGAATCTCTATGACCTGGGCGCCCACCGCTTCGGCCTTTTGCAGTGCGTGCGAGTTTTGCAGCAGTGAAAAGTTGGTGCCGCGACCATGGTTTTGTACCACCACGTAATTCGGCCCGGGGCCGTAGGTGTCCACCAGCCTGCCCAGCAGGTCGACGGCATCCCTGCCATCGTCCATGACATGCCAGAGGTTGACGGTGATACCCATATCGGCAAACACCTCGAACAGGCTGGCGTCCTTGATCCATTGGGCCAGCGGCGCAGAAGTCTGGGCAGCCAAATCAACAATCACACTTTGCTCGGGGTTGTCCTCGAAGGCCGCAACGATGAGGTCCAGGCCTTCGTAACTGTCCACCATGACGGGTGAGGCGTAGTCCGCATAGAAGCGGTTGAAGGAGTGGTGCGAGCGGTCGGTGTCAAAACCTGTGAAGGGCACGCCCTTGTCGATGAAATACTGCGCCAGCACCCTTGCGGTGACTGATTTGCCGACACCGCCTTTTTCGCCACCCATGAAATTGATTGAAGCCATGATGTTCCAGTTGTTGATCGCTGATTTTATGGTTCAGACTGAGCAGCTTTCATGCCATCTGACTGTGCGTATTACATTGATGTCTCGAGCATCTGCTCGTAATCAGCGACCGACGCCAGCCGTGGGTTGGTCTTGTGGCAATGATCTGCCAGTGCGCCCTGGATGATTTTCCCGAATGACGAGGTCTCGACGCCCATGGCTTTCAGCCCAGACGGCAGGCCCAGCCTGGTGTTCATGTCGCGAATGGCTTCCTGTATATCGCCAGCCGAAGCCAGGCCCATTGCACCGGCCATGCGTGCAAGTCGCCTGTCCTTCTGCACCGATTCAGCACCTGCGTTGAAGGTGATAACGGCCGGCAGGAACATGGCGTTGAGGGTGCCGTGATGCAGGCGTGGATCGACACCGCCCAGGCTGTGGCTGAGGGAGTGCACGCAGCCGAGGCCTTTCTGGAAGGCCATCGCGCCTTGCATCGAAGCGCTCATGAGGTTGAAACGGGCCTCCCGGTCACTGCCGTCGCGCGTGGCACGCTCAATGTGGGCCCATCCTCGCTCCAGACCGTCAAGCGCAATGCCGTCGGCGGGCGGGTTGAAGGCTGCTGACATGAAGGTTTCCATGCAGTGCGCTATGGCGTCCATACCTGTGGCGGCCGTAAGCTTTGCAGGGAGACCCAGCGTCAGCTCAGGGTCGCAGATGGCCGCCTTGGGAACAAGGTGCCAGGAGTGAAAGCCCAGTTTACGGTGGTCATCAACAATGATGATGGCCCCTCGCGCTACCTCGCTTCCGGTGCCGCTGGTAGTAGGCACCGCAATCAGGGGAGCAGCGCGGTCCGTGATTTTTGGTGAGCCGCCCTCAATGGTGGCATAGGTGGTCAGCGGGCCTTCATGCGTTGCTGCAATCGCAACACCCTTGGCGCAATCGATGGCAGAGCCACCGCCAACGGCAATCAGGCCGTCGCAGCCACTCGATTTGTAAAGTGCAGCAGCTGCCATGACCGCGGCTTCCGTGGGGTTTGATGGTGTCTGGTCAAAGACGGTGACCGACATGCCAGTCAGTACATCAAGGGCCTTCTGCAGAACCCCAGCGGCCTTGACGCCGGCATCGGTGACGACAAGGGGGCGGGTAATGCCTACGCGGGCACATTCTTCTTTCAGCAATTTGATGGCGCCGAAGTCAAACTGGATCTGGGTGACGTAATAGATGAGGGACATGATTGATTATTGTCTCGCGGGACGTTGTACGATGTGCCGGCTTCGTTGCAGTTCAGTGGCATTTACAAGCCGGCATGAACCCCGTACTTTAATGCCTGAGCCACAAGACTCATGAAACCTCAGACAAGCCCCTCATCCCTGCTTACAAACGCCATGCGTGATGTGATCGTCCGTATGGAGCGGGCAAATCGCCCTTCGTTTGACCAACTGTCGCCCGACCAGGCCCGTGCGGCTTATGAAGCTGGTTCTGGTGTGCTTGAAATTTCCCGGGTGGCCTTGGCACGCATAGAAGATTTTGAAATCACGATGCGGGACGGGCACCCAGTGACGACCAGACTCTATGCACCCGATCACGGCCGATTACCGGTTCTGGTGTACTTTCATGGCGGCGGTTTTACGGTCGGCAGCATTGCCACGCATGACGCTCTGTGCCGCCAGCTGGCCCATCTCGCCCACTGCGCTGTGGTGTCTGTGGATTACCGGCTGGCGCCTGAGCACAAGTTTCCCGCCGCCGCGAATGATGCATGGGACAGCCTTCAATGGCTCGCTGGGCATGGCACCAACCTGGGCCTTGATGTTCAGCGCATCGCTGTGGGCGGAGACAGCGCGGGCGGTACCCTTGCGGCGATGTGCGCAATTCTTGCCCGGGATGCGGGGATCAACCTGTCATTGCAGATGCTTTTCTACCCTGGTTGTGCCGCGCATCAGGACACCGATTCCCATCAGCGGTTCGCCTCGGGCTTTGTCCTTGGTGAGCCGCAAATCACCTGGTTCTTCAGCCAGTATGTACGCAGCCCGGCTGACCGCAACGACTGGCGTTTTGCACCGCTCAATGCCGAAGATGTGGAGAGCGTTGCCCCCGCATGGATAGGTCTGGCTGAATGCGACCCGCTTGTCGACGAGGGCGTGTTGTATGCAGACAAGTTGCGCGCTGCAGGTGTCGCAGTCGACCTGGAGATCTACCGCGGCGTCACCCATGAATTTATCAAGATGGGACGCGTCATTCCCGAAGCGCGCAAGGCGCATTCCGATGCAGCCCAAGCGCTCATTCAGGCATTTACAGAGGATCAGTCACCATGACCAGGCAGGACTTCCGGTTTTTCCACCCGCTTCGCGTCCGTTGGGTAGAGGTGGACATGCAAAAAATCGTCTTCAACGCACACTACCTGATGTACTTTGACACGGCCATCTCGGACTACTGGCGTGCACTGGCCCTGCCCTATGAAGAGTCCATGCACAGCCTTGGAGGTGATCTTTATGTCAAGAAGGCCTCGGTTGAATATCACGGGTCGGCCCGCTTCGATGACCGGCTGGACGTTGCGCTGCGTTGCTCGCGGGTTGGCAACTCGTCCATCCTTTTTTCCGGTGCCATCTTCCGGGGTGATGAATTGCTCATTACCGCAGAGCTTGTCTATGTATTTGCAGACCCCGCAACGCAGACCTCAAAACCGGTGCCCGAGTCGCTGCGTCGCATTCTGAAGAGGTTTGAGGATGGACAGGCCATGTCGGAGCTAAAACTGGGGACTTGGGCGGAACTGGGCAACGACGCAGCACCGTTGCGCGTGCAGGTGTTTGTTGAAGAGCAGGGCGTACCCATGGCGATGGAGTGGGATGAGTTTGACGCAGAAGCCGTACATGCCGTGTCCTTCAACGGACTCGGTACTGCGCTGGCCACCGGCCGGCTGGTCATGCGGGCACCGGGCACAGGCCGGATAGGAAGAATGGCGGTGAAACGCGTTTTGCGCGGCTCCCGGCTTGGTCACGGGGTACTTCACGCCTTGATCGAAGAGAGCGAACGACGTGGTTTGAGCGAGGTTTGGCTACACGCGCAATTGTCAGCACGGGATTTTTACCATCGCTACGGTTTTACCGACCGGGGAGAACCTTTTGAGGAAGCCGGAATCCCACACATAGAAATGTTCAAAAGCCTGTAAAAAAGCAGTAAATCACCTGCTGATTTGGCTGCGCACACGAAAACAGCTTTGCCCAGCGGTGACAATATGCGGTTGAACAGGCCGGGAAGTTTATCCCCGGTGTCAGAAAGCTGATTTACCTTCATGGCCAAGAAAAAACGTATCAACAGTGGCAGACCCGTCAATGCCGAGAGCGGGGTGAGCAATCAGTCCATCGCCATGCCTGTATCGCCAGAGGCCACAAAGCCTGCTTCGTCAGCTGTCACCAAGGCGAAGGCCGCGGCCAAAGGCCTGATCTCCTCAGTAATACCTGCGGAAGTCGTGCGTAACGACTGGACTGTCACCATCTTGGCGTTCATGATGTTTTTGACTCCGGCGATTGGGGTGCCCAATGAAGAAATGCTTCAGGACACCCTGAAGTCCATGGTCGCCTCGTTCGCAGCGGTCGCTGCGGCGCTTCTTTTTTTCTGGCAACAGCGCAACCGGCGTGAAGGCCTGCGCTGGCATGCAGTCATGTGGTTGCCGCTGGCGCTGATGGTTTATGCCTTGGGCAGCATGATCTGGTCGCACACCTATCTGGGTGGTGTGGAGGCCATCCGCTGGTTTATCTTCAGCCTGATTCTCTGGCTTGGCCTGAATACCCTGTCGCGGGAGCGTATACCTTACCTTGCAGAAGGCATCCACTGGGGTGCCGTGGTGGCGTCCCTCTGGGCGGTGCTGCAGTTTCTGTTTGACTTCAGCTATTTTCCGCAAGGCCCCAACCCCGCATCGACCTTTGTCAACCGCAACTTTTTTGCGGAGTTTGTCGTATGCACCATGCCGTTTACGGTTTACCTGCTTTTTCAGGCGCGAGGGAGTGCGCGGATAGCGTTGTTGTCGTTCACCCTGGGCTTTAATATCGTCGCCCTCATGATGACCGGCACCCGGGGTGCCCTGACGGCCATGTGGCTTTTGTTTGGTGTTGTCATCCCGGTTATTGCAGTGATTTACCGCAAGCAGTTTGCCTTTCTCAAGTGGGACGCGGGCCGACGTATTCTGGCCAGCGGCATTCTCATCACCACAGTGGTCGGGCTTGGCATTATCAATACAGGCAACCCGAAAATCTCAGTCGATTACAGCAACGCGTTTGATCGTGCATTCAGGCGAACTGCCTCTATCTCGACCGGTGACTACTCCCTGAATATTCGCCTGATTATGTGGAAGGCGACGGGCCGGATCATTGAAGCCAAACCACTCACCGGTGTAGGTGCAGGTGCATGGGAGGCCATGTTGCCCCTCTACCAGACAGAGGGATCACAACTCGAAACCGATTACTACGTACATAACGAGATTCTTCAGCTGCTGGCTGAGTATGGACTGACCGGGTTGATTTTTTTGCTGGCCCTGGCCGGATATCTGCTTTACGCGGCTTGGCGCACGCTGAGAAATCGCACACCGGAAGGCTTTGCCGAAGCGCCAATGCGAGCGATTGCACTTTCAAGCCTGCTGGCTTTTCTGATTGTCAGCAACATAGGTTTTCCGTGGCGCCTGGCGAGCACGGGTTGTCTGTTCGCGCTCGGTCTTGCATTGCTGGCAGCGTCGGACGCCCGACTGCAGATTCGCGGTCCGGCTGCTGCAACCCGGTTGAACTGGCGTCCGGCCTATTCCCAGGTTCTGGCTGTTTTCATGATGGCTGCCATGGCGCTGACGGTCTACATATCGGTGCAGTCCGCAGCCGTTGAACAAAAAATAGTGCGTGCTGTGAAGATGTCTTTGGGGATTTCACAATCCGGAGACTTCAATAACCCAAAGTGGGACAAAACCAAAAAAGACATCCTGACACTCACAAAAGATGCCGTGACGATCAATACCCATTACCGCAAGATCACGCCCATGGTGGCTGACGAATTTGCAAAATGGGGCGACTGGAAAAATGCCGTCTGGATCTGGGAGTCGGTGGCCATCTCGCGTCCCTACGTGGTTGCGATCATGTCCAACATCGCTCGCGGCTATGCCCAGATTGGTAACAATGAAAAAGCACTTGAATTCCTGGCGCGTTGCGAAAAACTGCAGCCCAAGGCTACTTCAGTGCGCTCCCTCAAAGTGATTCTCATGAGCCGCAGTGGCAAGGAGGCCGAGGCTGCCATTCTTGCGAAGCAGTACCTGGATGAAGGCACTTATGACTTTGATCTTGTCAACGCAACGTATGTACTGAGCATGCGCAAAGGTGACTTCGATACGGCGATCAAGAGTCTGGAAATACGCAACAAGCATTGGGGCAACCTGAAAAACGACGCCTTCCTCAAAATGGGTGTGATTTATGCTGCCCGCAAGGAGGATGCCAAAGCGCTTGCGGCGTTCAAATCTGCAGTCGAAGAGACTCCTGCGCCGAACAAGGAAGCCATGCGCAAGCAGATCCCGCCTGCCTATCTGGCCAGGTTTTAGTATTTAACCTGCCTGCCGGTTTATGCGAAGCGTCACGCTGGCCACGACAAGGTCTGAGTGAGTGCAAGGGCAGGGGAATTGGTTTCGGAATTGCCCGGAAACGTCTTCTCCTGCATTCGCACGACAAGCTGTTCATCGTCAGCACCCGTACCACTTTCCGCAATCAGCAATGTGCTGCAACGGGTTCCGTATGCGCGATCGGGCGCATGAACAAAGGCACTGGACAAGGTTTTCTCCCAAGCCGCGGGAACGCCCGTATTTGGCAGTAATTCAGGGGCGGCCTGTTGTCGGCTGGCAAGTGCTTGCCATAGCCGGTTCTCCATGCGGGCCGAGGACTCCCCGGATGCCGCGCCCTGGAGCGCCTGATTGAGTGCGGCCTTCAATGCACGCGTCTTGGGCCACGGTGTATCGAGAGCCGCGTTGGATAGCCCGTAAACACCGTCAGTCAGGTTGCGGTAAACCCATCCAGCCTTGCCGGGGGCTTCAGTGCTCGTGTTTTGATGACGGTTACCAAGCCACGTCCATGCTTTTGTTCGCCAGTCGCAAAGCACCAGGTTAAATCCGCCATATTCCTCAGGGTCAACAGCTGACATGAATTCCTGGGCAGTCTGGTCGCCATCCAGCCAACGCGTCACAAGTTCGCCACGGGAGCTTGGCTCGGGAGTCCTTGAGAGAAGATTTTCGCGCACATTTGTCAGGAATGCAGCCCGGCCGTCTGGCGTCACACCCATCCACGTACCACCCGCACGCAGGTCCTTTCCAGAAATGATGATCTGGCCCGAAGGGCTCTCCCACCGCTGCAGGGGAAGGGTGGGGCGTTCATAGGACTCGTCGCGGTTTGCCGCGATGACAAGTGGCCAGCGGGCGGAGGCATTGATGGCAAAGGCAACAAGGCACATCGTGAAGCACCGTATTGAAGTTCAGGCCGCGGCGCGGTTCAGATATCTTCAAGGAATGGGTAGGGCAGCGGTTCAAGCAAAAGGGCGCTGCCTCCCGGGTTTCCCAATGTCAGCTTGCCGTCGGAGGCGTCGGCCGCAGCAGAGACCTGAATGGAAATAATCAAATCAAAGCCACCATCTGGATTCGCTGCGGTGGCCGCTACCAACCCGCAGGGCTGGTCTGCATCGCTGGCGTGAAAAACGCTTTCCCCGACAGCGCCGCCTTCGATACTGCGCGCCAGGTATGCACGGCGTTTAAGGGTCCCGCGGAACTGGCTGCGCGCGACGATTTCCTGCCCTGGGTAGCAGCCTTTTTTAAAGCTGACGCCCCCTATGGATTCATAGTTCAGCATCTGTGGAACAAAAGCCTCAAAAATCGGCTGCGTGATCATGGCAATGCCAGATTTGACTTCCAGCCAGGCCCAAACCGTTTCCGGCAGTGCTTTCCCCTCCGGTATGGCCGTGCCTGTCGGGGCACACCACAAGGCTCGATCAAGGCCCGAGGCAGGATACAAAAATACCAGGCTGGCGCTCCCATGGTCCTGCTTTGTCCAGGGCTGAGGCCGTCCATTCATGACAGATGACAGGGAATCACCGACCAGTCCTGACAGTACAAACTCAGCGCTCGCATCAGTCAGTTTTGCCTTGGCACGCATGACAAACATGGAAAGGCGCTTCAGGGTCTGGGCCAGAATGTCCCCACTGCAGACCATCAGGATATCTTCCTCGCTGCGTTTGAACACCACAAAACTTGCCTGCATTCGTCCCTTTGCATTGCAGAAAGCCGCCAGCCTGGCTTCGTGCAGCCCCATCAGTGCAATGTCCTGCGTCAACTGGCCCTGCAGAAATTTGACGGCGTCTTCACCCGTCACACGGATGACACCGAGAATACCCCCTAGCGACACAACACCCGAGAGCTCTGACGGGTAGGGGGACGTCGGCTGGGGTGAGACCCCTGCGGACTGCAGTGCTGATATAAGTGTGTTCATGCTCTGAATTATCATTGGGCGGCGTCCTGCATGTGCTGGATGAAAAGTAGCCGGAAAGGTCGTTGGGTTTTGCGCCGCGTTTTCACAAGTCTGTTGGTCCTGTTATTTATTGTTGCCCTGCTTGTTTTTGGCGCTGGGTTATGGTGGTTGCACGAACCGCTCCTGCTTAAATTGCAGCCCGGTGCCCAGGTGCTGGACCTTGAAATTGAGCCGGGCAACCGGGCCGATGCCGTGGCGGAAACCATCGTCACAAGTGGGGTTGATGTGCCCCTGTCTCTTCTCCAGCTCTGGTTTCGTATTTCCGGGCAAGCCAGACAAATCAAGGCAGGCAGTTATGAGATCGTGCCTGGCACCACGCCGCGCAAGCTCCTGAGCATGCTGGTTCGCGGTGAAGAAGCCCTCAAAAGTGTCATATTTGTCGAGGGGTGGACTTTCTCGCAGGTGCGGGCTGCCTTGCAAAAAGCCGAGCAGCTTGCACCCGATACCCAAGGCCTGGGCGCTGATGCCATCATGGACAAACTGGGTCGGCCTGGCGTGCATCCCGAAGGCCGGTTTTTCCCGGACACTTACACCTACGCCAAGGGCGCGAGCGACCTGGCTGTACTCAAACGTGCGGCGAGAGCCATGGACAAGCGTGCCGAGGCTGCCTGGGTATTGCGCAGTGCGGACACACCATTAAAAACGCCTGAGCAGGCCCTTATCCTCGCCAGTATTGTGGAAAAGGAAACCGGCAAGCCCACCGACAGGGCGCAGATTGCCGGCGTTTTCACCAACCGCCTGCGCGTAGGCATGCCTCTGCAGACCGATCCCACCGTTATTTATGGCATGGGTGACAGGTTTGACGGCAACCTGCGCAAGCGCGACCTGCAGACCGATTCTGCGTACAACACCTATACACGTACCGGCTTGCCTCCCACGCCCATCGCAATGCCCGGCAAGGCCGCCCTCCTGGCTGCGGTTCAGCCAGCGCCCACCAAGGCTTTGTATTTCGTCGCTCGCGGAGATGGTACGAGCCAGTTCAGTGACAACCTGGATGACCACAACCGCGCGGTCAACAAGTACCAGCGAGGCCAGTGAGCATGGCGATGACGGGGCTATTCATCAGCTTTGAGGGTATTGATGGCGCCGGCAAGTCAACGCATATTGATGCGTTGGCCGAAGCCTTCCGTATGGCCGGGCGAGCGGTGACACTGACCCGTGAGCCAGGTGGAACGCCACTCGCAGAAAAGCTGCGCGTCATGGTGTTGAATGACGCCATGGACCCATTGACGGAATCCCTTCTGATTTTTGCCGGTCGGAGGGATCATCTTGCGAACATCATCACACCGGCGCTCGCGCGGGGTGAAGTCGTGTTGTGCGACCGGTTTACCGATGCGACGTTTGCGTATCAGGGAGGCGGACGCGGATTTGACATACCCACGCTGCAAATGCTCGAACAATGGGTGCAGGGCACTGAAAGTGACCAGTCTCCTATCCAGCCACAATTGACTGTCTGGTTTGATCTTTCACCTGAAGAAGCTGCCAAACGCCTTGCCGGCGCCCGCGTACCCGACAAGTTCGAGGCCCAGCCTGTCGAGTTTTTCCGGCGTGTGGCCCAAGGATATTCAGACAGGCTGCAAACCGCGCCGCAGCGGTTTGCCCGAATTGATGCGTCCAGGTCCCGTGAAGCCGTCTGGGCCGATGTCAGGAATGTCTTTGTGGCAAAAGGCTGGCTTCCTTGAGCAATCCAGTCCTGGCGCCGTGGCTGCAAAAACAGCTCAAAAGCCTTTTGAGCCAACGCGGTCATGCATGGCTTTTAAGTGGGCCTTCAGGGCTTGGCCAATTTGAGCTGGCGCTGGCGCTGGCCAGGACGTGGCTGTGCGAAACACCAACGCCAGAAGGCGCGTGTGGTGTTTGTGGCAGCTGTCACGCTGTTGATGTGCACACCCATGCTGATCTATGCATGCTTTTGCCCGAAACCCTGTCGCTTTCGCTTGGTTGGCCGCTGGACGAAAAAACGCAGGATGACCTTGATGCCAAGAAGCGCAAACCCAGCAAGGAGATCAAGGTTGACGCCGCACGCGAAGCCGTTTCTTTTACGCAATTCACACGCTCCCGGGGTGACACCAAGGTGGTTCTGGTATTTCCAGCCGAACGCATGAACGGCATCACGGCCAATACGTTGCTGAAAACACTCGAAGAACCCCCGGGTGCCGTCAAGTTCATATTGGCCACAGGGGCCGCGCATCAGTTGCTGCCCACCATTCGCAGCCGTTGCCTCGGCCATACCATGCATTGGCCTGAGTTCGATGAGGCTCTGACATGGTTGCAGATGATGAGCCATGCATCGGAAGGCGACGGCAGCGGGAAAAAATCGGCCAAACCACTTTCTTTAGATGACCTGCGAACGCTGTTGATCGCCGCGGGGGGGCGCCCCACTGATGCTCTTGCCTGGGTGCAAGGCCAGAATGCGGGAGAACTGGCAAAGGCCTGGCAAACCCTGCCCAAGGCGATGGTCAGGGGAGATGTGAGTGCGCTTGCCGACTGGGCACCGGCTCAGGCTCTCGACGCCCTTCAAAAGCTTTGCCACGATGTTTTGGCTGTCAACAACGGCGCGCAACCAAGGTTTTTCAGGCCGGAGGACCTGCCAGTGAGAAATGCCACCAGAAACAGCGCTTATGCCCTTGCGGCCTGGTCAAAAGAATTGGTGAATTCGGCCAGAACTGTCGAGCATCCCTACAACCCCGGTTTGATGCTGGAGGCATTCGCGAGCCGAGCCCGTATCGCCCTGGCAGTAAATAAGGCATAAAACGTGTGATGCCGTATTCCCAAAAATCTCCAAACCTATAAACTAGGTGCATGAGCACAACGCCCCCCGCCAGCGCAGCCGGTGCAGCCCGACCCAGTGTCGTTCAGCTGGCCATCAAGGAAAAAGCCGCTCTTTATGCTGCCTACATTCCGCTTTTCAAGGAAGGCGGTGTTTTTATACCAACGGCCCGCGAATACCAACTGGGTGCTGACGTGTACGTGCTGCTGACACTCCCCGAGGATACGCAGCGCTACCCCGTTGCCGGCAAGGTGGCGTGGGTGACGCCCGGCAAGGCCGCAGGAAACCGTACTCAGGGTGTTGGTGTCCGATTTCCGAACGACGAAAAATCACGGCTGCTGAAGCTCAAGATCGAGGAAATCCTCGGCGCTCACCTGGCTTCGGATCGTCCTACGCAGACCATCTAGACTGCTGTCCGCGTCCAGGGCGCAGGCCGGCCCTTATTTTATGTTTACAGACTCCCATTGCCATCTCAGTTTTCCTGAGCTTAAGGCCAGACTGCCCGAAATCCGTCAGGCCATGAGCGAAGCCCGAGTGGATCGCGCCCTGTGCATTTGCACAACACTCGAAGAGTTCGAAGACGTACATGCACTCGCTACGGGCTACGACAACTTCTGGTCCAGCGTCGGCGTTCATCCTGATAACGAGGGCGTGACGGAACCGGATGTCGCAGGTCTTGTGCGTCTGTCAGCTTTGCCGAGGGTGGTGGCCATCGGGGAGACAGGGCTTGACTATTACCGCCTTGGCGAGCGAACAGTGGCAGATATGGAGTGGCAGCGTGAGCGTTTTCGGGTGCACATCCGGGCGGCAAGACAGGTCGACAAGCCGCTTGTCATTCATACCCGCAGTGCCTCTGACGACACGATTGCCATTTTGAAAGAAGAGGGCGAGGGCGCTGAAGCTCCGGGCCGCGCCGGTGGCGTTTTTCACTGCTTTACAGAGACAGAAGCTGTAGCCCGAGCCGCGCTGGACCTCGGCTATTACATCTCATTTTCGGGCATCCTGACTTTCAAGACTGCAGCAGACTTGCGCGACGTTGCCCGTTTTGTACCCATGGACCGCATCCTGATCGAAACCGACAGTCCTTACCTGGCGCCCGTTCCCTATCGCGGCAAGACCAATAATCCTTCTTATGTGCCCTATGTGGCGAAACTCATTGCCGAACTGAAAATGCAAAGCGTTGAAACCATTGCGAGCGCCACCAGTCAGAACTTTGAACGGCTTTTTAAAGGGGTTTTGACGTGAAATCAAGCTTTATAAAATACATTAAATATCCTGTATATCTATATGTTTTAATTGGATTAAATGCCTTTGCTGGATCGTATGAAGATTTTTTTGTCGCCATCAAACGTGACAATGCTGGTACTGTCCAACAGCTCTTCGCGAGGGGTTTTGATCCCAACACGCGTGATCCCCAAGGCCAGCATGGCCTGTTGCTGGCCATTCGCGAGCCTTCGCCAAAAGTCATCAAGGTGCTTTTGTCGGCACCCAGGCTCGACCTGAATACATTGAACGACAAGGGCGAAAGCCCGTTGATGCTGGCGGCGTTCAATGGCGATCTTGACCTGGCAAGCCAGATGGTCAAGATGGGCGCTGATGTTAACAAAACCGGATGGACACCGCTTCATTACGCCGCAACCAAGGGGCACCTGCCTTTGATCCGGCTCTTTATCGAGAATCATGCCTATATTGATGCAGAGTCGCCCAACGGCAGCACGCCGCTGATGATGGCCAGCATGTATGGCACATCCGAAACCGTCAAACTGCTTCTGGACGAAGGCGCAGACGCATCGCTGAGAAACCAGCAAGGCCTGACAGCCATTCAGTTCGCCCAGCGCGCCAGCCGCCAGGACGTGGCGGACATGATTGCCAAGGCAGTGCGGACCAGGCTGCCGCCAGGCCAGTGGTGATTTTGAGTCCGGGAGATTAGCGGGTAGCTGAATAAGCAGATCAGCATCCCAAAAAACATTCCACGATGTATATTATGTTAAATCATGTTTTCCATTCAGTTTGATCGGGCAGGCGTCTGGCGCGATATTTTTTACGTCTGCCCTCACGCTGACGAACCATTTGGCCACCGTGGTCAACAAACCCGTCTGGAGCTTCGGTTGTGGCACAGTCCTCATGCTCAGGTTGAACCATAGCCAAAGCAAGGATGTGGACTTGTTCGTACCTGATCCGCAGTATCTCGGGCACTTTCACCTCGCCTGACCGACGCCGCTGAAAGGCTGACCACAGAGTACCAGGAGGCGGCCGAATACCCGCGATAGGTGAGGCTTTTCGGCGCTACCCAAGATAGCTTCAAAAAACCAGCGGCAAATCTAACGCCGGGCGCCGTCCAAAGCTCCTGTAGGACTTCTTGCCAAAGTGACTTTATCGGGAGAAATTTCCTTCAAACTGCCCAAATGAAAAATTCTGCATCCTCAACTCTCAAAGCCTTGCTGCTTGCAAGTGTCACCGTGCTTGCTGCGGTGCCCTCTTTCGCCCAAACCTTGGGCCCAGGTGCCCTGCAACAAAAGCATGCGGCTATTGCTTCGCAGCTTGCGCAAAGCGCATTCAAGCGCCCTCTCCTGCTCGACTCCGCTGAAGCGAAGAATTCAGTCGTTGGAAATGCCTACGCTGTTATTGACGCGCCCTTCGCGACGGTCAACGCTGTTTTTAAAGACCCCGCACGATGGTGCGATGTGCTCATGCTCCACTTGAACACAAAAGGCTGCGCCGCCTCTTCGAACGTCGGCACCCCGCTCCTGGTACTTCATGTTGGGAAGAAAACGCCGCAGCCGCTTAAAGATGCGTCTCGCCTTGAATTCTCCTACCGTCAGACCGCCGCGACAGCCAGTTACGCGGCAGCGGAGTTGCACGCTGAACAAGGCCCGTTGGGCACCAGAAACTACAACATCGACCTAGAAACAGTTCCGCTCCCTGACGGTAAGACCTTCATGCATTTGCGGTACGGATATGCCTATGGGACTGCCGCCAAGCTTGCAATGCAAGGCTATCTCGCAACAGTTGCAGCAGGCAAGGTTGGATTTTCCCCAGCCGATGAACCTGCTAGCCAGTTTGTCAGTGGGGTACGGGGTGCGGTTGAACGCAACACAATGAGGTACTACCTGGCGATTGAAGCGTATCTGTCGTCACTTAATCTCCCGGACGGCCAGCAAGAACAAACCAGGTTGTCACGATGGTTCGACTCCAGCGAGCAGTACGCCCGGCAGCTTCATGAAATTACGAAGGCCGAATACATGACCATGAAGCGTGACGAGCTGGCTCGCCTGCAAGCCAAGACAGCTAATTAACCGTCTACAAGTGAATTTGAATTCCCGACAAAGCGGTACCTTCGGTTTTTGGTGAGGCGCCGTTCCTGACCTCAACCAACGCAGCAACATCATACCTGGCGAGTCGGCAATCTGACGGGGAACTGCTCAAAATCACAGGGGAGGTCAGTCATACCTCGAATGAACTAATTTGATTCCCGGATGTTTTGTCGCGTGCCATGAAAGCCCAAGCACAAGTAGTGGTTCAGACCCTCGTATTCATAAAAATAACCCACTCGCCCTAGACTTCTTGGCCCGAACACGCATCTCCAAAAGAGGAATGGTGATGCGGTGAGGGCGATATTGGTAAAAACATCATCGACGTAACCCGATCGAATGTCATCAGACGTTGGGCATTGAAGGGCGAGCCCAGTACCTAAGGCGGGTAACCCAAGCAAGCTCGATCTCGACGCCGAGAAGCTGGCCACCTGGCTAGTCATCGAGGCAACAAAATCGCGGAAACAGCGGCGCACTTTGAGGCAGATGCACACAGATTCAGCCCAAAAAGGAAAAAAACCAAGAACTTAATGACATCTTGAGCATCTTCTGCTCACAAAGAGTGTCGGTCAACATTCGATGAAAAACTTGGGTCAGATTTCAGTGGAATATAACAAGCAAGGACAAACGCTTTACCCTGTTGTCGTACACGCGGTCAGCAGGACGGTGAAATAGCTGCGAGCAGATAACGCATAGTAGATCTTCTGTCATGAGTTTGAGCGGCACGGCATTAAACGCAAAGCAACTTAACGCTCTCTAGCGGCTTCCTGCCAAGCCTTTTGAACTGGCGACAGAAGGTACTCCATGATCGTGCGTTGACCTTGTTGAATTTCTACGATGACTTGCATGCCTGGGCTCAAGCGCATGCGCTGGCCATCGGTTTGCAGATGCTGGGCATCAAGGTGCACCAACGCTTTGTACCTAAGACCTCCAGCTGCAGGATCGCTTGAGTCTCCGGCGGCCTTGGCAGGCGTGCTCCCAGGATCCGCCGCATCCGGACCGAGGTGCGAGATGGTTCC
>JAZKHN010000287.1:0-2059 GCA_040385325.1 Pseudomonadota bacterium
GTCCGGCCTACATCCAGCTGGCGCTCGTCGTCACCATCATGGTCGGCATCATGCAATGGCTGATAGGCGCCCTCAGGCTGGGCAGCCTAGCCAACTTCATCTCGCCTGCCGCGCTGTTTGGTTTTACTTCGGGTGCGGCGCTGCTGATTGCGGTTTACGCCCTGCCTGATTTGATGGGGCTCGCGCCTGCCGCCGAGCACGGTGCCGCCGGGGTGTTGAAGCACGTCGTCTCGCAGGCCACGAATGCGCAGCCTGCCGCATTGCTGGTGGCTGCTGTCACGGCCATCGTGGCATTTGGTGTGCGCAGGTGGCGGCCCAACTGGCCCTACATGCTGATGGGGCTGGCCGTTGCAACCGCCGGCACCCTGCTCTGGTTGCACCTGACGCCCAACCCTGTGTCACCGGTGCAGGCGCTGCGCACGGTAGGCACGCTCACCACACCCTGGCCGAAGTTTGAATTGCCGCGCATCAGCTGGGCCGCCGTGCCCGACCTGCTGGGGCTGGCATTTGCATTGACGATTGTGGCGCTGGGCCAGGCGATTTCGATTGCCAAGGCGGTGGCTGCGCGCTCCGGCCAGCGCATCGACGCCAACCGCGAATTTCGCGGTCAGGGCCTGTCCAACATCGTGGGCGGCTTTTTCTCGTGCTACGTGTCATGCGGGTCCATGAACCGCTCAATGCCCAACCTGCAGGCCGGGGCGCGCACACCGCTGGCAGCGGTTTTTTCGGCGCTGCTCCTGCTGGCGCTTGTGGCCGTGAGTTCACAGCTGCTCGCGCGCATTCCCATGGCCGCGCTGGCTGCATTGCTCATGCTGGTGGCCATTGCGCTGCTCGACATCCCTCGCTGGAAGCAGCTTTTCAGTTTGAGCCAGACCGAATTTGCAGTGGCCTTTGCCACCATGGTCGCCACCATCACGATACGGCTGGAGATGGCCATTTTGCTCGGCACGCTGCTATCGCTGATGTCGTTTCTTTACCGCACCTCAAAACCTGCGATGCGCACCATGGGCTTCGATGGCTGGGGGCCTGAGCGGCAGTTTGTGGTCATTGATGATGTGCCGCATCCCCCGCCCGGCGCATCGCCACAGCCCGGGCTGAAAGCCTTGCCGGAATGCCCGCAACTCAAATTGCTGCGCATGGAGGGCGAAGTTTATTTTGGCGCCACCCAACATGTGGCGGACACGCTGCACGCCCTGCGCAACACGCCGCCGGTGCAAAAGCACCTGCTGGTCATGGGCAAAAGCATGAACTTCATTGACCTCTCAGGTGCAGAGCTCTGGGAGGCCGAACTCAACGCGCGCCGCGCGATAGGCGGTGACCTGTATTTCCACAGGCCGCGCCCCGAAGTCATTGCGATGTGGCAAACGACAGGCTTCACCCGGCTGCTGGGGCCTGAGCACCAGTTCCCTGACAAGCGCACCGCGATTGCCACCATTTTCCCCAAACTCGACCCGCAGATATGCAGGGCGTGCACCGCGCGCATTTTCCGGGAATGCAAAAGCGTGCCGCTGCCGGAGACTATCCAGAATGCCTGAATTTGCCGCCAACCTGAGCTGGATGTACGCGGAACTGCCGCCCGACGAGCGTTTTGCAGCCGCTGCAAGAGACGGCTTTACCGGCGTCGAAATCCTCTCGCCCTACGCATGGCCGGTGGATGAACTGAAGGCGCTTCTGTCTGCCCATGGCCTGTCGCTGGTGCTCATCAACGCGCCGCCTGCAGGCACAGACAAGGCCAGTGTTGAGCAGGCCTGGGCCAGTGGGCAGAAAGGCATCAGCTGCCTGCCCGGGCGTGAGGCAGAGTTCAATGCCGGGATTGAACTGGCACTGGCCTATGCGCAGGCACTGTCATGCCCGAGGGTTCATGTGATGGCCGGCGTGGTGCCTGAAGGCGTGGAGCGCGAAGCCGTGCAGCCGACCTATGTCAGCAATTTGCAGCAGGTGGCGCGTATGGCCGCGCCGCTGGGAATCGATGTGCTGATCGAACCCATCAACACCCGAGACATACCGCGCTACTTTCTGAACCGCCAGGACCATGCACATGAAATCCTGCGCGAGGTGG
>JAZKHN010000288.1:0-12790 GCA_040385325.1 Pseudomonadota bacterium
GCTGGCAGCCATGACGGCGGTGGCGCTGGGCATTGTGCTGGTCAATCGCAAGCCGCAAGCCTGAAGGCATTGACCCGGGCGGGGCTTATTGAGACGCGGTGATTCCGCCGTCGAGGTAGAGCACCTGCCCCGTCGCAAATGCAGATGCCCTGGACGCAAAAAATACCGCAGCGCCCGCAACGTCTTCAGGCTGCGCCACACGCCCGAGGGGAATACGCTCCAGCACCTGCTTGCGGGTGTCGGGGTTCTCCAGCCAGTGCCGCGCCATCTCGGTCTGCACGACAGTCGGTGCAATGCCATTGACAGTAATGCCGTGCGGTGCGAGTTCGCTGGCATGCTGGCGTATCAGCATGACCAGGCCGCCCTTGCTGCTGCTGTAGGCAGAGTAGCCACGCCCACGCAAGCCAAGCTGTGCACGCACTGACAGCAGGTGTACCTGCGAGCCACCGCGCCCGCCCACAATCTGTTTTTTCGCTGCGGCCTGCGCCAGAAACATCGCTGACTTGAGGTTGACCTGAATGACCTCGTCGAAGGCTTCTTCGGTCACGTCCAGCAAAGCTTCTTCACGCTGCATGCCAACACAATTGACGAGGATGTCGAGCGAGCCGAAATGCCGTGCAACCGCATCCACCGATGCCTGCATGTCCGGCACCGAGTGGGCGTCCATCGCCAGGCCATACGCCTCGTGACCTGCAGCAGCCAGCGCCGCAGCCACCGCAACGGCCTTGCTTTCATCCCGCCCTGATACGGCCACACGCGCACCGGCCATCGCAAGCCCCCAGGCGATGGCCTCACCTATGCCGCCGTAGCCGCCCGGCACATAGGCCGTCTTGCCGCGCAGGTCGAACAGGCCCGACAGTGCGGTGTTGAAATCAGTATTTGGCGTGATGCTCATGGATTGCTTTGTACTGGCTTTTGACGGCTCAGTCCATCAACAGGCCACCATTGAGGTCAATGATTTCACCGGTGATGAACCCGGCCAATGGCGACGCCAGAAAGCGCACCACATGGGCAAATTCTTCAGGCTCGCAGAAGCGGCCGACCGGAATGTCTTTCAGCAGCTTTTGGCGCTGCTCTTCATTGAGCTGCTCGGTGATCATGGGCGTTCTGACGTAAGCGGGCGCAATCGCATTGGCGGTGACGCCGAAAGAAGCCAGCTCACGCGCCAGTGAGAACGTGAGCGCGCTCATCGCGCCCTTCGAAACCGAATAGGCCGTGCCCGCCGTCAGCCCGCCTGTTTTTGCAGCCAGCGAACTGGTGTTGATGATGCGGCCAAAGCGCCGCGCCTTCATGCCGGGCACGACCTGCTGCGCCAGATAAAAAGCGCCGTCAAGATTCGCGCCCATCACGCGCCGCCATTCGTCTGCATCAGTGGCTTCGACCTTGTTGTTGGACAGGATGCCCGCGTTGTTCACCAGGATGTCTACCGGGCCAAGTTCTTTCACGATATCGGCATGACCTTGGTGCACCATCGCCGCATCGCTGATGTCAAATGAAAACGCGCGGGCGTTGCTGCCCAGCGCAGCGGCGAGTTCGACATTGCGTGCATGACTGACATCCACCATTGCCACCCTGCAGCCATCTTCAAGCAGCACACGCACGGCAGCCAGACCCATGGTGCCGGCAGCGCCAGTGACCAGCGCGACTTTGTTCTCAAGTGGTTTCATTAACAAGTCCTAAAGATGAAAGTAGAGGCTCTTCGCAAGTAACACCGCGGAACCGGCTCCGCCGGGCCGCAGGTGTTGCCCCCCTCAGGGGGGTTCCGGCTACACGAAGTGAGCCGAGACAGGGGGGCAACTAGGTTAAGTGTCCAGCACACTTTTCTTGCCAAACAGCCCGCGTGAGCGGAAGGTGACCACGGCGATAAACAGAAGATACATGGACATCAGCGACCATTCGGACGCGTAGGAGCCGGTCAATGCCACCACCATGCCGACCATCAGCCCGGCGATCACGGCACCCCAGAGCGAGCCGACGCCGCCCAGCACGATGATGAGGAAAGCAGGCACCACCGCATCAACACCGACATGCGGACGTATGCCCCAGATGGGGGCCATCACAACACCGGCAATGGCGGCGAGTGCAACACCGAGGCCGAAAACAAAAAGACGCAGGCGTGAGAGGTTGATGCCCAGCGCACGCACCATCTCGCTGTCGTGTGCACCGGCCTTGATGATGGCGCCGTAAGGGGTTTTCTGCAAAAACACCCACAGCAGCAAAATCATCAAAATGGCAAAGCCGCTGGCAAACAGGCGGTATTTTGAATACAGCAGATCACCCACCATAAAGGCACCCGAGATCGCCTGCGGCAATTGCAGCTGCTTTTCTGAAGAGCCCCAGATCAGGCGTATGCCTTCTTCAATCACCAGCGCAGCGCCAAATGTGAGCAGCAGGCCATAGAGCGGATCGCGCCCATAGGTGCGCCGCATGCACAACTCAAGCAGCATGCCGAACACGCCGACAAACACAGGTGCCAGGGCCAGCGCCATGATGTACCGCGTCTCGACGCTGAAGGCCATATACCAGGCCTGCAGCCCGGGGAACATGCCCAGCTGCGGGGCCACCATGAAAAGCGCAAAGTACATGCCCAGCGCAAACAGCGAGCCGTGCGCCAGGTTGATAGTTTCCATCACCCCGACGATCAGCATGAAGCCGAGCGCTATGAGGGCAAAAAGAAGGCCAAGCGAAACGCCATTGACGAGGTGAGGCACGAGCTGAAGCAGGAAGTCCATGAAGTTATTTTCAGGTTAAGGGCTGTGGTTGGACCGTGGGCATACCCGCAGTCGTTCAGGTTTCGTAACTCGGGGTGGCGGCATAGGACTCCAGCCTGCATTGCTGCACGCTGTCCTTGTCTTCCACTTCATCGGGCCGCAGGCGGCCGAGGATGCGGAAGATGTCGTCAGACTGTTTCGGGTAGGAGTTGTACGAGGCCATGTAAATGCTCTGCTGCAGCTGGTGCGTGGCAGGGTTCATGTAGGCGTCTTCATGCTGCATGCGCTGCGAGGCCGAAATCCTCAGGTTTTCAAGTTCGCGAATGACCTTGAGGTTGTTGGTGCTGCCTGCGCGCTCTATGGCACGGAACAACTCGTTGGTCGCCATATAGCCGTTGTAGAAAACATTGCCGGGTACCTTGATCCGGTAGTCCCTGTTGGCTGCCTGGTAACGCGCCACAAACTCTTTCACCCCGGGCAGTGTCAAGCCCCAGTACCAGGTCGTGCCGAAAATGCCAAACATGGCTTCGCGGCCCAGACCGTAAACATCAGGCCAGTCGGCCTGGTTGTTGATCCAGCCCACACTTCGGTCCATCCCGGCCTTGCGCACCTGGTCACGCAGTACCTTGAGGTCTTCACCACCCACGGCGGTGGCAATCACACCGGGCTTGAGCTGCTTGATCTTTTGCAGCTGGGTTGAAAAATCGCGCGTGTTTTGCGGCACCACCAGCTCCTCAACAATCCGCCCGCCATTGCCTTCAACAATGCCGCGTATGCCGCGCGCCGTGTTGTGGCCCCACTGGTAGTCACTCGTCAGCAACAGCCAGTCACGCCCGAAACCCGTCATCGCACCCTTGACCACCGAGGTCGAGAAATTGGTGCCATTGCCATCCCACACAAACTTGGTGCGGTGGCAGTCCTTGCCGGCTTCTGTCGGCGAACTGGAGTTGGTGTTGAAGTAAATACAGCCATGCTTTTGCGCCACCTGTGAGATGGCATTGGCCGCTCCTGAATGCACGCCGCCCAGCAGGAAGGCCACCTCTTTATTTGTGATCATGTCCTGCGCAACCGCCGCGGCCTTTACCGCATCACCACCGGTATCGGCATGCACGGTTTCTATGCGGCGGCCCAGCACACCGCCGCGCTCGTTCGCCTCGCTGATGGCCATGAGGATGCCGCGCTGCTCGTCCTGCCCGCTGGCAGCGTACTGGCCCGTGTCATCGGTAGACAGTCCGATGAGCAGCGGCTTTTTGGCACGCGTCTGCGACCACGCATGATGCGAAGTCCAGGGGCCGAAAAACCCCAGTGCAGCGACACCTGCGCCCCGTATGAGCCAGCGCCTTCCTGCGCCCTCACCAGTGAGGGAAGCAGGGCTCCGCTGTCCTGCCGTGGCGGCAGGTGCGATCGTTGTCATGGCGCGGCCTAGACTTCGTAGCTCGGTGTGGCTGCGTAGCTTTCGAGCTTGCAGGCACCTGCGGAGTCTTTGTCCATCACGTCCTTGGGATCGGCCTGCGTGAGGATCTTGAAGATGTCGTCTTTCTCGGCAGGCGCCTCGTTGTAGCTGGCCATGTAGATGGTTTGCTGGCACTGGTGGGTAACCGGGTCCATCCACGCGTCGTAGTGCTGCAGGCGGTCGGCAGCCGTCATCTTGCGGCCCTCGAGTTTTTTGATGACGGCAATGTTGTTGGTGGTGCCGGCTTCTTCAACACAGCGCAGCAGTTCACGCGTGGCCATGTAGCCGTTGTGATACACGTTGCCGGGCACACGTATCGCCATGCCCGGGAACTGCTTCTGGTAGGCCGCGACAAACTCTTTCACGCCGGGCAGGTTGAGGCGCCAGTACCAGGTAGTGCCGAAGACGCCGAAGATCGCCTCGGGACCTAGGCCGTAAACGTCAGGCCAGTCCTGCTGGTTGTTGATCCAGGCCATGGTCTGGTTCATTTTCAGTTGCACCACCTGCTGGCGCAATGCCTTGATGTCATCACCACCCACAGCCGTGGCCACCACGTTGGGTTTGAGTTGCTGAAGTTTGAGCAGGTAAGACGAAAAGTCGCGCGTGTTTTGCGGCACCAGCAACTCTTCGACGATCCTGCCGCCGTTGGCCTCAACGATGGCGCGCGTGGCTTTTGATGTGGTGTGGCCCCACACATAGTCGTTGGTCAGCAGCACCCAGTTGCGGCCGCTGGCCTTGATGGCGTTCCTGACGATGGCGTTCGAGAAGTTGGTGCCATTGCCATCCCACACAAACTTGGTGCGGTGGCAGTCCTTGCCGGCTTCGGTCGGCGAACTGGAATTGGTGTTGAGGAAGATAGTGCCGTATTTCTGCGCCACCTGCGAGATGGCGTTCGACACACCCGAGTGCACCGCACCTATCAGGAAGGAGGCCTCATTGCGGCTGATCATGCGTTCTGCCACGCGCGAGCCCGTGGCAGGGCTGGTTTCGGTGTCGATGTGGATGGCTTCGATGCGGCGACCCAGCACACCACCCTTGTCGTTGAACTCCTTGATGGCCATCATGGCACCCAGGCGCTCTTCGGCGCCGGAGGCGGCATAGAGGCCCGAAGCGTCCATGGTGAGACCAATGGTAAGCGGCTTTTTCTGGCCGGTCTGCGCCCAGGCATGGTTGTGTTTCCATGGGCCCATGAAGGGCGCTGCGCCGTAGAGGCCTGCGCCGACGAGTGCAAGGCTGGAATGCTTGAGCAGCGAACGTCGGGACGGTGACGCGCCCTCTGGTTTCTGATCCGGCGTGATGCTGTCGCTGCTGTTGTTTTTGGTGTCGTTCATGTTTGTCTCCTGCTTGTGTTGATATGGTCGGGTTTCAGCGGGGCACGATCTTGACGTCGTTGAGTTTTTCCTGGGCTTCAAAAAGGGAGGCGATCAGCTTGTCGCCGTAACCGGCGTTGCTGGCCTGTATCAGGCTCTGGTGTGTGGCTTCGCCCATCAGGCTGGCGACCGGCAGCATTTCTGCAAGGTGGGTGTAATAACGCAAATCCTTCTGGGCATTGCTTATGCCGAACTTGAAGCCGGTGACATCGCCTTCCTTCAGGGTTTTGGTCGCCATCATCTGGAAGATGCCGCAGTTCACGCCACCTGCCGTGATCACGTCATAAAGCCGGTTCAGATCGAGCCCACTCTTGGCGGCGACGGCAAAGGCCTCGGCAATCGAAGCCGCGAAGCTAATGGCCATCATGTTGTTGACCAGCTTGAGCACATGACCGTGACCGGGCGGGCCGACGTGAAAAATGTTTTCGCAGAATGCCTTGAACACGGGCTCAAGGGTTTTGAAATCTTCCGGCTCTGCGCCGACCATGGTGTTCAGGCGGCCCTCTTCAGCCTCTTTGGGTGTGCGTGCCAATGGGGCATCTATCAGCTTGATGCCCTTTGCAGCAAGATCGTTGCGAATGCGTGTGCTTGAGGCGGGCTCTGCAGTTGACGTATCGACCACGATCAGGCCCTTGTGGCCGCCTTCGAGCAGGCCGTCTTTTCCGTACACAATTTCCTCGACCTGGGGCGAGCCCGTGACGCAGATGAAGACGATGTCTGAAGCCTGCGCGCAGGCCGCATTGCTTGTTGCTTCTTTTGCGCCGGCGGCAATGAGGTCAGCCAGGTTGTCGCGATTGCGGTTGATCTTGAAGGTCAGGGGGAAGCCCTTGGCCAGCAGGTTCTTCGCCATACCGTGACCCATCATGCCTATGCCTATGAATCCAATTTTCTGTTTCATTTGTCTGCCTTTGTTTTGTTTCAATTGACCGCTTCTGTAGCGCGTACTGTCTTGCGTGAGCGCGCCTCGTCCCACAAACTGATCAGCCGTGCATATCTCTCGGCGATGTCTGCCACCACTTCGGCGTCATTCATCTTTCCGGCAAACCAGCCGGCTGCCGAATCCGCGAATATCGAACGGCCCACCGCAAAGCCCTTGCATATGGCGTGAGGGGACGCAATGCCAAAGCTTTGCTCGAGCCTGTCTTCGCTCGCCTCCAGGCCCAGCACCAGCACGCCCCGGCAATGCGGGTCATGCCGCTGTATCACTTCGGTAATGGCTTCCCATGCCAGCGCAGTCGCAGCCGGCGGCAGCTTCCACCAGTCGGGAAGGATTCCTGCACGGTAGATCTGCTCCAGCGCCTGCGCCACAGTGGTTTCATCGGCAGCCATCTCACGCGGAGGAATCACCTCGATCAGGAACTCGTGAAAAGTGTCTACGCTGGCCTTCTGCAGCTCCGCGAGTTTTTGGAGTTGCGCCTCCCGCATTGAAGGCGTGTCATGGGGGTGGTAACTGACCAGGCATTTGGCAACATGCTCGCCCGGCCACGCACGCATGGCCGTGGCAAGATGCGCACCGGCTTCAAACTGCAGGGGGCGTGAGCCCGGCAGCTCTACCGGCCTGGCCACCCACCAGCCCTTGCCGGTCATGGGAGGAAATACATCTTCACCAAAACGACCATCAACAATGATGCCGACACCCGGGCGTTTGCCTGCGCCCTGACGCGCGCCTTCTGCGATCAGCGATTTGAAAATGTTGATGCGCTCGTGCGCTGCACCATGGCGGTCTGCGATTTCTTCCAGCTGCATGCGGTGGTCAAACGCCAGTATCACCAGCTCTTCCCAGCGGCGGGTGCGGGTGGTCACGCGGTGCAGATGCTCAAGTTGTGCGTCTTCGCGCAGGCGGCGTGTTGGCGAGCCGTGCAGCAGAAAAAACTGCAGTTCTTCCCAGCTGGCCATGGCCGGCGCGCAGCCGTGCCGCGACACCACCAGCGCCCCGCAGGCATTGGCGTAAGCACAGCTACGTGTGAGCGGCTCGTCCCTGATCCAGCCGCGCAGAAAGCCCGACATGAAGGCGTCCCCCGCGCCCAGAACGTTGTAGACATCTACCGGAAACCCCGGGCCCTGCAGGCCCTTGTTGATGTCATCGGGAATGGCGCCTTCAAACACGACACAGCCCATGGGGCCGCGCTTGACGACCAGGGTGGCAGTGCTGAGTTCACGAAGGCGGCGCAGGGCAGCCAGCGTGTCTGTGCTGCCGCCGGCGATATGGATTTCCTCTTCAGTGCCGACCACCAGGTCGCACAGGCCGATGATGGTCTGCAGATGCGCGCTGACTTCACCTGACGGCACAAAACGCTGCTCACCCATGCCCGGGCTGGTAAGGCCCCAGAGCACGGGCCGGTAGTCAATATCAAGCACCACGCGCGTGCCTGCTGCGTTCGCCAGGGTCATGGCCTTGTGGCAAGCCGCGTAGGTAGCGGGTTGCGACAGATGCGTTCCGGAAATCAGCAGCGCAGTGCCGGATGCGATGAACGCCGCATCAACATCGGCCTCGCTGATGCCCATGTCTGCACAGTTGTCGCGATAAAAGACCAGCGGAAAAGTATCACGGTCCTGAATACCCAGAAACACCAGGGCCGTCAGACGTTGGGCATCAGTCGTGACATGCGTGACGTCCACACCCTCAGCCTGCAGCGTCTCGCGCACAAACCGGCCGTTGTGTTCATCCCCGACACGCGTCAGCATCGCTGGCTTGAGCCCCAGCCGGGCTACACCGACGGCAGTATTCGCGGGTGAGCCGCCCAGGTATTTTGTGAAGGTGAGCATGTCCTCCAGGCGACCGCCCGTCTGCTCGCCATACAGGTCAACCGCCGCACGGCCCATACAGATCACGTCGAATTGTCGCTTCATGCTTTTCCCTTTCGGCTTGCCGGAGGACGCGCTACCTTGCTTGCCGGTTTTTCTGCCAGCTGATGGCCGACGCTGACGACCAGCGCCTGCGCAAGACACATGGGCGCCACCAGCGAGCGGAATGGTCTGGAGGAGTCGTCAGAGAGTTCGAGGCAGACCTTTGCAGAAGCCTTGAGCGGTGAAAGAGGGCCATCGGTGATCGCAATCACGTGCACACCCAACTCCCTGGCCCGCGCCGCAGCATCAATCACTTCGGGCGAATAGTTCCGGAAGCTGGCCACCAGCAGCACATCGCCCGGCGCCATGGAGTGCAGGCTTTCGCGCAGCATGCCGCCGGTACCATCGAGCAGGTGGGTGCGCAACTCAAGCTGGCTCAGGGCATAAGCCAGATAGCCGGCAACAGGAAAAGCCCGGCGTTGCGCCAGCACATGAATGCGCGGCGCGGCAGCAACAAGCTTCACAGCCGCCTTGAGGTCGGCCTGCAACAGGCCATCTTCAAGCTGGCCCAGTTCGGCCACCGATTCAGCCACCATCTGGTGCAACACGCCCGCCGGTGCCCGTGCGCTGCCGGCCTGCTTGCGCCGCATCTGGTCAATGCGCTCGCGGTAACTGTCGGAGCGCTCTACCAGGTGGCCGCGAAAAACCTGTTGCATGTCAGAGAAGCCCTTGTAGCCGAGGGCGTTTGCAAAGCGGATCATGGCTGAAGGCTGCACCTCTGTGGCTTCAGCCACAGCAGCGACCGTGCCCAGGGCCAGTTCATTCGGTTGCTCAAGCGCAAACCGGGCGATGCGCTGCAACTGCTTGGACATGCCGGGGTAGGTCCGCGCAATCATGTCTTTCAGTTCTTCGTAACTTGTTACTGGCTGCATAACTGCACGTCACCAATTTGTTGAGGAGCGCTGCGGAACCATGTGGAACCACCTTGCACCGGGTCATAAAAATAGAACAAATGTTCTTGCATGTTTAAATAATAGAACGTATATTCTGAACTGTCCAGCTTTTTTTTCAGGCTTTTTTTTGGCATCAACTACAAAACCTCAATAGAGACAAACCTTTCATGCAACTCGCTCCTGGCCGTGCGCCGCTGTTTCCACTGCCCATGCTCATCACGCTGGCAGTCTTTCTTTCCACGCCGCTCTGGCTGGCGCGCGTGGGTCTTTACCAGTACCTGGCACTTGAAATCATGCTGTGGGTGATGTTTGCCATGGGCTACAACCTGCTGCTGGGTTTTACCGGGCTGCCCTCGTTCGGGCACGGCGCATTTTTCGGCGCGGGCGCCTACGCCTTCGGCCTGCTGCAGCTGAAGGTCTGGCCCAATCTGTGGTTCGACCTGGCGGGCGCCGTGGTGGTCACGGCCGTGCTGGGCGGGGCAGTCGCGCTTTTCATTTCGCACAGACGCGGCATTTATTACGCGCTGCTCACCATCGCATTCGGCCAGGTCTTCTGGTTTGTGGCCAACAAATGGCACACCGTGACAGGCGGCGAAGACGGCCTGCTCAACATCAAGCGCCTGCCGGCGGATTTCGGCTTCGCATCATTCAGTCTGGCCAGCAACAACGCGCTCTTTTTCTTCAGCCTGGCCGTGTTCGCGCTGGTGCTGCTGGGCCTGTGGCGGCTGATCCACTCGCCGCTGGGCCGCGTGTTCAGCGCGATCAAGCAGAACGAAACACGCGCCGCATTCGTAGGCTACAACGTCTGGCTCTACAAATGGCTGGCGTTCACCATTTCAACCGCTGTGGCAGGGCTGGCAGGCGCGCTGTTTGCCATGGCCCAGCAATCGGCCTATCCCAACGTGATGAGCCTTCACACCTCCGGCTTTGTCGTCATGATGGTGCTGATAGGCGGCGGGCTTGTGAGCTTCTGGGGGCCGCTCATAGGCGCCACCTTCTTTATCCTCGCGCGTGACCTGCTTGGTGCCTATACGGAGACCTGGCTACTCTGGTACGGCCTGGTCTTTATGGTCATGGTGCTGTTCAAGCCCGAAGGCATTGCAGGTGCATGGCAATCATGGCGTTCATCGCAAAAAAAGGCAGCCGCGCCTACTGCTCTGGCAAATACAAGCGCCGCCGCAGGAGGTTCACTGTGAAGCTGTTTGAAGCCAAAGGCCTGTCCAAACGATTCGGTGCGCAAGTGGTGTTGCAGGACATCACCCTGGGTTTCGAGGAGGGCCAGCTGACCGGCATCATGGGTCCCAACGGTGCCGGCAAGACCACCTGCTTCAACGTGCTCACCGGGCGCTACAAACCCGACCGGGGAAGCGTGACATTTGCCGGTGAAGACATCACTGGCCTTTCGCCGCGCGAGATCGCCGGCAAGGGAATTTCGCGGTCGTTCCAGATCATGAATCTGTTTGACAGCTACACCGCACTGGACAACGTGCTGGTCGCCACGCCGCATGTGAGGCACCAGGGCTTTAATCCGTGGCGCGACCTGGGCGCAGACAGCCACGCACAGGAACTTGCCGCCGCCGTGCTGGAACGTGTGGGTCTCAAGGGAAAGGAGCGTACGCTGGCCAGCAGCCTCTCGTATGGCGAACGCCGTGCGCTTGAGATCGGTGTGGCGCTGGCAGCGGAACCGCGCATGCTGTTTCTGGATGAACCGACGGCTGGTCTGGGCGCTGAAGGCACGGCCCGCCTGGCTGAACTTGTGAAGACGCTGAAGCGTCAGCTGACGATTGTGATTATTGAGCATGACATGAATTTTCTTTTCAGCCTGGCAGACCAGGTCTCCGTCATCCACTGGGGCCAGGTGATCACACAGGGAACGCCCGCCGAGTTGCGCCAGAACGAATGGGTCAGGCGCTCCAACCTGGGAGCACTGGCATGAATGCGGTACTGAAAGCTGTAGCGCCGGCAGAAATCCTGGGCATCAGGCACATCGACACCTTTTATGGTGAAACGCAGGTGCTGTTCGATGTGTCGATGACAGTAGGTGCCGGTGAGGTGGTCGCCTTGCTGGGGCCTAACGGCGCAGGAAAGACGACAACCCTGCGTTCAATACTCGGCCTGAACCAGCCGCGCCAGGGTGCTGTTTCATTTGACGGGCGCGACGTGACCCGCACGCCCACGCACGAAATAGCCAGGGCCGGCCTGGGCTGGGTGCCTGACGACAGGCGCATCTTTCCGACGCTCACGGTGGCGCGCAACCTGGCGATTGCACGCAAGCAGACCCGCTTTCGGAAATGGAGCGAGAAAGAGTGTTTTGAAATCTTCAGCGCGCTGGAGTACCTGATGCACCGTGAATGTGAAAACCTGTCCGGCGGTGAAATGCAGATGGTGGCCATATCGCGCGCCCTCCTGGGCTCCCCAGGCCTGGTGCTGTTTGACGAACCCAGCCAGGGCCTGGCACCCAAGGTGGTGCAGGACGTCATGAAGACCATCACAAGGCTGAAATCTGAAGGCATTGCAGTGCTGGTGGTGGAGCAGAACGTACAAAGCGCGCTGGCTGTGGCCGACCGTGTTTATGTGATGAACCAGGGCCGGGTGGTCCACGAAGGCCAGGCGGCCGAATTGCGCGATAACGCTGCCCTGCGCCAGCATCTTCTTGGAGTCTGAGTCATGAGCCACCCCCTTTTGCGTGTTGACAATGTCGCCAAGCGCTACCAGCGCGGTGTCCTTAAAAAAACAACCACCTTTTCATTGAATGCGGACTTCGAGGTAGACAAGCCCTGTGTGGTCGGTGTCATGGGGCCTAACGGCTCGGGCAAGACCACGCTGTTTGAGCTGATCACCGGCAGCAACCTGCCCACCGCGGGACGCGTACTGGTCAATGGCCAGGACATCCATCAGGTGCGCACACGGGAACGCGACAGACTGGCCGTGCATTACCACCAGTCCTACCAGGTGCGCTCTTTCCAGAAGTCAAAGCCGGATTTCATGCTGGCACATGCGTCTGGCGATTCACCGCTGGTGCACCTCTTCGACGAGCCCCAGTTCAATACGCAAGACGGCTACATCGGCTTCATGCTTGATTTTTTCACGCGCCTGCGCAAGAACGGAAGGCTGGTGTTTTTGTGCCTTCACCCCAACGAGCCCTACCACGTCGACATACTGCGCCAGCACTGCGAACGGTTTATCTTCGTGCAAAAAGGCGTGGTCACGCAGGCACCTGATTTCGATACGCTGGCCCGTGATGTCAATGTGCGCACTTACCTTGGCGCGCTGGCCCCTGCGTTGAAGGCCTGAGGCCGGGCGAGCGTGTAAACCACGTGTTCCCGGTTGTCGGCGGGGTTGTCCGGGGTCAGTTCACCGGTGGCCGAATGCGCGAAATCCGCGCCCGCCAGAGCCCGCCATGAAGAGGTGTTGGCCGCGTGCACCGGCACAATAGCAACCGACGCATCGGGCCAGTCGGCCCAGGTCATCTGCATGAAGCTGCTGATCATGGCCCGGCCCAGGCCCTTTCCCAGC
>JAZKHN010000289.1:0-3330 GCA_040385325.1 Pseudomonadota bacterium
TACATCTTGTCGCGCGGATAGCCGGTGGCCTGCGCTTCCTTCAGTGCGGTGGAGTTCATCACACCCCAGCCCCACAGCAACACGTAGTCGGGGCGCGACTGGCGAACCTGCAGCCATGCAGACTTCTGCTCGACGCCGGGTGCCGTCACGGGGATCAGCTGCAGGTCAAAACCCTGCATCTTGGCGCGTTCCTGCAGCAGGGGAATGGGTTCCTTGCCAAACGGCGAGTCATGGTAGACCAGGGCAATCTTCTTGCCCTTGAGCTTGTCCATGCCGCCTTCTTTTTTGCCGATGTGCTGGATCAGGATGTCAGCCGCCGTCCAGTAGCTGCCCATCAGCGGGAAGTTCCACTTGAAGGCCTGGCCGTCCTGCGCCACCGACAGGCCGTAGCCCAGCGTGATCAGCGGGATCTTGTCGGTCGTGACTTTTTCAGTCAGCGCAAAGGTGATGCCGGTGGCCTGCGGGTCAAAAATTGCAACGCCGGGGCGGCCCTTGAGGCGCTCGTAGCATTCCACACCGCGGTCGGTGGCGTAACCTGTTTCGCACTCTTCATAGGTCAGCTTCACGCCGTTGATGCCGCCGTCGCGCGCATTGACCATTTTGAGGTAGTCCTGCTTGCCGTTGGCCCATGGCACGCCGTTGGGTGCATAAGGCCCGGTGCGGTAGGACAGCAGCGGGAAGAACTGTTCCTTCGCCTGCGCAAATGCGCTGGTCGTCACGAGGGACGAAGCGCCAGCGGCTATTGCAGCCACTGCCAGAATCAAACTGCGAATCTTCATTGTTGTCTCCTGAAAATTTAAAAATCACACACCTGAAAACCAAAATCCAAACGGACACCTGAGTAAATGGATAAAACCCCTGTTACGCATCGGTAGTTGCGAGCATTAAATGGGCCCCCACGCTTTGCACTTCGTGTCATGCGCTGCCCCCCGAGGGGGCCGCCCGCCTGCGGCCCGGCGAAGCCGGTTCCGCGGCTCGAGCTTGCATGGGTCTATTAGTGGGGGAATGGCCATAAACGTAATTTCTGCTTTGCAACCGCCCACAACTTGGCCAGGCCGTGCGGTTCCACAATCAGGAACCAGACGATCAGGCCGCCAAAAATCATGAGTTCCGCGTGCGACACACCTGCCGTGCTCATCTCGTAGCCGAACAGGCTGGTGATGGCCGGCAGCGCACGGCTCAGCACAATCGGCAGGATGGTGACAAAAGCCGCACCCAGAAAGCCGCCAAGGATGGAACCCAGACCGCCGATGATCACCATGAACAGCAGGCGGAATGAAAAGTCGACCGAGAACGCAGCAGGTTCCCACGCGCCCAGGTGAATGAAACCCCACAACGCGCCGGCCACGCCAATGATGAAGGAGCTCACGGCAAAGGCGCTGAGCTTGGCGTACATCGGGCGTATGCCGATGACGGCTGCGGCCACATCCATGTCGCGTATGGCCATCCACTCGCGGCCGATGGCGCCGCGCACCAGGTTTTTGGCCAGCAACGCAATGACGACCAGTATGCCGAGGCACAGCAGGTATTTGCTTACTGCGCTGTCTATGGGCATGCCGAACACCTGCAGCTGTGTCACGGAGATGGAGCCCGAAGGTGAATCATTGGTCAGCCACTTGATGCGCAGAAACATCCAGTCGCTGAAGAACTGTGCGGCCAGCGTTGCGACAGCCAGGTACAGGCCCTTGACGCGCAGGCTGGGCAGGCCGAACAAAATGCCGAACGCGGTGGCGCACAGGCCGCCAAGAATCAGCGCTGGTATGAGCGGCATGCCGGGAATACGCACAAAGAAGTTGTACGCGCCGTATGCACCTACAGCCATGAAGGCGCCCGAGCCCAGCGAGATCTGGCCGCAGTAACCGACCAAAATGTTCACACCCAGGGCGGCCAGCGAAATGATGAGGAAGGGAATCAGGATGGCGCGGAACAGGTAGTCGCTTGCCAGCATGGGCACGGCAACAAACGCAAACAGCAGGAACAGGCCCACCACAATGCGGTCCTGCAGGATAGGGAAGATCTGCTGATCCGCCCGGTAGGTGGTTTTGAATTGACCGTTTTCTCTGTAAAGCATGTATGTCTCAATATCTTTTAGCTACGGCACGCTTCGCTTAACTTTGCTGCGCAAAGGTTAGCCTTCTCTGAAAGATCATCCTCTGCCCTTACGTGCAGAGAACCAATGGGTTGGTTTACCGCGTATTTCATACGCGGTCGATGATCTTTTCACCGAACAATCCTTGAGGACGGAACAACAAAAACCCAAGTGCCAATACATAGGCAAACCAGATTTCGATACCGCCACCTACAAAAGGCCCGAGATACACCTCTGAAAGCTTTTCACCGACGCCGATGATCAGGCCACCAATAATGGCGCCGGGTACAGACGTCAGGCCTCCGAGGATCACGACGGGCAGCGCACGCAGGGCCACGGTGGTGAGTGAAAACTGCACGCCCAGCTTGCTGCCCCAGATCATTCCGGCGACCAGCGCAACGACACCTGCCACACACCAGACGATGACCCAGATGCGGCCCAGCGGGATACCTATCGATTGCGCGGCCTGGTGGTCATCAGCAACTGCGCGCAGGGCGCGGCCGGTTGATGTTTTCTGGAAGAAGACGCTGAGCAGGGCGACCAGGCCTGCGGCAATCGCCGCAGCAATCAGGTCTTCCTTGTTGATCAGGATGCCGCCCTGGAACATCTTGTCAAGAATAAAGATCGGCTCTTTTGGCATGCCGATGTCAATCTTGTAAATGCTGCTGCCGAACAGCGTCTGGCCCAGGCCTTCAAGAAAGTAGGCAATGCCCAGTGTGGCCATGAGCAGCGTTGCGCCTTCCTGGTTGACCAGGTGGCTCAGCACCAGCCGCTCGATCACCCATGCGACCGCAAACATGATGATGCCTGCGATGACAAATGCGCAGACGTTGGCGAACAGCAGGTTGTTGATGCCTGTCCACTGCGGAATCCATTCCGAAAAGCGCGCCATCGCCAGCGCAGCGAAGAGCACCATGGCGCCTTGCGCAAAGTTGAAGACACCGGAAGCCTTGAAGATCAGCACAAAGCCGAGCGCCACCAGCGAATAAAGCATGCCGGCCATCAGGCCACCAAACAGAGTCTCTAAAAAGAATGCCATCAGAATATTTCCCTCACCCCTGTTGCGGACTCGCTTCGCGTAGCCGCCTCTCCCCTTGCAGGGGACGCCGCTGGTGGCCCGGCAAAGCCGGTTCCACGGCGGCCGCTTGAAAAGAAGAGTGTCTTGTTCATGATTAGTGACTCGTTCCCAGGTACGCCTTGATCACGTCTTCGTTGTTGCGCACTTCGTCCGGTGTGCCGTC
>JAZKHN010000290.1:0-12518 GCA_040385325.1 Pseudomonadota bacterium
GCCTGCCTGCTGGAACGCCTCAACGGCAACGAGGCCCGCTCCCTGTGGACGCTTTACAAGGGCAGTGAGCGTGCCCAGGTACGTGTCAGTGGACCGCTGGTTCTCAACAGCATAGGCCTGATACGCAGACTTGCTGTTGGCGGCGCCGGCGTCGCCTTGCTGCCGGCCAGCCTGTGCCGCGAAGAGCTGGAGGCGGGCACGCTGGTGCGCGTGCTCCGGTCCTGGACGGCGGCACCGCTGCCGATCTACGCACTCACCGCCACACGGATGATGCCGGCGCGCACGCGCACGTTCATCGACTTCCTCAAATCGCAGCTTTAGGGTGTGCCTGCGGCGCAACCAAATATGCCGATACCGCACCGGCCGCGAATGCTTGCCCCGGATGCTTTTTGCACCAGTGCAAAAAGGCATTCCAGAAACAGCTATTTGTGCATCCCGTGAAATAAAGCAAACTGCCTGCAGAACAAGGGACGCCATTCCTGGCGGCCCGCTACAAGCAGGAGACAACACGATGCATACCCACAGCACATCCGCGCCCTACAGCGCCGCAGGCAGGCGTTCCATGCTGGGCCGCCTGATGGCTTTCAGCCTGAGCGGCCTGCTGGCCGTGGCAGCGGCGCAGGTTGCTGCGCAGGCCCCCACGGCGGTTTATCCCACCCGGCCCATACGCGTGATCTCGCCATACCCGGCTGGCCTGAGCCCCGACCTGGCCATGCGTGTGCTGGCAGAAAAGCTCTCGCGGCGTCTGGGCCAGCAGGTGTTTATCGATGCGCGTCCGGGGGGTAACGGCTTCATTGCCGTCAACAGTTTCAAGCAGGCGCAGGCCGACGGCCACACGTTGCTGCTGGTGAGCAATGCGCACCTGACCATGAACCCCTATCTTTTCAAGAAACTTCCATATGACACGGAAAAGGATTTCGAGGCGATCTCCACCATTTACCGTGCCCCGTTTTTCATCGCCACATCTGCGGCCGGTCCCCACCAGGACATCGGCCAGCTGGTGGGCAAGGCCAGGGGCGCGCCTGGCCGTGTCACCTACAGCATTCCTTACGTCGGCAGCCCACCGCACTTTGGTGGTGCCGTGCTGGCGCATCTGAGTGACACCAAGATGATGGCCATTCCGTACAAGGACGGGGCGCAACTGGGCATCTCTGCGTCCACCGGCGAGGTGGATTTCACCGTGCTGTCCATGGGTTCGCTCAATCCGCTGGTCAAGGCCGGCAAGCTCAAGGTGGTGGCGGTGGCGGCACCGGCGCGTTCGGTCGTGGCGCCTAACGTGCCGACGGTGGAGGAAGCCGGCGGCCCCAAAGGCGTGACGGTGGAGTCCTGGGTCGGCCTGGTCGGGCTGCGGGGAACGCCGCCTGAGGTGGTGAAAAAACTCAATGAGGAAATCACCCGGGCCCTGGCTGAGCAGGACCTCGTCAGCCACTATGCCTCTGACGGTGTTGCGGCCACTGCCATGACACCCGCCGCCATGACGCAGATGATTCGTGCAGACCTCAAAACCAACGCCACGCTGCTGCCGCAGCTGGGCATGCAGGCGGAGTGAGCGGACATGGGTTTTCAAGTCATCCTGCGCCCGAGCGGCCATACCTATGACGTACCCGCCGGTACCACGGTGCTGGACGCCGGGCTGGCCCACGGCCTCAACATGCCCTACAGCTGCCGCGCCGGCAATTGCAAGACCTGCCGAGGGAAGGTGGTGCGGGGCACGGTGGACTACGGCAATGCCCATGCGTCCTACCTGACGGAAGAGCAGAAGCAGAAAGGCTTTGCGCTTCTTTGCAGGGCCAAGCCGCTGAGCGACCTGGAAGTCGAGGTGGAAGAGCTGGTGCTGGCTCAGGTCAAACCCAGGCTGATGCCCGCCCGAATCAAGCGCATACACAAACCGTCACCTGATGTCGCCATTCTCGACCTGCGCCTTCCCATGAATGAAAACCTCATGTTCGCGCCGGGGCAGTTCATTGATGTTCAGCTGCCGGGAGGCATCACCCGCAGCTATTCGATTGCCAGCGCGCCTTCAGCCGAGGGTGTGATCGACATCGAACTGCACATCCGCCACATGCCGGGTGGCCTGTTCACGGACAGGGTGTTCTCAAGCCTCAAGGAAGGTGAGCTGCTGCGCCTGAATGCGCCATTGGGCACCTTCTACCTGCGCGAGGAGAGTGACAGGCCGCTGGTGCTGATGGCCACGGGCACCGGCATCGCGCCTGTCCTGTCGATGCTGAGATATGCCGTGCGCAAGAAGCTCAAGCGGCCCATGCGCGTTTACTGGGGCGGTCGCCGCCCGGCAGACCTGTATGTGGATGAACACATCAGGAGCCTCGCCTCACAGCTGGATGTGGTCTATGTACCGGTGTTGTCGCAACCGCAGGCCGAAGACGGCTGGACCGGCTTTACCGGTTACGTACAGCACGCAGTCATGAAAGATGTGCCGGATTTGTCCGGCCATCAGGTCTACGCCTGTGGCTCGCCCGCCATGGTCGAGGCGGCAGCTGATGCCTTTATTTCAGGTGCTGGCCTGCCCGAAGATGAATTTTTTGGCGATGCTTTCCTGAGTGCTGCGAACCTGGCATTGAGTGAAGCCTGAACGGCAGCGCGTTTATTTATACCCCTTAACAACTGAACAAGAGAGACCACCATGAGAATCCAGGATGCACTGGCACCCTACGACAACACCGGCTCGGTCGTCAGGTCCGAGTACCTCTCGCACGGCACGCTTGAGGTTTACAGCCTGAAGGAATCACGAAAGTTTTACGAGGAGTTCCTCGGCTTTCAATGCGTCAGGCACGCCAAGCCTGCGATGGCCATCCGCTGCGGCATGCGCTTTCATATCGTCTGCCTGGAGGTCGGCGACCTGGTGCATCCCTGCAACGTCGACAACCACTGGGGCATTGATGTCGGCAGCGCAGAAGACGTGGACCGCATCTGGCAGGCCGCCAACGACATGAAAGAAAAATACGGCATTCGCGAGGTACGCGAGAAGGTCAAGCAGCACGGTGTTTACTCGTTTTACCTGGAAGACCGCGACCACAACTGGTGGGAGTTCCAGTATTACGACGGCATCCAGAACGACGACATGTTTGATTTCGGCGACCGGTATGAAGACTCCGAAATGTCTTCGGCAGGCACCTGAACAACACAAGGACATCGACCTATGGGCTACATGCTTTTGAATTACGGTGCCGGCGAAGAAGGCCGCGCGGCCCTGCTGGTGGACGGCAATGTGTATGACGTGGAAAAGGAAACCGGTGCAGCCACCTTCGCCTCGACACTGGGCATCCTCAATGAATGGCCCCGCGCCGAGCCCTTGTTGCAGACCGCTGCCGCAGCGATCGCAGGTGGCAAGCCCCGGCAGCCCGGCGTGGCGCTGGCCAGCGTCAATCTGCTGGCCCCCGTCATGTACCCGGGCGCGATTTATTGCGCCGGTGCCAATTACCTGGACCATGTGCGTGAAATGGAACGTGCCCAGAACCTGCCTGAAGGCCCGACCATGAAGGACCTGGGTGAGACGCCATGGCATTTCATCAAGAGTTCGCGCAGCACGATACGCGGGCCGGGTGCCGTCATCAAGTTGCCGGCGTTTTCAAAAACTGTCGATTGGGAAATCGAGCTGGTCGCCATCATCGGCCGCACCGCCAGCAACGTGACTGTGGCGGACGCGCTGGATTACGTCGCCGCCTACACCATCGCCAACGACCTCTCGGCCCGCGACGCCATGCTGAGGCACAAAAACCCGCCTGAGAGCCCTTTTCGTTTCGACTGGGTGGCACACAAGTCCTTCGACGGATCCTGTCCCACCGGCCCGTGGATGGCGCCTGCAAAAGACGTGGGCAATCCGCACAATCTGGGCCTGAAGCTCTGGGTCGATGGTGAACTGATGCAGAACTCGAACAGCGACCAGCTGATCTTTGATGTGGCGGAGCAGATCGCCGGCATTTCTTCACGGGTCACGCTGCACCCCGGGGACATGATCCTGACCGGTACGCCTGCCGGCGTGGGCACGCCCCGGAAAATATTCCTCAAACCCGGGCAGACCGTGAAACTGTGGATTGAAAAGATCGGCGAGTTTGAGCATCGCCTGGCCTGAGGCCAGCCCGGATCAGATCTGGTGCCAGAGCGGACCCGCCCGCTTAATCAAAGTGATCGACCGTATCGGGATCAGGTACATCCCCAATCGCCTCACGCGTCAGCGCCGACTGCCCCTTCAGCCATTCGCAAAAAGCTGCGACCTCCGGCCGGGCCAGGGCGCGGGGCCCGGGCACCAGCCAGTAGGCCATGGGGGACTCCAGCCGCATGTGGGGCAGGGGCTCGACCAGGTCACCTGAGGCCAGGCTTTCTGCGATGAGCGGCAGGCGGGCCAGCACCACGCCCTGCCCTGTGAGGGCGGCCTGCACCATCTGGTAGGCGTAGTTGAAGTAGAGCCAGCGCTTCGCTTCGAGCTTGGGCGAAGCGTGGGCGTCCAGCCAGCGCCGCCAGGTCAGCCATTCCTGGTGGGTGTAGTGCGAGTCGCCGGCCTCGATCAGGGTGAAGTTCGCCAGGTCGTCGGGCTTTTTCAGTTTGGGGCCGCTCTTGAGCAGCCAGGGGCTGATGACCGCGGTGATCTGCTCGCCAAACATGCGCACTGCGGTGGGCGGCACATTGCTGGCGGGGGCGTAACGCAGCGCCAGATCGATGTCCGAGATGTCCAGATCCACCGCCACGTCCGAGGCGTCAATGCGGATGTCGATGTCGGGGTTGTCGCGCTGGAACATCTCCAGCCGGGGGATCAGCCACATCGATGCAAATGAGGCAAAGGTGGTCAGTGCCACATTCTTGCGGCCTGCGCTCTGGCGAATCTGCCGCACCGCGCCGTCGATGCGGTCCAGTGAAGGCGACACGGCGCGCAGCAGTACACCGCCGGCGCTGGTGAGTTCAACCGCACGCGTGTGGCGGTGAAACAGGCTGACGCCGACTTCTTCTTCAATCGCCTGGATCTGCCGGCTGACGGCGGATTGCGTCAGGGCCAGTTCTTCTGAGGCAGCGCGAAAGTTCAGGTGCCGGGCAACGGCTTCGAAAGCGCGCAACTGTCCGGCTGAAATGGGGCGGGAGCGCAGGTGGGTTTGTGAATGCAGCATGGCAGCTTATCCATGATTAATGCGTTTATGGAATGAATAGCGTAACGCGATTTCATTGGACTGTGAAGCACGGCGGCTTGATCATTCAATGCCTGCCAAAGAATTCAGGCCATTTTTGAAAGTACACCATGAGCCACGTACAAGCCATCTCCTCTGCCGTTCACTACCTGCAGCATGCCGCTGACCCGGGTACCGGCCAGATCGTGGGCCTCGCCGGTTGCTGGAAGCTGGGCCACGGGCGTGCCTTGACCCTGCTTTCCGGCCAGCCTGGCGAGTTGCGTGTGGCGCATGGCCGCGTCTGGCTGACCTTTGACGATGCCGGCCAGGATGCCAGGGTGCGCGCCGGTGATTACTTTCTTGAAGCTGGCGAGAGCATGGCCGTGCCTGCAGGTTGCTCGGTGGTCATGGAGTCGTTTGCCGTGGGTGAGGCGTCGGCTGCATATTTCAGCTGGCAACCTGCTGCCCAGCCCCGTGGCGTTGTTCAGCTGTTCGGCGATCTGCTGCTGGCGCTGCAACTGGTGGCGGGTGCGGCCCGCAGGCTGTTGCGGGGTCTGGCCCTTGGCCTTGTGGGCGGCGTCAGGGTCTGATTTTTTTGCGCACGGCGGTTTTCTTTTTGGCCGCAGCCAGTTTGGGTTTTCGGGGCGCTGGCCTGGCCTTCACCGCACTTTCAAGCGACAACCTCGCCCACGGCAGCATCAGTGCCGCCGATTCCATCGTTTCTTCGGGCGCGCTGTAATAGTTCAGGCTGTGTGAGGCTGGCTTGCCCCCGCGGGTGACTGTGTAGCTGAAGCGCTCGCAGCCCGCGGCCTCGAAGCGCGCAGCGGTTTCCGCATCAGCCTTCAGCCACAGCTTTTCACCGCCGCCCAGGTCTGCCACCAGCGCAAAAGTGAGGCCGTCCGTGCTGATGCCATGGCCGCCAAACATGCGCTTGAGGCTGCAGCGGCCAACGCCGGAGAGCAGGTCGCAGCAGTAAATCGCGAAGTCGTCTTTTGATGTCGCCATGCCGCAATCATGCCTCGTCTGCCGTTACTGGGCATGTGCAGTCTCAGGCGTCCAGGTCAAGCGTTGCCAGCAGTGATACGAAAAAATCCATCGCGGCCTGGCCGTCCAGCTGCTCCAGCTTCTCGAGCGCATCCACATCATCAACCGTGGTGTAACCCAGACTGAAGCGCCTGAAGCGCCGCTCGTTGATGGGTGCATGATGAAGCACTTCCACGTTGCTGTGGCGCGGGTCCTGCCGTATGCGCTCCAGCAGGGCCATCACCGGCTTGCGCTCACCTTCCAGCTGCTGGCAAAAACGCATGCCGTCAAAGACCAGCAGGCCCGTGATATTGTGTGATTCATTGAAAACGCGCGCCTTGGCGGCGATGTCTGCGACGATGCTGATGGGTTGCCCGGCATTCAGGGTGCTGACGTAGAGGACCTCGTGCAGCGGTGGTGTGGTGGTCATTGCGGTGGAATATAGCCAGTCCCTATCGGGTCAACAATGTCAAAAGACATAGACATTCAGGCATAAGATTCGTTACATAACTACAGGTGGCTACCTACGATGTCGGACCCGGCTTTTACAAACTGCCCCCCTGATTGCACCAATTGCGGCCTGCGCAAGCTCGATGTCTTTACGCCCGTGACGCACGACCAGCTCCAGTACATGGAGGCCTTCCGCTCCGGCATCCGGCAGGTAGATGCGGGGGGCACCGTGATCCATGAGCGCAGCCCCAACGGCAAGCTGTTCACCCTGTACTCAGGTTGGGCATTCCGCTACAAAACGCTGAGCGACGGCCGCCGGCAAATCCTCAACTTCCTCTTGCCCGGTGATTTCATCGGCCTGCAACAGGAGTTTGCCGACAGTGCCGTACACGGCGTCGAAGCGATTACCGATGCGGTTTTCTGCGTGTTTCCGCGCGATGGCCTGCTTGAACTCTTTGCCGACTATCCCACGCTCGGGTTTGATGTCACCTGGCTGGCCTCGCGTGAAGAGGGCATGGTTGACGATGCCCTGCTGTCTGCCGGACGGCGTACGGCTTCCGAAAGCGTGGCCATGCTGCTCATGCACCTCTATCGCAGGGTGCAGCGGCTGGGCCTGGAGTACGGTGATGACCCCGATGGCTCCTCGATTGATTTCCCCATCAACCAGCAGCACATTGCCGATGCGCTGGGCCTGTCGCTTGTGCATACCAACAAGACCCTGCGCCGGCTGCAAAAACTCGGCCTGCATGAGATCCGGGACGGCAGGCTGCGGCTGCACAACACGCGCGCACTTGAGCGCATTGCCGACTATTACGACAAGCCGCTGCGCCGGGTACCGCTGCTGTAAGCGGTGGACTACAGTGCCGGGTCAACCAGGCTGACGCACCTCATCACCGGCTGCTCATAAGCTCCTTTTTCAGTTTCAGCATGGCCGCCTTCAGGTGGCCGGCAATGAGGGTGAAGGATACACAACATGAACAGCATTCCGGCAGCGCGCCCGCGCATTCAGCAGCAGCCGCTCAGGGTTGCCGACAGGCAGCAACAGCAAAGCAGTGGTTCCGGGGAGTTCCAGCCACGGCAGCAAGGCGGCGGCGCCAGAACAAACCAGGCGGGCGAATTTTCGTATGAGCGAGAACGCACGCAATCGCGTGGCGTGGAGCAATAGGGCCCACAGGGTCGAGTGGCCCTAGTCCTTCATCAATATCTTCATGTCCTGCTCATATTTGGCGAGCGTCTTCACTGCGTGCGCACGCTGCGCGGCAGATGTGGTGTTGTGGAATTCTGCAAGGTCCTTGCAACCATCCCGGGTGAACTTCTCCTGGTAGCTGCGGTAGGCGGCATCAGGTGAATTGAATGACCTGTCCATCACGCCGCGCACAGCGGCTTTTGTTTTTTCAGGGCTCTGCGTTCCGCTTTGCCGGGCTGCTATCAGCGTCTTGAGGGTTTGAACGGCGTCGCGCTGGCGGCGAAGTCTTTCGGCATAAAAAAGCCTGGCATCAAAGTGCGACTGATCTATGTTTTTCCCCAGCAGTTCACGTTGCGCATCATCCAGCCGGCCATACAGCATCTCGGCGCGCTCAAGTGCCTGCTTGTAGCGTTTCTTGCGGCTCGACTTCGCGCTGGCCTCAATGTAGTCCTCGCGGTATTCCCTGTTGCTTTTTTCAAAACGCTTTTCCATTTGCGTGATCTGCTGCGGCTCTATGCTGGTCGCCAGTGCCGCGATGGCCGGCTCTGCGCGGTCGGACACCGCCATCAGTTTGAGGCGCACATCCGAATAGACGGTGCAAATTCGCTCGCTGCTCATGCTTGCAGGCACTTCCTGCTGAAGTTTTTGCAGCGTGTCCACATAAATCGGCAGCTGGCTCTGGCGGTGCCAGGCCTGCAGCCGCGCGAGTTCGTCTTTCACCTGCACCATCTGGTTGCCGTTGAAATCGACATAACCGTCGAGGTACCAGTAAGCCAGTTCGGGCGCCTGGTTGTAGGCGATCTTGATGGCGCTGCAGGCATTGAGCAAAAGCGCCAGCGCCAGCAGGCCGATAATCCGGGGCGCTCTGCCCAATTTCGAAACATTTACAGGAAAAAGCATGTCACTCCCCATCGACGTGGTCATCATGGCTGCAGGCAAAGGCACCCGCATGAAAAGCGGTCTGCCCAAGGTATTGCACCGATTGGGCGGCATGGCACTGCTCGCTCATGTCATCCGCTGCGCTGAACAAATGTCAGCCAGAAAAGCGGTTGTCATCACTGGTCATGGTGCCACGGAAGTAGAAGCCGCATGTGCGCGCATGGCTTCTGCGGCCAGCGGCGTGGTGCCTGAATTTGCCCGCCAGGAACCCCAGCTCGGTACCGGGCATGCGGTGCAGCAGGCCGTGCCACTGCTGGCCGACGATGGCGTGACGCTGGTGCTCTCAGGCGACGTGCCCCTGACCGAAGCCGCCACCCTGCAGGCGCTGATCAATGAATGCGACGGCCAGCGGCTGGCGCTGTTGACGCTGGCGATGCCCGACCCCACCGGCTACGGCCGTATCGTGCGTGCAGGCGCGCAGGCCTCAGCCCAGGTGCGCGCCATCGTCGAGCACAAGGACGCCAGCGACGAGCAGCGAAAAATCACCGAGATCTACAGCGGCATCATGGCCGTGCCCACACGCCTGCTGCGCCAGTGGCTGGCCCGGCTCGACAACAAAAACGCGCAGAACGAGTACTACCTGACCGACATCGTGAAGTTTGCAGTCGCCGACGGCGTGGCCGTGGTCGCGCACCAGATCACGGATGCCGCACAGGTGGCCGGAATCAACAGCCCTGTGCAACTGGCCGAGCTTGAGCGCGTCTACCAGCAGCGGCGCGCCACGGCCCTGATGGAACAGGGCGTACGCCTGGCCGACCCCGCACGCTTTGACGTGCGTGGTGAGCTGGTTTGTGGTGCCGATGTCGAGATTGACGTGAACTGCCTGTTTGAAGGCAAGGTCACGCTGGGCGATGGCGTGCGCATCAGCGCCAACTGCGTGATCGCCAACTGCACGATTGCCGCCGGCGCCGTGATTCACCCCTTCACGCACATCGATGGCGAAAAGCTGGGTGTGCAGGTGGGCGAAGGCGCACTCGTCGGACCCTTTGCCCGGCTTCGTCCCGGCGCAGACCTGGGCGCAGAGGTGCATATTGGCAACTTCGTCGAGGTGAAAAATTCAACCCTGGCCAAAGGCGCCAAGGCCAACCACCTGGCCTATCTGGGCGACGCCACGGTGGGCGAGCGCGTCAATTACGGTGCCGGCAGCATCACCGCCAACTACGACGGCGCCAACAAGCACCGCACGGTGATTGAGGCCGACGTGCACATCGGCAGCAACTGCGTGCTGGTCGCACCCGTCACCATAGGCGCAGGCGGCACGGTGGGTGGCGGCTCGACCATCACCAAAAGCACACCGGCCGATGCCCTGAGCGTGGCGCGCGGCAAGCAGATCAGCCTGCCCAACTGGACGCGGCCTGTGAAGGTGAAGTCCTGATTGCGGGCATCGTTGTGATTTGCTATTAATTCAATAGCTGCTCACGTACGTATTTAAAGGGCTTCAGCCGATTTAATGCCATAAAACAGGCCTTTTTTGAGCCTTTGGAGGGGTTTATGGCATTTACCAGGTGCCAAAAAGCCGAAAAGTTAATATGGGAGTTAACTTTTCTTTAAATTTTAACGTATACATTAAAAATTTAACGTATACGACAAATTTTTGCCTTGGGCTTGGCGCGCGCTCAGGCCAGCAGCAGGCGCGGCTCAAACTTGGCCCGTTTTGTCGCAAAAAATGCCTTCACGTTGCGCACATTCGCATCGCCCGTGAACAGCCGCTGCGCCAGCGCCAGGTAGGCCGGCATGTCGCGTACATGCACCATCAGCACAAAATCCGGCCCAGGCGAGACGCGGTAGCACTGCTGTACTGACTCGTCGTCAGACACCCGCTGCTCGAAGGCGTCCAGCATTTCAGCGCCCTGGCGGTCAAGCGTGATCTCGACAATCGCCGTCAGTCCGGCGCCCGTCACATGGGCCAGCCGGTCAGCGCTGAGGATGGCGATGTCGCGCTCGACCAGGCCCGCATCGCGCAGCCGCTTCACGCGCCGCAAGCAGGTGGGCGGCGACATGTGCAATTGCGCCGCCAGCGCCTGGTTGCTGAGCGATGCGTCGCGCTGCAGCGTATCCAGCAATTTCAGGTCTGCCGCGTCTAGTTCTATTTGTTCCATATATTTAATATTAATGAAGTTAAATTCAATTGAATAGTTTTTGTGAAATTAAATTCAATTTTTATTGCAAAAAAGTCCACATTGAAAAATGCTAAGTAGGTAGCATCACGCCATCTTCAGGAGCAATCATCTATGTGTGGCATCGTTGCAGCAGTTTCGACACGGAATATCGTCCCCGTTCTGGTCCAGGGCCTTCAGCGCCTGGAGTACCGGGGTTATGACTCCTGCGGCGTGGCGGTCTACGCCAACGGCCTGAAGCGGGCGCGAAGCACCTCCCGCGTGGCAGAGCTGCAAAGTCAGGTCGATGCTGAAAAAGTCGAGGGCGGCACCGGCATCGCCCACACCCGCTGGGCCACCCATGGCGCGCCCGCCGTGCACAACGCTCACCCGCACTTCAGCCACGGCACCGGCGATGCGTCAACAAAGCCCGGCAAGGTCGCTTTGGTGCACAACGGCATCATTGAAAACCACGAAGAACTGCGCGCTGCGCTGCAGGCCAAAGGTTATGTCTTTACCAGCCAGACCGATACCGAAGTCATCGTGCACCTGATGGACAGCCTGTATGACGGCGACCTGTTCGAGGCGCTGAAAGCCGCCGTCGCTCAACTGCACGGCGCTTTTGCGATTGCCGCTTTCTGCAAGGACGAACCACACCGCGTGGTCGGCGCGCGCGCCGGCTCGCCGCTGATTCTTGGTGTCGGTACGGGCCATTCAGAAAACTTTCTCGCCAGCGATGCGATGGCGCTGGCCGGCGTGACCGACCAGATCGTCTACCTTGAAGAAGGCGACCTGGTCGACCTGCAGCTCGGCAAGTACTGGGTCATCAACCGCGACCACAAAGCCGTTCAGCGCCAGGTTCGCACCGTGCATGCGCACAGCGGCGCGGCCGAGCTGGGTCCGTACCGCCACTACATGCAGAAAGAAATCTTCGAGCAGCCGCGCGCGATTGCCGACACGCTTGAAGGCGTCGAGGGGATCGTTCCCGAACTGTTCGGCGACCAGGCTTTCCGCGTCTTCCAGGACATCGACTCGGTGCTGATTCTGGCCTGCGGCACCAGTTACTACAGCGGCTGCACGGCCAAGTACTGGCTCGAATCGATTGCCGGTATCCCGACGCAGGTCGAGGTCGCCAGCGAATACCGCTACCGCACCAGCGTGCCCAATCCGCGCACGCTGGTTGTCACGATCACGCAGAGCGGTGAGACGGCCGACACACTCGCCGCATTGCGCCACGCGCAATCGCTGGGCATGACGCAGACACTCACCATCTGCAATGTGTCCACCTCGGCCATGGTGCGCGAATGCAAGCTCGCCTACATCACACGCGCCGGTGTAGAGATCGGCGTGGCATCCACCAAGGCCTTCACCGCGCAGCTGGCGGGCCTGTTTTTGCTGACGCTGGCGCTTGCGCAAAGCAAGGGCAAACTCAGCGACGAAGAAGAGGGCGAACACCTCAAGGCCATGCGCCACCTGCCTGCAGCCATCGCCGCCGTGCTGGCGCTTGAGCCGCAGGTCATCGCCTGGTCAGAAGACTTCGCGAAGATGGACAACGCGCTCTTCCTCGGCCGCGGCATGCACTACCCGATCGCCATGGAAGGCGCGCTCAAGCTCAAGGAGATCAGCTACATCCACGCAGAAGCCTACCCCGCAGGCGAACTGAAACACGGCCCGCTGGCCCTGGTTACCAGCGCCATGCCTGTCGTCGCT